>WSZJ01000004.1:0-43779 GCA_009773755.1 Planctomycetota bacterium | reverse complement strand
CGCTCAGCGTCGCGAGCGATTTCGAAATGGACGTCGTGGCTCCCGCGGCGAGCGCCGACAGGAGAGCGCCCAGGAAATGCTGAGCCGTCGCGATCCGGGCCGTGTCGGCGCCGAGCAGCTTCTGCGCGTCGGACCACTTTCCCTGCGCGCACGACAGAAGCGCGCGCCAGTGGCGGACCCGCATCCCGCCGTGGCCAAGCGGGTCCATCGAAGCGGCGACGGACGCGAGCAGGGCCTCCGCTTCGCCGATGTTCGTGCCGCCGAGAAGCGACTCGGTGAGCCAGAGGACGAGCCGCACGCGATCGTCGTCGTTGAGCCCCTCGGAGAGCCCGAGCGTTTTCTCCAGATGCCCGCGCGCGGCCGGGGCTGATTCCTTCGGCAGTTCCAGGCGGGCGAGCGCGGCGTGGCACTCCATCCGCAGTTCGATGCGCTGCTTGTGCGCGTCGAGCAGCGCCAGCGCTTCCTGCCGCACCTTGTCGGGCCCGGCCGCCGCGGACATTCGCAGGAAATCGGCGCACACCTGCGCAGTCTCCTGCGGCATGAGTCCGGGGACGGTCAGCATCTGCATGTAGAGGTCGCGCGCGGCCGCCGGCGACTCGCACTCCGCCTGCTCGAGAATTCCGTTCGCCATCGCGCGCAGCTCGAGTCGCGCAGGGTCGCCGCGGTATTTTTCAAGCCCCTGCAGCAGCACCGCCCACATCTCCTTCCCCTTCCCCTCCTTCTGCCGGATCTTCGCCTGCCCCAGCACGCCGAGCGCCTCGTATCCGCTTCCCTCGAGCAGCTTCAGGTCCGCCTGCGCCTCCGGCAATTCCCCGATCTCGATCGAGCACTGAGCCGCCTTGAAGCGCGCGATGACTCCCTCGCTGCGGTCGGCGTGCGCTTCCGCCATGTCGCGATAGAGCAGCCGGGCTTCCTTGAGTTGCCCCATCGAGAGAACTTTGTCGGGGAGCGCGAGGAAATCGAGCTGAAGGGGCGGACCGTGGGACTCGACGGTGACGGCGGCGAGCGAGACGCCGGATGATTCGGTGGAGACGGCGAGGCGGTCGCCGCGCATCGGGAAGACTTCCCGGTGTTCGAGCGCGAGCTGGCCGTCGACGAGGAGGCGGAGCCGCGGTCCTTCGCGCTCGATCTCGACGCGATGTTCAATGCCCGCGTCGAGGGGGATGTCGAGGCGCCGCGCGACGAGCGCGCCGTTGCGCAGGAATTCGACGCGGGCGCGTTCGCCGGTGACGAGGCGGAAGAGGTATCCCTCGGGGGAGGAGAGCGACGGGATGGCGAGCCCGATGCCGGTGTCGAGCGAGCTCCGGTCCCTGGAAGGGACGATCGTGGCGTGGAAGCGCACGTCGCCGCCGAGTCGCCCGCGGTGGAATGCCCTGGATTTCACGCCGGGGCCGCTGCGCAGACGGCCTTCCTGCGTGTCCCACGCGCCTCCCGTCGACTGCCAGCCTTCTTCGCGGATCTGCCACGGGACACGACCGTCGAGGAACGCCTCGACTTCGCGCGCGAAATCCCGGGCGGTGGGGAATCGCGCGGCGGGGTCGAGGCTGAGGGCTTTCATCGCCATCTGGCAGAGAGACTTCGGCAGCCCGCGGACCCCGGCGCGCTTCTCCGGAGGCACGATCTGTCCCGCGACGGTTTTTGCGAGAAGCTCCTGGACGCCTCTTCCGTCGACGGGGAGACGCTTCGTCAGGATCTGGTAGAGGATCGCGCCGAGGGCGTAGACGTCGCTCGGCGGGCCCGCGGGGTCGGCTCTCGCCTGCTCGGGGGACATGTAGCCGGGGGTTCCCTTGATCGTCCGGACGGAGGTCCGCTTCTGCGAATCGACGCCCGCCTCGTTCGCGAGGAGCATGGCGCTGGCGGGCGCGAGCATTTCGTGCTCGGCGTTTTCGTCGGGCATGCGGGCGAGGCCCCAGTCCATGAGGACGACTTCGCCAAACTCGCCGATCATGATGTTGGCCGGCTTCAGGTCGCGGTGCACCACGCCGTGGTGGTGAGCGAATGCGACGGCTTCGCAGGTGCGCTTGAAGATGTCGAGGAGCGCGGGAAGCGTGTATCGCTCGACGGCGGCGGGGAGTTCCTCGCGCAGGTCGTTGAGGATGTCGTCGAGCGACTTCCCCTCGACGACTTTCATCGTGTACCACAGCCCGAATTCCGGGTCCTTGCCGACCTGGTAGATCGGGACGATTCCGGGGTGGCCCAGCCGGCCGGTCACGACGGCTTCGTCGAGGAGCCGGTGCATGAGCAGCAGCTCGCGCGCGTCCTTCGGCTTGAGAACTTTCAGCGCGACCTCGCGACCGAGCACGGGTTCCTTCGCAAGGAAGACCTTTCCCATGCCGCCGCTTCCGAGGATCCCGGTGATTTCGTGTCCGGCGATGGTCTGCGGCAGGAGGTCCTTCATCGCCGCGGGTTGGACGGATGCGGGGCGGGGCGACCCCTCGACGGACACGGGCGTCTCGGAGGAAGGAGGAGCGGTTTCTTCTCTTGCCCGCGTCCGTAGCGATGTCTCGGTCGGCGCGTCGACCCGGGCCGCCGCGACGCCGGGCGCCACGGACGGTTTCCGGACCGACGGGACGAGCGACGGCAGCGCCACCCCTGCGCCCGTAGAGCTCGTCACCGGGATTTCAGGAGGGACCGCCGCGCGCGGAGGCGGCTTGATCGTCGAAGCGGCGGCGCGGCATTCTGTGCAGAACAGCCCCGATGTCGGTGGCTCCACCGGCTTTCCGCAGCGCTTGCAGATTCGTCCCCCCGTGTCCACGCGGGTATCCTAGTCTGCCCGGGAAAGGAAGCAATCCCTGAAAAACCGGGGAATCTACTGAAGCGCGGGCGGAGAAAACAAAAACTCCGCAATGCGTGGAATTTCCACAGGAGCAGGCTGCACTCCAGTCCGTCGCGAAAAACAGGATCCTGATCGCTTGAACCCCCATGACGCCGGTGAACGCTACACGCTCGGCCGCGAGCTCGGCCGCGGCGGGCTGGGGCGCATCGTCGAAGCGCAGGAGAAGGATCTCAACCGCACGGTCGCGCTGAAGCTATTGCGCGACGACCTGCCGCTGGATCTCGCGGAGCGCTTCATGAGAGAAGCGCAGCTCACGGCGCGCCTCGAGCATCCGAACATCGTGCCGGTGCACGAATTCGCGGCGGTGGAGAGCCGGCTGGTGCTTTCGATGAAGCGGATCCAGGGGCGCGACCTGGGGAAACTGCTGAGGGAGATCGCGGAGGAGCGGGCCCCGGGATGGACGCGGCACCGGCTGCTGGGAGTTTTCCAGGACATCTGCCAGGGGGTGGCGTTCGCGCACGCGCAGGGGGTGATTCACCGCGACCTGAAGCCGGCGAACGTGATGATCGGGGACTTCGGCGAAGTTCTGATCGTCGACTGGGGGCTCGCGAAGGAGACGAACGCGCCGGAAGTCAAGCCGATGCCGGCGCAGCCCGTCGCGGGATGGACGGGAGGCGAGTCGGCGGAGACTGTCGTGCTCCCGATGGACGGTTCTTCGTGCGTCACGGTCGACGGAGCGCTCGTCGGGACGCCGGCGTACATGGCGCCGGAGCAGGCCGAGGGGAGGATCGCGGACCTCGACGAAAAGAGCGACCTGTACTCGCTCGGCGCGATCCTCTACGAGATTCTCACTTTCGTGCCCCCGGTCGAAGGACTGAGCCTGCTCGAGGTGCTGAAAAACGTCGCTTCCGGCACGCGCGTCCCGCCGTCGCAGCGCCTGCGCGAATCGCACCCCAAGGCGCCGCCGCTCCCGCCCGAGCTCGACGCGATCTGCCTCAAGGCGCTTTCGCTGAAGAAGGAAGACCGCTACGCCGACGCGAAGGAGCTTCATGACGACATCCAGCTCTACCTCGAAGGCGTGAAGGAGCGCGAGCGGAACCGGCGGCTCGCGGAGGAAGCGGTGGCGCGCGCGCGGCGGCACATGGACGAGCAGGAGCGGCTGCAGCGGCGGGCGGGGGCGGCGTTCCGGAGCCTGAAGCACGACGAGCGGCGGTTGGAGCCGCGCGGCGACAAGGCGTCGTTCTACCGGGCGCAGGACCGGCTCGAGGAGCTCGTCCGCCAGGAGTCGCGCGCGTTCGCCGACGCCGTCGGCGAGCTGATCGGCGCGCTGAACCACGACCGGACGCACGCGGGGGCGCGCCGCCTGATGGCCGAGATCCACTGGCGGAAATTTCTGGAAGCGGAAGAAGGGGAGGACCGGCGCGGGATCGAGGTGCACCGGCGCGCGGTGGAGCAGTTCAACGACGGCGCGTTCAACCGGATGCTGAAGGGGGACGGGTTCCTGCACGTGCGCGCGGCCGCGTACGCCTGCCCCTGCCTTCTCGAGGGCCGCCCCGTCCAGTCCGGCGAATTCCGGCGCTTCGGCTACAACGTCGCGACGGGCCGCGCGCTCGACGGCCGCGCGCAGGCCGAGGGTGTCCCGTCTATCGAGCCCGCCACGGGAATATTTCTGCGCTGGCACGCCTCGTCGTGCCGTCCGTCGCCGGTCGCGGGCGCGCGCGTGTGGGCGTGGAAATTCGAAGAGCAGAATCGCCGCCTGATCCCGGCGACGCCGTCGCGCAACGAGGTCGAACCGGCCGCGCGGCCGAAGAAAATGCGCGGCGCGCCGGTGCACGAACTTTACGCGCTCGACTCCGCGAGCCGGCCCGAGGGCGCCGGCGCCTATCTCGGCGTCACGCCGCTCGAGCACGTCGCGCTCCCGATGGGCTCGTGGCTCCTCATCGTCGAGGCCGACGGCTTCGAACCGCTTCGCTGCCCCGTGACGATCCCGCGCTGCGGGTCGTGGATCCAGGACGTCACGCTGTTCCGCCCCGGCGAAATGCCCGAGGGCTTCCTCCCGGTTTCAGGCGGCGCGTTCGTCTTCCAGGGGGACTCGAAAAATCCGTTCTCGCTTCCGTCCGAGTCGCGCGTCGTCCCGGATTTTCTCATCCAGCGCCACCCCGTGACCTGCCGCGAGTACGCCGAGTTCCTGAACGACATCGACGCGCGTGAAGCGGCGCGCCGTGTGCCGCGGCTCGCGCCGACAGGCGCCGCCTGCTGGCCCGGGCCGGCCTTTGCGGTCCCGACGGCAGAATGGCTCCGCCACGCTTCGCGCGACACGCGGGCGCGCGCGCGCCGGCCGCAGAACGCGGCGGCGGACTGGCACGCTGACTGGCCCGTCGTCGGGATCGCGTGGGACGACGCGATGGCCTACGCGGCGTGGCGCCGGAAGGTCGAGCACCTCGCGTGCTTCCTCCCGCACGAGCTCGAATGGGAAAAGGCGGCGCGGGGCCCCGACCGGCGGCATTTTCCATGGGGCCCGCAGTTCGACGAGCGCTGGTGCAACGCTTCCAGGAGCCTGGCGGAAGCGGCGCACCTCGTCCCGGTGAAGGATTTCCCCGGGGACGAGTCCCCGTACGGCGTGCGCGGCCTCGCCGGCAACGCGGGGGACCACTGTCTGAACGACCCGGGGCCAGAATCCCCGGGCGAGCGCGCCGTGCGCGGAGGGGACTTCACGGACACGGGAGTTTATGCGCGCGCCTGTTCCAGGGCGGGGCTGAGCGTGCGAAGCGTTGCGGACCATGTCGGCTTCCGGCTGGTGATACCGGTGAGGTCGGAGACCCGCGGCAAGAGCAGGGGGTAGCAGGTAGTGGGTAGCAGGTAGTGGGTAGTAGGTAGTGGGTAGTGAGTAGGGACTAGACCGCGCGGCGAGTGGCCTTAGCTCTAGCCGTTCCTACCTACTACCAACTACCCCCTACCCCCTGCGCTCCAAGCGGCGACTACCTCACTTCCACCTTCACCGTATTCGTGAACAGTTCCCCGCGCCAATCCTGCCGCCCGCCGGCCTCGGGGTGATCGGACGAATCCTTGCTCTCGGCGTAGACCCCGGTGATCCGGTAGATCCCGGGCGCCGTCGTGTCGAGCCCCAGTTTTTTCAGCGACTTCGCCGTCTCGCCTTCGCGCCACTCCGGAAGGATGTAGGGCTTTTCGTGCGTGACCTCGACGAGGTGCGGCGCGTTCTTGTCCCATGCGTCCTGGACGGCACGCCGGAGGAAATGGGTTTTCCCGTCGGGCGTCGTGACGAGGAATCCGTGGTTGCGGTAGCCGTTGGAATACTTTCCGTCCCAGACGAGGGCGGAAGAGGCGGGAGAGGCGAAGTGAGTGACCTTGCCGACGAAGGCGACTTCGAATCGAAGGGTGAAGTCGAGGAGGATGTCGTCGCCGGATTTGACGGTCGCCGCGGCCGGCCTGATTTCTCCGCGCAGGCCGTTGATCACGTCGCCCGCCGCGTCGTCGAGGTTTGCGGACCAATCGAGGTTGGCCGTCTCGAGCGTCGCGCACGGGCCGCCATTTTCCGGGTGATAGACAAGGACGGAGACTTTCAGGCGTGGCGCCTGCGGCAGCGGCACGCAGATGAAGTGCCACTCCTGGTCGTGCTCCAGTCCCGATTTCTGGATCGGGAACGAAAGCCCGATTTCGAGATCTCCTTGTTTTCCGTCGCTCGCCGCCTTGCGCACGGCGAACTTGTTCCAGTCGTCGCCGTACTGGAAGACGCAGGCGACCATGTTTTTCGAGAAGTCATTCACGACCGCGGGATCGTCCGCGGGTTTTTTCCACCCGAGCGCCACGAGCCGGTCCAGGAACGCGTTCCATTCCGCCGCGCTTCGGAACGCACGCGCCCCGTTGGCGCCAAGCGAGTCCGCCGCTTCATCCTTGAGCGTGCCGCGAAGCGCCTTCGCGTCGGCGGGATCGGCGGCGGAAAGTTTCAGCGTCGAAAATGCCACGACGAGCAGGGCCGCAGGAACGATGGACGCGCGCATGAAGATCTCCGGTTACGGGTTTCGCTACTTGGACGCAACCGGGTTCCCGAAGTTCCGCCGATCCTGCCGGCGGCTTCGAGGCGGACGTGGAAGAGGAAGATCCGGGATCCCTGGAGCCGCAGGCAGAAAGCGCGAGGCGAATGACTTTTCTTCTCCGTGTCAGTCCGGGAATCCGGGCCAATCTTTGATGAGCGCCCAGTTTCGTCATTCCTCGCGAGTAGAGTGCCCGCGATGACTGCCGAGGTCGCTTACTTGTTTCGCCACGCGCTCCTGCGCGACGCCGCCTATCAGCTCCATCTCCCCGGCGACCGCGCGAGGCTCCATGCGCTGGCGCTGGAGCTCATCGAAGCTCTTTGCGGCGGGCGGCCCTCGGAACGGCCCCTTGAAGCGGCAGGCGTGAGCGAGTTCACGGCGCACGCGACGGATCCGTTCGCCGAGGAGCTCGCCGCGCACGCCAGGGTGGCCGGGAATGCAGGGCGCGCGCTTCGCCTCTACCTGCGGCGCACCGCGGAATACGGAGAGCAACAGTACCGGCACGAGTCCGCCCTCGCTTCATGGCTCGTCACCTGGACCCTCGGCCGGCAACAGGACACAGAAGCGCTGTTCGAGCGCGCGCTCGCGGTGCATCGCGCTTCCGGCCATCGGCGCCTCGAGGGCGTCGTGCTCAGCAATCTGGCGAACATCTTCCAGACAGGGGAGCGTCTCGAAGAGTCGGAGCGCGCCTACGAAGCGGCGATCGCCCTGAGCTGCGAAACCGGCGACCGGGATTCCGAAGGGATTGCGCTGGCGAACCTGGGGGAGCTGTATCGCCGTACGGGCCGCGCGGCACAGGCCGAGCGCGCGATGGAGCAGGCGCTCGCCATCGACCGCGAAACCGGCGACCGGAGCGCCGAGGCCTTCGCGCGGGGCAACCTGGCCTACCTTTACTACGAGACCGGCCGGTTCGAGAAGAGCGAGCGGGCGTTCGAAGAGGCCCTCGCGTTCGATCGCGCTCTCGGCGACCGCCGCACCGAGGGCGTCGCGCTCGGCAACCTCGGGCTCCTCTTCATGAAGACAGGCCGCCCGGACCGGGCCGAACGCGCCTACGAGAAGGCTCTCGCGCTTCACCGCGAAGCCGGCAACCGGCGCAGCGAGGCGCTCACGCTCAGCAACCTCTCGAGTCTCTACATGAAGTCCGGACGGAATCGCGAAGCGGAGCCCATGTGCGAGCAGGCGCTGGCCATCCACCGCGAGTTCGGCGCGCGCCGCTTCGAAGGCGTCGCGCTGGGAAACCTCGCCTCGCTCTACCACGCCACCGGCCGCCTGGAGGCGGCGGAGCGGGGCTTCGAGCAGGCCTTCGCCCTCCTTCGCCAGGCAGGCGATCGCCGCTCCGAAGGCCTGTTCCAGTGCGACCTCGCGCTTCTCCTCGTCGAGCGCCGCCGCTTCGCCGATGCCCGCCGTGCGTGGAAGACCGCTTGCGATTTTCTGAGGAATACGGCGGACGCGGCTGAGCTGGAGCGGCAGGAAGCGGCGCTGCGCGAGGCTTGCGGGAAGGCGGGGGTGCCGTTCGTCGATGTAAGCCGTGCTCCATAGCGGCCGCGCGAGCTCTACGCACGCCTCGCGCCGCTTATCATCGCGCTCGTGAACGCAGAGCTCGCCTATTTCTTCCGTCACGCGCTCCTTCGCGACGCCGCCTATCAACTTCAGCTCCCCGGCGACCGGGCGAGGCTGCATGGGCTGGCGTTCGGGATTATCGAGGCCGCGCATGGCGGGCGGCCGCCGGAAGCTCCGCCGCTGGAGTCGCTGGACGACCGGAAGTGGGTTCCGCATGCGTCGGACGCCGTGGCATTCGACCTCTCCGAGCACGCCAGGCTTGCGGGCGTCGCGCACGGCGACGAGTATTCGAACGCGCGCCGGCTCTACCTGCGCCGGGCGGCGGAGAACGCGCAGTCGAATTTCCGGAATTCGCTCGCCGAGGCCTGGTGGAGAGCGCTTTCAGAACTGGTGGACGGCGCCGCCAGGGGAGAAGCGTTGCGCCGGGCGGCGCACGTGGGGTATCGATGTGGCAGGCAGGCAGAGGCGATGAAATCTCTCGAGCTGGCCCTTGAAATTCACCGTTCTGTCGGCAATCGGCGGCTCGAAGGTGTCGCGCTGGAAGAGCTTGCCGGAGTGTATGCAGCGACCGGAAATCTGAAGCAGTCGGAGCTGACCCACGAGCAGGCGCTGGCCCTGCTCCGCGAAACCGGGGCCCGCCGCTTTGAGGGTATCGTTCTGGGAAACCTGGCCAGCATCTATGGGGACACGGGACGAATCGAACAGGCGGAGCGAGCCCACGTAACGGCGCTCGCGATCGACCGCGACCTGGGCGATCGGAACAACGAGGGAATCGGACTCTCGAATCTGGGTCTTTTTTTCCAGGAAACCGGGCGCGTCGATCAAGCGGAGGGAGCGCACGAGCAGGCCCTCGCGATCCACCGGCAGATCGGAAATCGCCGCGGCGAGGGCGTCGCGCTGGGCAACCTTGCTGTCGTGCTGTTGCAAACCGGTCGCGCTGACCTCGCTGAACGGATCCTGGAGCAGGCGATTGCCATTGATCGGGACGTCGGAAATCGGCGGGCCGAGGGCATTGCATGGGACCTTCTCGCCGGCGTCATGGGCGAAACCGGGCGCGTCGAGCAGGCTGAGCGAACCCATGAGCTGGCGATCGCCATCCATCGCGAGGTCGGCAACCGAAGCGCCGAAGGCGCCGCCCTGTCAGGCCTGGCGGGGATTTACGATCGCACCGGTCGCTTCGGGCAAGCCGAGCGAACCATGGAGCAGGCGCTCGCCATCCATCGGGAAGTCGGAAGCCGCCGAGGCGAGGGCGTCGCGCTCGGCAACCTCGCCCTCACCTACCAGGCGACCGGCAGGCTCGAACTCGCGGCGCGCACCTTCCTGCAGGCCCTGGATCTCCACCGCCAGGTCGGGAACACGCGCTTCATGGGCGCCCATGGCTGCGAATACGCACTCTGCTTGCTGGCGCAGGGGAAGAGATCGGAAGCGGAACGGCTCTGGCGAGAGAGCATGGTCCTCCTGGAGGGCGTGCGCGACGTGCAGGAGATCCGCTTCAAGCGCAATCGAATGCGCGAACAGTGTTCGAAATCGGGAGAAGCTCCGCTCGATGAGGCCTCCCCTTGATCCCGCGCGTCCTCACCTCCGAGCAGGCGTATCTGTTCCGCCACGCTCTTCTCCGCGACGCCGCCTATCAACTTCAGCTCCCCGGCGACCGCGCGCGGCTGCATGGGCTGGCGTTCTCGACGATCGAGAAAATGGCCGGCGGGCGGCCGCCGGAGCCCGCGCCGTTGTCCTTCGAGGAAATCCCCGTGGCGAGTCACGCCACCGATCCGTTCGCGCGGGAGCTTGCGGAACACTCCGGGCTCGCGCAGTCCCTGGCCGGAAGCGAGGGCGGGAGCCCCGGGATCCTGGAGTTGCGCGCCGCGCAGAAGCTCTACCTGCGCCGAGCGGCGGAGGTCGCCGAGAAGGGGTTCCAGGACGACGCTGCCCAGGGTCTCTGGCAGCTCCACGCGGATCTGTCGGCGGGGGAGGAGAGAGCCGAGTCGCTGCGAAGGGCGGGCAACGCGGCGCACGCCGCGGGCCGCAAAGCGCTCGCGGAGAGCCTGCTCGAGCGGACGCTTGAGCTTCACCGCAGGTCCGGAAACCGCCGGGGCGAGGGCATTGCGCTTGGGAATCTCGCGAGCTTTCGCAAGGAGTCCGGGCGGATCGAGCAGGGAGAGAGCGATTTCAGGCAGGCGCTTGCGATCCACCGCGAGGTCGGAGACCGTCGGGCCGAGGGCCTCGCGCTGGGCAACCTCGCGAACCTTCACCAGGACACCGGGCGAATGGAGCTGGCAGAAAGCGGCTACCAGCAGGCGCTTCGGATACACCGGGATTGCGGCAGCCGGCAATTCGAAGGGTCCGCACTGGGAAACCTGGCCCTCCTGCACGAACACTTCGGCCGGTTCGAGGAGGCCGAGCAAGGCTACGAGGAGGCGCTCGCGATCCATCGCGAAGTCGGCAACCGTCGCTTCGAAGGCGTCACGCTCGGAAACCTGGCCGTGCTGTTTCAGAACACCCGGCGGATTGAGCACGCCGAGCGGGCCTACGAGCAGGCGCTTCTGATCCACCGCGAGGTCGGCAACCGCTGGAGCGAGGGCGTCACGCGCGGCAACCTGGCGACCTTGTACTTCGGAACGGGGCGGAACGACCTGTCCCTGCGGAGCTTCGAGCAGGCCCTGGCGTTGCATCGCCAGGTCGGCAACCGGAGATTCGAGGGCAGGCACCAGTGCGACTACGCAGAGTTCCTGATCGCCCTCGGCCGGATCGACGACGCGCGAACGGAATGGCTCGCCGGCATGGCCGTGCTGCGCGAACTCGGCGACACCCGGCAGATCGAGAAGAGGATTCCCGTCATGCGGGAAGTTTGCCACAAGGCCGGCGTGCCTCCGCTCGACGAGGATTCCGCGTGAAGGCGGGAGTTCCCCCGCTGGAGCCTCTGCTACCATCCCACCCATGACCAAGCCGACGATCCGCGTGTGCCCCTTCCTTCTCCTCTCAGCTCTCGTCGCGGTGGCGCTCGTGCCCGGCTGCTCCTGCGAAAAAAAGTCCAGCAGCGCCTCGTCCACTCCCGCGCCTCCCGCGGCCGTCCCGCTGCCGCCCGCGGTCCGGCTGGGCGCAGGAGGCGGAGCCATCGAGCGAGGAACGGCGAAGCTGGAAATCCCGAAGGGCGCGCTCGCGAAGGACCAGGACGTGCGCTTCGGGGAGGTCCGGACCGTCCCCGTCGTCTCGTACAAGCCGGCGGGAAGCGCTTATTACTTCGCCGCGGAGCAGGGGACGTTCGCTGCGCCGCTCACCGTGACCCTGCCGCTCGACAAGTCCCGCCTGCCCGCGGACGTCCAGGCGGATCACGTCTACGCCGTGTTCGCGATCGACGGGATGGGGGAAGTGCTCGACCAGCCGCCGCCCAAGGTCGATCTCGTCGCGGGAACCGTCACCGTGCTTCTGACGAGATCGTTCCCGCTCGCTTCAGGCGACGCGGGCGGCGCCGGCGGCGGTCCGGTCCTGCAGCCCGCGTTCGACCCGGGTGGCCTCGACACTCTGGAGACCACGCCCCGACTGCGCTGGCGCGCGGCGCACGGGCTCGACAAAGCCAAAGAGATGGTCGAACGGGGCAAGGCCATCATGAAGCTGGTTCGGCAGAACTTCGACCCGCTCGGCATGCCCGACCCCGGGCAGATCACGATCACGTTCAAGTCCATGAACCCCGCGTGGGGCGGCGTCTGCACCGGACCCAATTCGTTCGAGGTCAACTCGGACAAGTTCCTCGGCGACTCCCTCTCGAAGGAGCGCGCCGAGTTCTTCGGCAAAAAGCAGGGCGGCACGTTCATGCACGAGTACTTCCACTGCCTGCAATTCAAGGCGTTCCAGCACGCCCTTCAGACGCTCAAGACGCCGCTTCCGGGCGAATACCACGTGCGCGGGAAGACGCAGTGGGTCAAGGAAGCGACGGCGACGTGGATGCAGGAGTTCATGTCGGGGGCCGGCGCGGAGAGCAACCTTCCCCGCCTCAAGCCGGACTTCTGCTACAAGCCGCTGAATCTGTACGAGGCGGACTCGCCGAACCCGCACCAGTACGCCGCCTGCATTTTCTTCAGTTGGCTCGACACGCTGTACTCGAGCAAGCTGGTCATCGTGCGACTCTTCAACGAGAGCTTCTCGGGCACCTGGAAGCACCTCGACGATCTCGAGCGCGACGGAATCCACGGCCGCGGGACGTTCAACCCGCTCGACGTCCTCGACCACATCCTGCGGGACACGCCGGACAACAAGGGGCGGAAGCGGACGCTTCGCGAGGTCTACGCGGAATTCCTCCTGCATTACGGCTGGCTCAAGGACTTTGCGCCGATCAAGGGGAGCACGGCTCTGGCCGTGCTGGGCCAGCCGCGGGAGATCACGCTTCCGGGGGACAAAACGACGACGTGGACGCTTCCCGTCCAGGAAGGCGGCTCGCGCGTCTCGAAGAAGTCGGAGACGGTCGCGGGGGAGGGGTTTCACATCGTGCGGGCGTTCCTGATTGCGAAGGGGCTGAAGGACGGAGAGAAGGGGGACCTCGTGGTTTCGCTCAAGGCGGGAGAGCGGAGCGACCCGAAGGAATCGATGGTCGTGGTGTTTCCGCTCAAGAAGGGCCCGGAAGACCCCGAGATCGGCACCTCGGACTCTCCTGCAAAGATCCGCAACTGGCACGAGACGAACGGTGCGATCGTATGGGTGGTGGACCTGTCGGTGATCGGCGAGCCCGATCTCACGGTGACCGCGGAGGTCAAGCCGGCCAGCGACGTGCGCTTCCAGCTGACCGTCTCTCCGCCGCGCGACGCGCTCACGGAGTACACCCACTTCCAGGCGAACTTTACTTTCGAGTTCGCGCCTCCCGACGGCCTGGACACGACGACGGCGGAAGGGAAGTCGAAGTTCCGCGAGGTGGCCGACAAGTGGGCGAGGGAGCTGCGGCCCGAATGGGAAGCGCGCTACCGGTGGCTTCACGTCCAGGCGATCGTGGAAGGGAAGACCTTTCATTACTACGGCCGGATCGGGAACACCAATCCCCCCGGCGCGTCCTTCATCTGGGGCCCGATGATCCTTCCCCGCAAGCCCGGCGCGCACGCCGTCGAGGCGACCGTGGCGTACAAGGGGGAGTCCTACAAGACTTCGTTCTCCGTGACCGTGAAGCTTCCCGACGACCGCGAGGCCTACAACCGCGACGCGATTGCGGCCGCGCTCAAAAGCATCGAGAAGGCGAAGGCCGACGAGCGGCAGAAGCTCTACCTCGCCCGCGAGTACAGAAGCCTCGGCTATTACTACGCCGGCATGTGGAACGACGACGCCGCGGTCGAGGCCTGGACCACCGGGCTCTCGTACGCCACCGACCCCGGGGACAAGAAGGAACTCCACCGCAGCCTCGGCGAGAACGCGTTCCAGCGGGGCGACATCGCGGCCTGGATCGACGGACTGGAGAAGGCCGGCGAGATCGTCAACTGGGCGGAAGCGGCGCAGTGGACGCTCGCGATCGAGAACGACTGGCGCAAGGCGACCGTGCTGAAGCGCAAGGTCCCGGGGATCAAGGAGGAGGATCTGGATCGGTTCCGGATCTGGCCCATCGAGGGCGACGAGATTCTTGAATGACGGGGAGCGTTTGAACGCGGAAACGGCTTATCTTTTTCGTCATGCGCTGCTGCGCGACGCCGCGTACCAGCTCCAGCTCCCCGGCGACCGCGCGCGGCTCCACGCGCAGGCGTTCGAGGCGCTCGAGCGGCTGGCGGGGGGAAGGGCGCCCGCGCCGCTTCCTGCAGACGAGCCGTCGGATTTTCGCCCGCACGCGTCCGACACATTCGCGCGCGAGCTCGCGGAGCACGCCGAACGGCACTTCCGGAACGCGGAGGCGATAGAGCTCTGGGGAGAGTTGGCGTCAAGCGTCGAAGGGGAGGCCGGGTGCGGGGCGAGCCGGCGCGCCGGCGTTCTCGCGGCGAAGACTGGCCGCACGGCGGACGCGGAGGCGCATCTGGCGCGGTCGCTGGCGCTCGCCCGGCGCGGCGGACTTCGGGGGGCCGAGGGGCTCGCGCTCGGGAATCTCGCTTCGGTCTATGCAGAAACCGGCCGGCCGGAGGCCGCCGAGTCGGCGCATCGTGAGGCGCTTGGGATTCACCGTGCCCTCGGTGACCGGCGTCACGAGGCGAACGTGCTGGGCAATCTCGCGAACCTCGAGCACAACACCGGGAGGCATGTCGCCGCGGAAGCGCACCATCGCGAGGCCATTGCGATGCACCGCGAGCTGGGCGCGCGCCGCGTCCTCGGGATCGAGCTCGGCAACCTCGCCAATCTTCTGACGGATCTCAAGCGTCTCGAGGAGGGCGAGGCCCTCTTCGAGGAAGCGCTCGGAATCCATCATGCCTGCAGCGACCGGTATTCCGAGGGCATCACCCGGATCAACGTGGCCGTCCTCTACCGGCAGACCGGCCGTTTCGACCTCGCCGAGTCGTCCTACGGCCGGGCGATCGCGATTCACGAGGAAGGCGGCGACCGCCGCTCGCTCGGCTACGCGCTCTCCAACCTGGCGAACCTCCACCTGCGCCGCGGCCGCTACGACCTCGCCGAAGACCTCGCCCGCCGCGCCCTCACGCTCACCCGCGAAGTCGGCGATCCCCACGCGGAGTCCCTCGCGCACGGCGTTCTCGCCCACGTCTTCTGGTCCACGAAGCGCTTTCCCCTCGCCGTTGAGTCCTTCGACCAGGCCTGCTCCCGCGCCCGCGACGCCGGCAGCCGGCACCTCGAAAGCCTCCACCTCGCCGACGCCGCGCTCTGCCTCGTCGCGCAGGGATGCCGCAAAGAGGCCGGCGCGCGCTGGCAGGCGGCGGCTGCGCTCATGCGGGAAAACGGAAACCAGGAGGATCTGAAAAGCTACATGGAAGAGCTTCGTCGCGCGTGCGAGAGAGCAGGAATGCCAGTTCTCGAGGCCGGGCAGAGCTGTTCATGAACACCGCCGAATTGGCCTATCAATTTCGTCATGCGTTGCTCCGCGACGCCGGCTATCAACTCCAGCTCCCCGGCGACCGCGCGCGGCTCCACTGCTTTGCGCTCGCGGCGATCGAAGCGCTGGCCGGCGGCCGGCCGGCGGACGTGGAGCGGCTGACGGCCGGCGACGAGATTCCCGCGCATCCCACCGATTCCGTGGCCCAGGAACTCGCCTCGCATGCGTGCATCGCCGCCCATCCCGTCGAGCGCCTGTACCGCCGCCGTGCCGCAAACTTCGACACGAAGCAGTCCCGATTCGACGCTGCGGCCGCCGGGTGGAGAAACGTCGCCCGCCTCTCCGGCGAAGAAGACCGCGCCGAGGCCCTCCGGCGCGCCGGGGACAACGCGCGCTATGCCGGGCGCGTGAAGGAATCCGAACAGGATCTCGCGCAGGCGCTCTCCCTGGCCCGCTCGCGCGGCGATCGGCCGTGCGAGGCCGCGACCCACTATGTGCGCGGCCGGCTGTTCCATGAGACGGGCCGGGCCGAAGAGGCGGAGCAGGCGTGCGCCGCCGCGACCGCGCTTCATCGCGAAGCCGGCGACCGCCGCGCGGAAGGCGACGACGTCGCCCTCCTCGCAGCGCTTCACCGCGGCTCGGGCCGCTTCGACGAAGCTCTTCGGGGCTACGAAAAGTCCCTCGAGCTTCACCGCGCCGTCGGGACGCGTCGCCTCATCGCCGTCGCGAGCGCGAACCTCGGCAGCTTCCTCATCCAGATGGGGCGAGCCTCCGAAGCCGAGCCGCTTCACCAGGAGGCGCTCGAAATTTTCCGCGAGCTTGGCAACAGGGCGTACGAAGCCATGCTGCTCGCGAATCGGGCGATGCTGCTCTCGCCGTCCGGAATTGGCGAGGACAAGGAGAAAACTTACGCGCGGGCCATCCGCCTTCTCCGCGAGGCGGGCGAGCGTCGCAGCGAGGCGGTCGTTCTCTCCGCGCTCGCCAACGACCTCTGCGATGCCGGCCGCCTCGAGGAATCCGAGAGCGCCTACCATGCCGCCCTCGCCCTTCACCGCGACATCGGGGAGCGGCGTTTCGAAGGCATCACCCTGGGCAATCTCGCCGCCGTCCACCAGCTCCTGGGCCGCGAGGAGGAAGCGGAGCGGAGCCTCCGCGCGGCCGTCGCCATCCACCGTGAGACCCGGAACCGCCAATGGGAGGGCACCCACGGCTGCGACCTCGCGATCTTCCTGGTCCGCGCGGGGCGCTCCGGGGAGGCGCGGGAGCCCTGGCAGGCCGCCTCGGCCCTCCTGCGCGAGATCGGAAGCGAGAAGGACCTGGCGCAGAAGACGCGGCGGATGGCGGCGGTTTGCAGGGAGAAGGGCCTTCCGGACATTGAGAACGCGGAGGCGATGTGAGTGCCGCCGAGATCGCTGACGCACTTCGACATGCGTTCCTGCGCGACAAGTTGTCGCCCGGTTTGCAGTTCTCGCTCCAGGCGGCCGATTCACTATCATGGGCGCGTGCGACCCGACCCTGTCGACCCTGAAGATTCGCGCCCTTCCACGCCTGAAGAGAAACTCTGCGCCGCGGCGATAGGCGATTTCACGGATCTGCTCAATGAAGGCGCCGCTCCGTCCATCGACCTGTTCGTGATTCAGCACCCCGAATGCCCCGAGGCGATGCTTCGCCGGGGCCTCGAAACGGTGGTGATGCTGAGCGATCTTTTCAACGCGGTCAGACGCTCCGAGGGGGGAGAAGCCTTGATCGACAAGATGGTCGAGCAGGCAAAAGCGAGGGCGAAACGGTTCCGGAAACGCGGAAAGTAGCGGGCGGCCCGGCGCCCCGCGCTCTGCGTGTCCCGCCAGCTCGCGTTCAAGCCGGAAATCAAACGGGGCGACCCCGGCCCTTATGATGGAACGGTGAGTGCTGAACAGGCTTATCTATTCCGACATGCGCTGCTCCGCGACGCCGCCTACCAGCTCCAGCTCCCCGGCGACCGCGCGCGGCTGCACGCTCTCGCGTTCGAATTGATCGAAGAATTCTGCGGGGGCGCGGCGCCGGAACCTCCAGCGCTGTGGGCTGAAGAGCCATCCAGGTTCCCCTCGCACACGACGGATCGGTTCGCGGAAGAGCTTTCCGATCACGCGCGGCTCGCCGGCGAGGGAGGAGCGGCGACCGGGTCGACGTGGACCCGGCGCCAGCGGCTGTACCTGCGCCGCGGGGCCGAGCACGCGCAGCGCCGCCTCCAGCCGCGAACTGCCGAGCGGCTCTGGCGCGCACTGGCCGCACTGCTCGACGGCGTGGGCCGAGGCATCGCTCTGAACCGGGCTTCCATCTTTGTCGAACATACGGGGCGTCCCCGGGAGGCCGAAGCGCTTCTCCGCGAGGCGCTGGCCCTTTTCGAAGCGGCCGGCAATCGCCGCCAGCCAGGCGCCATCTGGATCAATCTGGCCGTCCTTTTCAATGCGACCGCCCGGCATTCAGAGGCCGAACGCGCCTTCGAGACGGCGCTGGCCCTTCATCGGGAGAACGGCGACATCCGGCTCGAAGGCATCGCCCTGGGGCACCTCTCCACGATGTTCCGCGAAACCGGTCGCGCGAAAGAGGCGCTCGAATGCCTGCAGCGCTCCATCCCGCTTCACCGGCAATGCGGCAACAGAACGTCCGAGGCCGCCGACCTGCAGAGCCTTTCGATCCTCCAGGCCGAGGCCGGCCGGCTGGGCGAGGCGGAGCAGACGCTTCGGCAGTCCATGTCCATCGCCTGCGAGGCCGGACAGGCGCGCTTCGAAGCCATCGGCGAGAGCAATCTCGCCACGCTCTGCATGGAGCAGGGGCGCTATGAGGAAGCCGGGACCCACTACCGGCGATCGATCGCGCGGCTTCGCGAGCTGGGCGAGCGGCGGATCGAGGGCGTCGCGGTCGGGAACTACGCGGGATTGGTGCAGCACAACGGCGATCCGGCCGCCGCGCTGCGCGGCATCGAGGAAGCGCTTGCCATTCATCGGGAAACAGGCAACCGGCGCTCCGAGGGCAACGCGCTGGGTTTCAAGGCGGACATCCTGCGGCTCGGAGGCCGGTTTGAGGAAGCGGAGCGCTGTCTGGCCGAAGCGCTCGTCATTCACCGTGAGGTCCGCAATCTCCGCTACGAGGGCATCGCCCGGGGCGACCTGGCCATGGTCCTGCACCAGACCGGACGAGACCGGCAGGCCGCGATCGAGATAGAGTCCGCGCTGGAACTCGATCGCCGGACAGGGAGCCGCCGCTTTGAGGGGATGCATCTCTGCCTCCAGGGCGTCATCCTGCTGACGCCTGGGGAGCACGACCGCGCTCGCGCCGCCTGGAGTCAGGGTGACGCGATCCTCCGTGAGATCGGAGACCTCAGCGGTCGCGAGACCCGCCTCGCCGCCATGAAGGAGGCTTGCGCGCTCGCCGGGGTTCCTCCGTTCGTCGCCGAATAGGCCGGCTGCGCCTGATAGAATGCCTTCATGATTCGCGACTACATCGACCGAGCGCTTCGACGCGCGAAATACGAAAAGCTCGAAGACGGGAGCTTCGCGGGGGAGGTGCCGGCGCTGCGAGGGGTCCTTGCGCACGCAGAATCTCTCGAGGACTGCCGGGATCAGCTCGCCGAGGTCATTGAGGAGTGGGCCCTGGTCCGAATCGCCCGCGGCCTGACGGTTCCGACGCTCGACGGGATCCGGCTCGCGGTGGTCGCCCGCAGATAATGCCTCCTTGGGGGCCCATCTCCAGGCGACGGCTCATTCAGGCGCTCCGCAGCCTCGGTTTTGAGGGGCCATTTTCGGGCGGAAAACACCAGTTCATGGTCCGCGGGGACACTTCCGTCACGCGCTCCTGCGCCATGCGGCGTATCAGCTCCCTTCGGCTCGCAAGGCGAATCGCCTGCGGCGCTTCGCCTTCGCTCGCTCAGAGCGGAGCCGGATATGAGCTCCGCTGAAACGGCGTATCTCGTTCGGCACGCGTTGCTCCGCGACGCGGCCTATCAACTCCAGCTTCCCGGTGACCGCGCGCGACTGCACGCGCTGGTTGTGGACGTCATCGAGTCGTTGAGCGGCGGACGTCCCGGAGAGCCTCCGCCCCTCGGCGCGGAACAACCGACGCAGTGGACCGGGTTGCCGATCGACGCGTTCGCCGAAGCGCTGGCCGAGCACGCCCGCCTGTCGCAGAGTCGCGGGCTCGAAGCCGCGCGGCGGTTGTACCTGCGCCGCGCCGCCGAGCAGGCGGACCGGCAGTGGCGGTTCGATTCCGCGCGGATGTGCTGGCTGGAATTCGCGGAGCTGGCAGGGGCGGGGGACCGCGGCGAGGCGCTTCTCATGGCCGGAAATTCCGCCTATCGATGCAGCCGCCACCGGGACGCCGAGCCGCTTTTCATGCGGGCGCTCGACGAGGCGCGCCGTCTCGGGTCGCGGCGGCTGGAAGGAAGGGCCCTCCTCGGCTTCGCCACCGTGTTGCTGGAGATCGGCCGCCCGGCGCCTGCCGAAGACACTCTCCGGGAAGCGCTGGCGATCCAGCGCGCGGAGGGCGACCGGCGCTCGGAAGCGGTTTCGCTGGGCAACCTCGCGAATCTCTGCACAAACGGCTCGCGGGTCGCGGAAGCCGAGAGCCTCTACCTCGAGGCCCTGTCCCTCCACGCGGCCCTGCGCGATCGCAACGCCGAAGGGCGCGTGCTCGGGAACCTCGGGCTCCTCTATCGCGATACGGGGCGGCCGGACGAGGCGCGCCGTGCGTTCGAGCGCGCCCTCGCGCTCGATCGGGAGACCGGCAGTCGTCGATCCGAGGGCCGGGCGCTGGCGAGTATGGCGGGCCTTCTGCGCGAGACGGGGCGAGCCGAAGAGGCCGAGCGATTCTACCTCCAGGCACAGGTGATCAACCGCGAAGTCGGCGACCGCCACGGCGAAGGCGCTCTCCTCGGGAATCTGGCGCTGCTGTACGCCGAAACGGCGCGAAAGACCCTCGCCGAGGAGACGCTCGCGCAGGCGATCGCGATGAACGAAGACGTGGGCGACCGGCGTTCGGAGGGAATCGCCCGCGGCAATCTCGCAAACCTCTTCAAGGACACGGGCCGGATCGACGACGCCCGGCGCGAGTACGCGCGCTCCCTCGAACTTCACCGCGCCGTCGGCAATCGCCGCTTCGAAGCTTTCGCGCTCGCCGGAAGCGCTGACCTCCTCGCGACGCAGGGCCGCCCGGACGAGGCCGAAGCGCTCCTGCGCGAGGCCCTGGTCCTTCACCGCGCGTCCGGCGACCGGCGCGGCGAGGGCGTCGCGCTCGGAAGTCTCGGCCGGCTGGAATTGCTGCGCGGCCGGTCCGCGCGCGCGCTCGAATGCCTGGAGGAAGCGCTGGTGGTGGATCGCCAGGCCGCCAATCGCAGATCCGAGGGCATCGCCCTGGGACTTCTCGCCCTCGTCCACCTCGACCTCGGCCGGCTCGACGAGGCGGACGCTGCCCTCGCCTCCGCCCTCGCCCTCGCACGCGCCACCGCCGATCGCGAATCGGAGAGCTTCCACCTCGCCTCGCTCGCCCAACTCCGTCTCTCCCAGGGCCGGCCCGACGACGCAAAGGAAGCCTGGCTCGACTCCGCGGCGATCGTTGCAGAGATCGGCGAGAGCGGCATCCCCGACCCGCTGGTCGCGCGCGTGCGCGAAGCCTGCGCGAGGGCCGGCATTCCTGTGGTCGGGCCTAAGCCGGCCCCGGAGCAGAGCCACCCATGAAATCCGCGTTCTTCACTTCTCCCGCCAGCTTTCGCATGATGGGGTCGTGCGACCCGACCCTGTCGACCCTGATGATCCGAGCCCTGCTTCTCCCGAGGAGGAGGTCTGCGCCGCGGCGCTGGGCGATTACACCGACCTGCTCAATGCAGACGCAGCGCCGTCCATCGACTTGTTCCTGATTCAGCACCCCGAGTGTCCCGAGGCGATGCTTCGCCCGGCGCTCGAAGCCGTGGTGTATATGAGCGATCTCTTCAACGAAGTCAGACGCTCGAAGGGGGGTGAAGCCCTGATCGACAAGATGGTCGAGCAGGCAAAGGCCCGAGCGAAGCGGAAGCGGGAACGCAGAAAGTAGAGGGCGGTGGCTGGAAGGGGTGCGCCATTGCGCAGCTTGTCAGCGCGCTCTTGAATGCGGAGTCCGCTTGCGAGGAGGGCACGGTGAGGTCGGCGGAAGTCGCATTTCTGTTCCGTCACGCCCTCCTCCGCGATGCGGCGTATCAGCTCCAACTTCCCGGCGACCGCGCACGGCTGCACGCGCAGGCGTTCGCGGCGATCGAAGCGCTGGCGGGCGGGCGGCCGCCGCCCATCTCGCTGGAGCCTTTGGCGCAGTCGCCCACGCCGCCGCACTCTTCCGACGCCTGGAGCTCGGAGCTTGCCGGGCATGCGCGCCTTGCCCGGGAAGCCGCAGTGGGCGGGGCCCGACGCGATCTGGAATCCGCCGAAATCGTCTACGTCGGCCGCTCCGCCCTCCACTCGGAGCGCCTCTTCCGGCACGACGCCTCCCTCGTCGCGTGGTTGCGCCTGGCCGGGCTCCTCGAGGGACCGGACCGGGGCGAAGCCCTGCGACGGGCGGCCATTGTGTCGGAGTATGCGGGCGGCGCGAGGGACGCAGCGGCCACCGTGCGGCGGGCGCTGGAGGTCTTCCGCGCGGCCGGCGACCGCCGGGGCGAGGGCGCGGCCGCCACCACGCTCGCCATGTTCCTTCACCGCCTCGGGAGGATCGATGACGCAGAACGTCTCTTCGAGGAAGCCCTCGCCCTCCATCGCGAAACGCTCGACCGGAGATTCGAGGCCGCCACCCTCGTCAACTTCGCCGCCCTCCTGCACCACCTCGGCCGAAGCCAGGAGTCGGAGACGGCATACCGTCGGGCGCTGGAGCTGGGACGCGAGCTGGGGGAGCGGCGCGCTGAAGGCGCCATCCTCGGCAACCTTGCCGCCCTGCTGCGCGAAGCGGGGCGACTCGACGAAAGCGAGCGGCTCTTCGCCGAATCCCTCGCCCTTCATCGTGAGACCGGAAACCGGCGCGCAGAAGGCCTGATGACCGGCAATCTCTCGGGGGTCTATAGAGAGACCGGCCGCCTCGATCTCGCCGAGCGCGCGGACCGCGACGCCCTCGCCATCCATCGCGAAGTCGGCAACCGCCGCTCCGAGGGCATCTCCCTCGGAAATCTCGCCGGCACTTTCCACTCCGCCGGCCGGCTCGCAGAGGCCGAGCAGGCCTATCGGTCCGCTCTCCTGATCCACCGTGAAGTCGACAATCCCCGCTCCGAGGGCGTCGCGCTCGGCAACCTGGCGTCCGTCTGCGGAGATATGGGCCGCTTCGAGGAGGGAGAACGGCTTTTCGAAGAGGCGATTTCCATCCACCGCGAACTCCGGCACCGCCGCTTCGAGGCCATCCACCTGTGCGACCAGGCCGTCCTCCGCATCCAGGCCGGTCTCCGCGCCGGGGCCGAAGAATCCTGGCGTTCCGGCGTCGCCCTCCTGCGTGAGCTTCACGAGGAAGCGGAGCTGGCGCGGAAATCGGCGTCGCTTCTGGCAGCCTGCGCGCGTGCCGGCGTGGCGCCGCTTATGATCCGGGGGTGAATGCCGAATCGGCTTACTTGTTCCGTCACGCCCTCCTCCGCGACGCGGCCTACCAGCTCCAGCTCCCCGGCGAACGGGCGCGGTTGCACGCGCTGGCGTTCGCAGTGCTGGAGCATGCGGCAGGCGGCCGCCCGCCCGTGCCGCCGCCCCTGGGTGCCCCGAATCCTCCGCCGCTTCAGCCCCACGCTTCAGATCCACTCGCGCTCGAGCTGGCCGGGCATGCCCGGGCGGCGCTCGCTGCCAGGCTTTCGTCGAGTGGACCGGACGAGCCCGAAGTTCCGGCCGAAGCGCCGGCGCTCTACTTCCGGCGCGCGGCCGAATTCGCGCGGAAACAGTTCCGCCACGAGACCGCCCGGAGCTGCTGGCTCCACCTTGCCGAGCTCTCCAGCGGCATCCGGCGCGCCCACGCGCTGCGCCTCGCGGGCGTCGCTTCCGCGATGAAAGGCCGGCGCGGCGACGCGGAAAAGCTCCTGCGGGATGCCCTGGCGCTTTGCCGGGCGGAAGGAGCGCCGTCGCTGGAGGCGGCCGTACTGTCCGACCTGGCGAAGTTCTGCGACGACACCGGCCGGCCCGGAGATGCCGCCGAATTGAACGATCGGGCCCTCGCCTTCTTCCGCTCGGCAGGCGACCGCCGGAACCAAGCCGTCGTGCTGATGAACCTCGCCAACAACCATTCGGAGGCGGGCCGTCTTCCGGTCGCCGAGCAATTGCACGGGGAAGCGAATTCCATCTTTCGGGAAATCGGCGCCCGCGACATGGAAGCGGTGTCGCTGGGCAATCTCGGGCTGATTTACGACGCCACGGGCCGCCATGACCTGGCCCGCCCCGCGTTCGAGCGCGCCCTGGCGCTTCATCGCGACCTCGGCCGCCGCCGCAGCGAGGGCATCGTGCTGAGAGGGCTGGCCGCGCATCTGCGCCGCCAGGGCGAGTTCGAAGAGGCCGCGCGGTCGTGCCGGCAGGCGATCGACCTGCTTCGCGACGCGGGCGCCCGGCGTGATGAGGGCATCGCGCTGGGAATCCTCGGATCGATCCTCCTGGAAGCGGGTCGCTCCGACGAAGCCGAGCGCGCGCTCGAGCAGGCGCTCGCCATCCATGGCGAAGTCGGCGACCGACGGTCCGAGGGCATCGATTCCGGAAGACTTGCCGGCGTCTACAGGGAAACACTTCGCCCGGACGCGGCCCGGCGGCTGTACGAAATGTCGCTGGATCTTCTCCGCGAGGTCGGCGACCGCCGTTCGGAGGCCGCCACGCTGCGGGATCTGGGCGAGATTCACGCCAGCGCCGGGCGCCCGGAACTTGCCGAACGCTGCCACCTGCGCTCGATCCGTCTGTTCCGGGCCCTGGGCGACGCCCGGCAGGAAGCGGGGGGGCCGCCGGAGGAGTGAGCCCCTGCAATTCCTTGCTCGGCGGCTGCGCGAAGCGAGAATACCGCCTTCTCTACGCGAGGCGTCCATGGCCAGAATCACGATCCACAAAGGCAAGCTGCACGTTCCCGACAACCCGACGCTCCCTTTCGTGCGCGGCGACGGCACCGGGCCCGACATCTGGGCGGCGGCGGTGCGCGTGTTCGACGCGGCGGTCGAGAAGGCGTACGGCGGCAAGAAGAAGGTCGACTGGCTCGAGGTCTACGCGGGCGAAACCGCGATGGCGAAGTTCGGCAACCCCCTCCCCGAAGAAACCGTAAAGGCCTTCCGCGAGTACCTCGTCGGCATCAAGGGCCCGCTCGGCACGCCGGTCGGCAAGGGCCTCCGCTCGCTCAACGTCGCCCTCCGCCAGATGCTCGACCTCTACGTCTGCCTCCGCCCCGTCCGCTGGTTCACCGGCGTCCCTTCGCCCGTGAAACACCCCGAGAAGGTCAACATGGTGATCTTCCGCGAGAACACCGAGGACATCTACGCCGGCATCGAATACGAAGGCGGCTCCCCCGCGGCCCAGAAGATCCTCGACTTCATCCAGAAGGAATTCCCCAAGGACTTCGAAAAGATCCGCTTCAGCACCCAGGAAAAGAACGAGCAGTTCTGGCACCAGGTAGGAGCACCTCACTTCCGGAAGGAAGTCTGCGTCGGCATCGGCATCAAGCCCGTCTCGTGGTCGGGAAGCGTCCGCCTGATCCACACCGCGATCTCCTACGCCCTCCAGAACAAGCGCAAGTCCGTGAACCTGGTCCACAAGGGCAACATCATGAAGTTCACCGAAGGCGCCTTCCGCGACTGGGGCTACCAGATCGCCGACCAGTACTTCGGCGACAAGGTCTACACCTGGGCCCGCTGGGAAAAAACCAAGGCCGAGGCCGGCGAAGCCTCCGCCAACGAGGAGCAGAAGCAGGCCGTCGCCCGCGGCGCCGTCGTCATCAAGGACTCCATCGCCGACATCACCCTCCAGCAGGTCCTCACGCGCCCCGAGGAGTTCGACGTCATCGCCACCCTCAACCTCAACGGCGACTACCTCTCCGACGCCCTCGCCGCCCAGGTCGGCGGCATCGGCATCGCCCCCGGCGGCAACATCAACTACATCACCGGCCACGCCATCTTCGAGGCCACCCACGGCACCGCCCCCAAGTACACCAACCTCGACAAGGTCAACCCGGGAAGCGTCATCCTGAGCGGCGAAATGATGTTCCGGTACATGGGCTGGACCGAGGTCGCGGACCTGATCATCAAGGGGCTGGAGGGGGCGATCGCGGCGAAAACGGTGACTTATGATTTTGCGCGGTTGATGGAGGGGGCGAAGGAAGTGAAGTGCTCGCAGTTTGGTGACGCCGTCATCGCCTCGATGACCTAGGAGTTGGCAGTATCGGCCTACTGCGCTTGGTGCGCAAAGCCTTACAGAAAAGGCGCTTGCGTTTGTGGCAGCGTAGGAGGAATTCCTGGATGCGAGCAAAATTCTTCCCCATCGAAAAACAGCGGAAACTCTCGCAAGTCGACCAGAAGCAATTTGAAGCCTTTGTCGATGAGATACCTCGACGCGTACATCCGGAACTGTCATCCGAGCTTCCGCCAATCAAGGGATTTCGACCAAAGCAAGAGCAGACCTTCCTAGCTCAAATCAAGTGGGTCGCGAAACATTTGAAGGGGCCGGAGCGAGCGACCGAGACTCGTAAGGCGATGGATGCGATGCGAATTCTCTGGATCGCGTGGACGCAGGCTCACGAAGAGTTGAACAGAGTCTTGCTTGCATTTGACAACGAGGCTGATTTCTCGGGACCAGAGGCGATTCCGCCTAACTCGCCACTCGATCTTGGTTGCTTCGATGAATTGATTGCTGCCAGCAAGAAGGGGGAAGTCTCGCAAGAAGAGATCCGGCGTTTCTACGATTTCGGCTACTTCGTTGTGGACGACCGCATCGAGGAGAGAATCAAGAGTGCTCGGCCTCGGAGCGAGCTAACCGCGCTCCGAGAGGTCCGCGACTTGCCTGACACACTCGAAGATTTTCGAAAGAGACTCGAGAGGTATGAAAGCGGAACTGCGGAGGAGAAACAGGCGCTGGAAAAGCTGCGCCAAGAAAGCAGGGACTTGGCGAAGGAGGCCAAGTCGCTCAACACTACGGTCGAGGAATTGAAAAGAAACCTTGGCACGGTTCCTACGCAATCCGAGGTGAAAGAATGTCAGGACGGCCTTGCTCAGATAAGGGAGGAATTGCGCTCCCTAGGTCGCAGGATGGATACCTTGGAGCGGGAGGCGAAATCGAACACGGCAGGCCTTGGGAAGGTGGAAAGTCGAGTCGAAACGGAACTCTTGACCAAGATCAACGCGATCCAAACGAAGCTGGTTTCTGTGGCATCGCACTCAAATCAGGTAGCGGACGCAAATCCGTTTCGACCGGGCGCTCTCCCAACAACTCAGTTTCGACCCGCTTCCAGCGGGCCAAATCTAGAATCTATTGACCAATGGATCAGTCGATTGACCGAGAATTTTACTTGTGTGGGCCTTTCTCCTGTTGCTCTGCGTGGACTTAGTCGGGAGATTGTTGCGGCGTGCCTAGCGGGACAGCTGCCCCTACTAGCTGGCTCGGCCGCTTCGCTAGTCGCTAGGATTGTGGCGGAGTCGCTCGGAAACTCTATAGCGTATCGAATTAGCATTCCCGTCGGTTTGCTCGGTGGAGTCGAGTTTGAGCGTTCGCTCGACTCCGTCCTCGAGATTCTTTCCAAGCAGGACTGCGTCGGCGTAGTGGTTCTCGAGGGAGTAAATCGCTCAGCGATCGAGGCCTTTGGATCAAGAATCTATCGGCTGGTATCAGAGCGCGTATTTGGCTTGATGGGTCAGGAGCGCCAACCTGTCCTTCTCGGCACGTTAATCGAGGGGCCCAGCGCGCTAGACGTTTCGCCAGTTTTGACTGAGCTTGGACCCATTCTTCACACCGACGCACTGTCCTGGGGTGGCGACCCGACTCCGGAGAAAGTTGTCGGTGGGAATATCCTGATTAAGGACTGGCAGCGGGCGACGACGGGAACGCCTTCAGCGCCCCTGGAGCGATCGCAGTTCGATGAGTGCTGGCACGCGATGTCCGGACCAAATTCCATACTCTGGCGACGGGGCCTCGAAAGGTCATTCCAGCGAATCAGCGCGATGACCAAACCGTCGGGACCTCCCGGCCCACTCCAATCTGTTGTCTTCGGCTGGCTGATTCCAAGGGCAGCAGCTTGCGAGATTCGAAGGGAGAAGTTTGACAAGGTGCTGGGGGACGGGCGCCTTGGCGCTTCGACCGATGATCCTCGATTCAAGAAACTTCTTGGGCTGCACTGGGGAAGTTCCGGAGGTAATTCATGACGACGATCACGCTTGATCGCGCGAGTGTGATCGAGCGACTTCTGCTTGAGCACAGGCTCATGGTCAATGACCGCTCGATTGACAGACCTCCCGATGCGCTCCTTGCGGAGTACTTGAGAAGCGCGGCGTGCGCTCTGACCCTCGCGTCGGATAGCGACACAAATCCAGAGCCCGTCTATGTGACCCGATTGCTGAATTTCGTTCGTCGTCAACTTGCTCCAATCTGGCCGACGCTGGACCCTCGATCGAAGTCAAGACCGTCTGACCTCGAGATTTCTAGCGAGGGTGACTTGGAACCGGATCCTGTGCGACGCGTGCTTGAAAACCTGAATGACTTAAGGGACGTATGCGAACTCGGTCAGGGGTATTGGCTTCCGTGCCCAGTTCGCTTCGTGGAGTTACCCTCCGGTTCGGTGCTCGTGATTGGTGGCACCGAGACCGAACAGCTCAGACGTTTCATCAGCACTGACATTCATACGACCTGGATCGCACGGATTCTTGAATCCGCGAAAGTTCCGGTGGCGTTGCGTGGAGTTTCGAGTCGTTGGCAGTCACTGGAGACTTGGTTGGGTGACGGACGGCACGACCTTGAAGAGTGGACAACGAGAATTCTAGAGAGCGCAAGAGTTGGCCTCCGCCCGAGCGGAAGCGAGTTCGGCATGTTTGAGGTGTACGCACCATGGATGAAACCCAATTCACCCCAGTACTTTCGCTGGGTTCGCCGCGAGGACATCTCTCGCCTTCCGGAAGGCCTCCTGCTGTGTCGCTCGTCGAGTATGAAGTGGGGTCCGCGGAACTATTCATTGAGTCGAATCGCCAATCGTCGAGGCGAAATCTTTATGGATGCTGAATTCGTGATCGAACCCTGGAATGTGCGGCTGTTGCAGTACGGCTTGGACCTCCTCGCTTCTGCCCCAACCAAGGTGAAAATTGAGCGGAGTGGGCTCGGAATAGGTTTGACGGTGAGTAGTTGGCTTCCTCCCGAGGAAAGACGGCTGTTATTGGCCCTCGCGCGAGACGCTTCATCCGTTCCCGGGCGACTTCCGCAGAAATTTGAGATTTCGACAAATCACAGTCAAGACGTGCTCGATCGACTGAAAGGGCTTGGAATCGTCGTCGAGGAAATGCGATGACCAACCAGTCCCAGTACGGTGTGTTCGAAATCGTCAAAGCGCTTCGAGGCACATTCCAGTCGTATCTCGAAGCTCAGTATCACATTAAACACACTCGTCTGATTCAGGAGCGACGGCAACTGCTTGAGTCGCCTGGCGGCGTATTTCAGCTGCCATTCATAGAGGCGACACCCACCTACGCGGCTGCAGCCTCCTATGAGAGGCTGAAGATACCAGCTGTGGCGCGGGAGCTCTTGGAACTGCTTGCCACGTTCGATCCGAGTCTGGGGATTTATCCAAAACCATTCATTCATCAATACAAGGCACTGGAGGCATTCCTCGGCCGAGGCGAGGATGTGATTGTCGCTACCGGTACCGGCTCGGGAAAAACCGAGAGTTTTCTCATGCCAATCCTAGGGACGCTAGCAATCGAAGCCGCCGAACGTCCGAAGTCTGCCAAGCGGGCTGGCTTCCGCGCGCTTCTGCTGTATCCGATGAATGCTCTGGTTAATGATCAGCTCGGCAGAATTCGCCGACTGCTCGGTGACCCGAGAGTAGCTGAGCTCCTGCGCAGGGGCCGAGGCCGCTGTGTCCGATTCGGAAGTTATACCGGAAGGACAGCCTACCCTGGTGAGCGCTCCAGTTCCAAGGACGCCGCGTTCATTCAGCCGATGTTTGAGGACTTCTATCTCAAATACTCCTCCGATTCGGACAAAGTCCAGCAGCTTCGGGATCGCGGACGTTGGCCAAGTAAGGATCTGGAGAAGTTTTACGCCAAGAATTTGGCAGAAATCAAGTCGTATCAGAAGGGGCCGCGCCGCGGTGAGGCTTGGACAAAGCAACATTGGTCGGAGCGACTTCAGACCCAACCGGGTGACAGAGAGCTTCTCACTCGCCACGAAATGCAGGTGAATTGTCCGGACCTCCTGATCACGAATTACTCAATGCTCGAATACATGCTGTTGCGGCCTATAGAACGGCCGCTTTTCACGCAAACGCGAGAGTGGCTTTCTGAAGATTTAAGAAACGAGTTGATAATTGTTCTAGACGAAGCGCACATGTATCGGGGTGCCGGCGGCGCCGAAGTCGCGCTGCTTCTCAGACGGCTTCAGGCGCGGCTTGAAGTCCCGCGAGAACGGGTTCGCTTCATTCTGACGAGCGCTAGCCTGGGTGAAAGCGAGGAGGCCGAGAACGCCGTACAAGCCTTTGCCAGAGATCTGACTGGACTTGCGTCGACCGCTAAGCGGAAAATAACCCTCATTCGAGGGGAGCGCGAGAGCAGATCCGGTGGAAGATCGGGTACACGCGCAGAAGCGGCTGCGTTGGCGGAGTTTGACTTGTCTGCGTTCAACGAGATTCACCTTCAACATGTTCCTGCACTGGCAGAACTGAGCAAACTTGCCACCTCGTTGGGCTGGCCGGATCCGCCGAAGGGTGCGCAGGATGTTCCAGAGTATCTCTACGCTCGGCTGGAGACCTTCGGTGCGGCAATCCAGCTTGTTGACCTCATCTCGGGAAAAGCCACAGAACTAACAGGCTTGGGTAGGATTCTCTTCGCCGATGCGCAGGAGGAGCACCAGTCGACTGCGACGCAAGCGCTATTGGCGCTCGGCACTTTCGCGAAGCGCGGAATCGACAATCGAGTCTTTCTCCCAACCAGAGTACATTTGTTTTTTCGAGGTCTTCCGGGCTTGTACGCGTGTGTCGATCGCAGTTGTGATGTGCGGCGCGATCTTGGAGTGGGTGCGGAGGAGCACTTGCTTGGTCGTTTGCACACAGAACCGCGAACACATTGTGGATGTCGAAATCGGGCACGCGTCTTTGAACTGCTGACCCACCGAGACTGTGGCGCAGCATTTCTACGAGCGTTCATCCGAGGCCCGTCCGGGACCTTCCTCTGGCACGAGCCGAGTGGAGACATCGGCGCAGAACAAGCCGATCCTCTACATGAGATTCACCTCTTGGTGGAGGGTGCTCCGCACCCTGATGTTCTACATGAGACAGCTGAGCGATGGCTAGAGGTGTCCTCTGGACGGGTCCAAAATAGACTTCCGCCCGTCCCCGAAGGATTCCTAAAGCTCTATTTCCCTGTCGGAGAGGAATCCCTGGTCCGTGGGAGGCCCCTTCTGACATTTGGCAAATGTCCAGTCTGCCTGCGAAAATTGGAAGAAGAACGCACCAAGATCATGGACCTTGCCACTAAGGGCGAGGCCCCCTTCGCAAATCTAGTGAAGGCGCAGGTCATCTCGCAACCTCCTCGGGTTAAGGAAGGGCCAGAGTTTCCAAACGGCGGGCGAAAGGCGCTTCTGTTTTCGGATGGGCGTCAAAAGGCCGCACGGCTTGCTCGGGACATTCCACGGGAAGTCGAACTGGACTCAGTTCGGCAGGTCTTGGGGTTAGCTGCTCAACTTCTGGCCTCGCAAAAGGGCGAGGCAAAGCTGACCCACGTGCTCTACGTCGCGTTCGTAGCCATTGCGTCGAAGTACTACTTGCACCTATTCGATGGCGAGGATCAGCGATTGCTTCTCGATCATCAACGACAGTTCTTGGAGCTATACGAAGGAGACATTGCTCAGGCGCTCGGTGATGAGTGGGATCTCCCGTATCCGAAGCGATATAGAGAAGCTCTTCTGCGCCAACTGTGTAATCCGCATTACTCCTTTTTCGCAACCACTACAGGCTTCATCACGCCGAGCAAGTTGGCGCGTCGACGTATCATTCAAGATATTGGTGCTTGCGAGACCGGAATGACAACAGAGGATATTGAGGCAGTGACATGCGCTTGGATTGCGGATCTTCTGGCTGAATATGCATTTGACAAAGGAATCTCCAACAGCCAGCGACAGACGGGCGCGGGTTTCCCCCGACCTGTTTGGGGAAGCAAAGGAAGAGTGAGGACATCGATCGCGAACACTCTCAAGCGGGAGTATTCACTCAATGACGAACGAGTAGCAATGATCGAAGAAATCCTGCAAAAGTGTCTCTGTGATACGGACAGAAATCTCTTCTTCCTCAATCCGAACATGGTTTGCCTTCAAGTTGACCTCGATAGAAAGTGGTTCCAGTGCCGCGTATGCACATTTCTCGGCCCAAACCTCCTCGCGGGCAAGTGCGTTCACTGCGGTAGTCGGGAAGCACACGCACTAGATCCTGCCACGAGTGAATACATTCGCGCTCGCAAGGGCTTTTGGCGAAATCCACTTTCAGACACTATCGCGGGGCGTGGGAGGCCAAGACACATCACCGCGGAGGAACACACGGCACAATTGTCTCAAAGAGATGCGGGCGTGGTCCAGGCGACGACTGAGAAGTATGAGCTTCGCTTTCAAGATGTTGTCATTGGCAATGATGAGGGGCCCATCGATGTCCTGAGTTGTACGACCACAATGGAGGTAGGCGTCGACATTGGCTCACTAGTAGCAGTCGGGCTTCGTAATGTGCCACCACAGCGCGAGAATTATCAGCAAAGGGCAGGTCGTTCCGGCCGACGCGGTTCCGCAGTTTCGACCGTTGTGACGTACGGTCAGGGCGGACATCATGACAGTTTCTACTTTCACAATCCTGAAACCCTCGTATCCGGAGAACCGCGCAGGCCAGTTGTGAAGACTGACAACCAGAAGATCTCCAGGCGCCATGTTCACGCGTACTTGATACAGACCTTTTTCCATGATGCGATTGATCGCGGTGCTTCGACCGCATCCGCCAGCTCGGCGATCATTAGTCGATCCCTCGGGAGGACAGCTGACTTCTTCGTCGGAGCGGAGAACGCTCCAATGACCCTAGCGGCGTTCTCGAGATGGGTGCAAGCAAACGTCCTTGCGCCGTCCGCGGCTCTCCTTCGCAACATTGTGGCTTGGGTACCCGAGGCTGTGGCTAGTGATCGGGAGGCGTGGGTTCGAACCGTCGCCGCAGAGTTCCTCAAGAAACTTGACGAGTTGAAACTCGCTTGGACCTCCGAGCCAAGCAAGCCTCCGAGCTCGGAGGGTGAGGATCCGCGAGATGACGAGGAAGCTGATGACAAACACGAAGAAAGCGCAGATGAAGGTCGCTCGGAGCTTCTCTCATTTCTTTTCGACCAAGGAGTGTTTCCAACCTACGCCTTCCCGACCGATCTTTGCAGTTTCCAAGTAGAGGAGATCTCCCGAAAACGTGGACGAACCCAGGTACTATTGAAGGAAAAACCGCAGCAAGCGATCGCGAAAGCGCTCAGCGAATATGCTCCCGGACGTCTCATCGTGATCGATAAGCGAACCTACAGATCTGGAGGCGTGACGGCTTCAACTCTTCCCACCGAAATAGATCGCGCGACGCCGCTGTTTTCGCGGTCACTGAAGTCCTACATTTACTGCCGGGCGTGTGCTTTCGTTCAAGATCCTGATTCGCTCGGTGAAACGCCTGAAGCTTGTCCAGTTTGTCGAGGCGAGATAGGAATTGCAGAAATGCTCCAGCCTCAGGTGTTCTACCCGGAGGGCGCGGAGGAGATCGAGGAATCTGACACTGATCAGGAGTTCACATACGCGACCTCCGCCCAGTTTCCTGTCCCGGCGGGCGAAGGCGACCTCGGAGGTTGGCGCCCCTTGGGTGAAAGGGGGCGTTACACGCACTCGGCAGATCGGAAGCTGGTTGTTGTAAACAGGGGTCGCAAGGGTTTAGACACTGGCTTTGAGGTTTGCGAAAAGTGTGGCGCGGCAAAGCCGGAGGGAGCTGGAGATCCAATCCCCAGTAGACACAGGCGTCCCTACCTCGTTCAGACCTTGGATGGGCGACAGCCACCGCCATGTACGGGGCAAATTCGAAAAACATTCCTAGGTCATACCTTTCGCTCGGATCTTCTAGTAATCCGGATGAAACTGAATTCTCCGATCGTGACGGACTTGAGTTCTTCACTTGTCCGAAGAGTTCTAGACGATTCGCTTCGTAGCTTTTCGGAGGCGCTTCTTCTCGCGGCAAGCAGATTCTTGGACATCGACCCATCTGAATTTAGCTCCGGCTACAGAATTGTCCCGGGACCGAGTCCTACTGAGAAGAGCGCCGACATCTACCTGTTTGACACGTTGGCAGGAGGTGCCGGCTATTCCGATCAGGCAGGATCCGAAATCGAGAGAATTCTTGGAAACACGCTGGACCTGCTCGTTGGCTGTCCAGGGAATTGCGACCGTTCTTGCTATCAGTGCCTTCGACACTACGCGAATCAATACTGGCATGAACGACTGGATCGGCACTTGGCCGCGACGCTTTTCAACTGGATGATGAGCGGTTCTCTTCCACCCAGTTCTGACGTTGAAAGCCAGGAGAAGAGACTGAGTTCTCTACGCCGGATGCTGGAACTCGAGGGGTTTAGATGCGCATCTGGATCCCCTCAGGCTGGCATACCTGTGCCATTGACCATTCAGATCAATCAGCGAACGGTTGCTGTAGGTAGCTACCACGGTCTTGTGGACGCTGGCTCTCGATCCTACGTTCATCCGCTGCAGAAGCAGCTCGCCGACCAAGGCCGGATCAAGATTCACTTGATCAACGAATACCTACTGGATCGCAATCTTCCGGGCGCCTATCAGCAGGTCAGGACGGTTCTCGAGTCACTATCATGATTCTCACTACTGACGTGGAGCGAGGAACGAATGAGTAGGCCTGCCCGCCGGACACTGAAGCAACTCGAGGCAAGTCTTCGCGCTCGTTTGCACAGGCACCTACGTAACCTCGGCTATTCAAAGCTCAAGGACGGTACCCTACAGAAACCCGAGATCTCGAAAGAATCATTTCGAGCTCTTCATGCGCAACAGCGGAAGGCGCGATTCGATGAGGAGAAGGTATTCGTTCGCAATCGGCTTCCAGAACTGGTGGGACACTTCGCTTCTGGAAGCGAGATAAGACCCGAGGCAATCGCTCCAGAACTAGAACTTGTGGCTTCCGATTCGTGGCAATCGGATCTATTTCGGTTGGCAACCTTGACCTGGAGTGTGCCCGTATCGCAAGGCTACGGAAGAAGAATGAGATTTCTTGTCTGGGATCGTTCCAACTCTAAGCTCATCGGAATAATCGCGCTTGGTGATCCGGTCTTCAATCTGAGAGTAAGAGATGCCCTGATTGGGTGGGATGTTGAAGCCAGGAAGGAGCGGCTTGTCAATATCATGGACGCATACGTGCTGGGCGCGATTCCTCCCTACAACGCCCTGCTCGGTGGAAAACTGGTGGCCTCATTGGTGCGATCATTGGAGGTTCGCAATGTATTTCGAACTCGCTACGGTCTATGCCGGGGAATAATATCAAAACAGGAGAAAAATGCCTCGCTAGTGATGGTCACTACATCCTCTGCGCTCGGTCGGTCGGCTGTGTATAACCGACTGGTGCTCGACAAAGTGAATTACATGGAATCAATCGGATTCACATCGGGTTGGGGCCATTTTCACATTCCAGATAAACTATTCAGTGACATGCGCTCCTATCTCAAGAGACGGCGTCACGCTTATTCAAACAATCACCAGTTTGGGAATGGTCCAAACTGGCGATTTCGGGCAGTTCGCGAGGTGCTCAGCAGTATCGGTGTCAATCCGAGTCTTCTGTTGCACGGTATCTCCCGAGAAGTCTTCGTGTCTCGTCTCGCAAAGAACGCTGAAGCTGTGTTGCTCGGTGAAGCGAAGCGACCAAATTGGTCCGGGTTACTTTCCGTCGATGACGTCAGCGAGAAGGCGATCAGCCGATGGATTGTTCCGCGGGCTCAACGACGCCCTGAATTCGCTCAATGGAACAGGGAAATGACGCGGTCTCTTCTCGAACGATTTAGTCAAGGCCAGGTCGGAGCGGCGACCGATCGCGCTGATTCCAGTCCATTGCCGACTGAATTCGCTGCTGCGACGAATGAGTGATGAGTTAAAAGCATGAGATTCGCGCGAGAGGCTCATACTGGTAGAGAGGTAGATGCCGAAGCTGAAACGGCATTTCGGAGCTTTACCTATCAATGCCCAGTCTGCGGAGGGACCGTACACCCCAGAAAGGGCGCGATTCGGGTTCACTACTTTGCGCACAATCCCAATCAGGGAAGCCCCGCTTGTGAACTCTACCATCCGGGATCACATTCAACGGTTTCGCGTCCGTCTGTTCGGTCGGGGCCGCACTCGTTTCGGCCGCCGCTCTCATTGTATGTGGGATTGAGGGAGTGGAAGCAGGGTCGCGGAGCCTGGAACCTACAGCTACAGGTGCCGCAAATGGGGTTGGGACCTGGCTTTGTCATCGTGGACGCCGCTCTTCGGGGCAGAGTGACGATTCCGGTGTCGCGACTGTCCAAGGGGGCTATCCGCGTCGATGTTTGTCCCCAGACCGATGCGTACAAGCTCTCGACGGTTGGGACCTCGGGGTCTGCGGGGGATCTTCTGCTCGCCGAGCCAACCCTAGGACTTTCAAGCGCGGTCCCAACGGTGTTCCGTTTTTCCGATAACGGGGGGCGCCGTTTGGCAAATCCGGACCAACCACTTTTCTGGGGCAGGGGCTACGTTCTCCTCTTTCACCGCAGTTCGCAACTGCGCAATGTACCCGCGAGAACTTGGGCGCTTCGCGAGCAAGGCGATTGGGCTGGGATGATAGTTCAGCTTCCAACCGAGGAGAGCGAGATATTGCTCTCGTGGGTCAGAGGGACTCTTCGGCGATCAATAGAATCGCCCCCAGTTCGACTACAACTCGTGGCACCGACCGTTACGAGAGTCTTCGAAGACGATTCGATCGGAATACCTCCCGGACGGGCGGTCATTCTGAGTGTCAGCGGAGAACCAGGCTGTAGACCTCCAGCAACTCTATGCGTGGGCACCCTAAGCGGGACCACTACGATTGACCTTCCGTCTCAACTTCCAGCATTCATCGGCCTTGGCGGCCTGTCGGAGGCCGCCATAGAGGCTTATCTCCCGAATGAATGGGATGCAGAAATCCGACTAGTCCGAACGCCGAGCGAAGCGCGAGCCGAACCCGCAGGAGCTGAGTTAGATGTGGAGAGCGAAGGACGAAGGATTCGGGTTCCGTTCCACGCCTGCAATGCTAACGAGACTCTTCGCGAGGTCAGTGGCTCAAGATTCACATTGAAGGGTGTCCGGTTGCCGAAGCGTCTGAAAGTTAGGCTCATGGATTGCTCCGGCGACCAAGGACGCATCGAGGAAACCAGCTTGCTTCCGGATTTCGCTAGCGAAGAATTGGACGACGCTAAGCGTCACTTTCAGTTCGAGCAAAGAGTGTTTAAGCTGCTTCTCGAGCGTCTTGTGCGTGATGGAACCGGTATTCAAGTAGATCTTGGGAATTTCGGCAGGGCGGGAACAATCCAAGACCCACCGCCGCAAGGCGGGCAGCGAATCCTCCTTTCGTCAACAGCACGCCGGACTGCTCGCTGGATTGTCTCCACAGCGAAGACTGCCCGCGGAATTGGCGGCTCCGTTCATTGTTCGGATGGCATTCGAAAGTTGTCTCGTCTGCTCGAGTCCGAGGGTCTTAGGCTGTTGGATGAAGAGGACAGGAGGCTCTTGATCGAAATCACTCGGGGCCAGTCATTTCCGCCAGAACTCGATCCACATTTGCGCGCACTTTCGCGAGACGTTATGCACGCATTCCCTGCGGCGGGTTTCCAAAGCGCTCGGTCCGTATAGGAGGAAACAGATGAAGAGGGATTCGTCCGGCAAATCGCAGTACTACGATCTAAACTGGCTGTTGCGCGAAACGCCCCGGGCAACGCTGGAAACAATGCTCCACGGGATCGCCCAGACCCTGTGGAAGGACGGGCAGTACTTCGTAAGCGTCCGGCCATCCCATCTTGCGGCGTGATCGCGGCCGCCTGACAATCCGCCTCCAACTCAAGCTTGCGCGGGGCGAGCGACGTGCGGACGTTGCCCGGCAACCAGCCATAGAAACGTCTCAGGCGCCAATTCAAGCGGCGCGATAGATCAAGGGATGGACTCGCCGGACGGTTACCGCGAGAATCACTTCGCGATGTTTCCCCTAGCTTTGTTGTTCAAGCCCAGCGCGTCGGGCATGGCCTCGAAGCGCGCCGGCGTCGCTGTCAGGACTCCGCCAAGGCCGCCGACGTGCATTAGGGAAGCGGACTACTCGTCGGGTTCCGGGATAGGACGTGTCCGGTGTCTGCGAGAGCCTCGAGGGCAGTCCGGGGAGAGGCCCAGAGGAAACTGCTCACAGGTCACCAAACCTGCGTGAAACGGGCGGTCGATGAGGTAGACTTCCTGAGCCGGGCACTCCGCGCGCCTCCGGACGCGGTGACGGAAACTCCGGCGATGGCGTCGCAAGCGTAGGAGGCTGCGGGTACCGCAAGGGCTTCAGGCGGATAGCGCCAAGCAATTACGTTTGAACTAGGTGCACCAATACACGCATTGTGCACCACATTGGGGAGCGTAAGATGACCAGTGCCGACCAAGCCTTTGCGAACCTTTCACTGGATTCGTGGCACTACGAACGATGGTTCCTTCCACCGGCCGATCAATCAATTCACCCGATCGTCAATGAGATTGAACAACACATCAGCTCCAGACATCTCGAACTGCACCCCTTCTTTTCACTAGCTGAATCTTCGAAGCTAGCGCTGGAGTTGTGGGTTTGCCAGGAACTTGTCATGACCAATGCATTTTCTCAAATAGTCCTTGCAGCGGCGAGTTCTATCGTGAATGTACATCTACGAGCGATGCTGTCGGAAGTCGCGTTTGGAGAACACGGCGTTTTTCGCAATGGTGCGGCACGCAGAGCGCATCCATGGCTCTTGAATCAGCTGCGCGAATCAATGGGTATCGCTATGGATGCGGTGAAACCGGCAGGTCCAACTTTGCGATTCATTCGCAGATTGGTTGAGGCTTCAGCAAAGCCGCTTTCCGGTGTCGCGGCCATCGGTGTGGGAAACGAAAGACTCATCATTCCAGAGTACACTGCCATCAAAAAGTGCTTTGCGAAATGTGCGCCAATCGTCAATTATGATGAGTTCCTGGACGCCAATTTGAGCGAAGACGTTGGACACTCGCAACTTTGCTATGAGCTGGCATCCGCGATGATAGCGATGGGTGCGAGTGTCGAAGAGTACAGGAAGGCAGCTATCGCAAGCGTGGATAGTCGGATTGCTTACTTCGACGAATTACTCCTTCTAGCGAGCGGAAAGTGAACTCCGAACTAGGCGTTTGCAGCATTTAGGCCAGTGATTTCTGCCTTCAGAGCAATCCAATCTTTCTTGAGAAGAGCGGTTTCAGGCGTTTCGACGAGGTCTTCAAGAGACCCGTGAGCGGTGGTTAAGTAGCCATCGATTGCACTCAAGATATTCGCACAACTTGCTTTGGGACCGGTCTTGGCCGCATGCGGCACTAGATCCTCCAATTCTTCGAACATTGTTTCGTATTTTTGGTACTCCGGATGTGGTTTGCAATACATGGTGGCTCGAGGAATGATGGGTGACTGAGGTTGCAATCCCGCAGGGTCATTAACACCAATTTCAAGCTGAAAGTACGAGCGATCGTAAAAGACGACGTCATCGTCGTAGATAGAAAACCCTCCACCGAACAATTGCTTTAGTAGGCCTTGGTGAACTCGAGATCGCCAAACTACGAAGGCGGATGTTCGGGAATTCAGAACGAGGTGCGTCAGGAGGCTTCGTGCCTTCGTGGGCACTAACACTGAGTGGTCGAGGATGAATATTCTGGAAATCTTAGTACCAGCTTCGGCCGCCTGAGTATTCGCGAGAGCCCAGTTGGCTTCCCGTGGATCATCTGCATAGACACTGAGCGGTCTAAAAGAAACGGCTCGGACTGTACGTGGGCGGCTTTTCATCTTTCGATTCAGCCAGGAGTAGTATTCGCTACCCTCAACCTCGGCTTGTCCCCGCGTCAGGTCATTCAGCGTATTGAGGGCAGACTTGAGTGCGTCGTCTCGGTACTTCAGCAAGTCCTCGTGAGACACCTGGTGATAGGTATTGAACAAGCTAAGGGCGTGTCTTAAATGACGCGTTTCATCGTCAATGCGCGCAATCAGTGTGTTGGACTCATTTCGAACAATTGCGTCCAACCGAAGTTGAATTGCAATCCCAGTGAGGGTCATTAGCGTGCCGCCGAGGGAAATGCAAATCGTAACCGCTGCGCTAATTCTGGGATCCACATTGGCTCTGGCCACAAATGCCGCAATGAAAGTAGCTGCCAATTCAGCGGCTGCCACAAGTGAAATGAAAGACCTGGAAGAAACGAATGATGTGGATGGCGATGCGTTGTTAGGCATCGGCTATTGGCTCCCATCAAAGAATCGACCGGGGTTTAGCGAATCGGCAAGCGCGCTCACTTTACCGTCGAGAATCTCTGCAACGATTTCCCCAATTGCCGGCGACAGGGTGATTCCAAGACCGAAAAAGCCAGTTGCCACGACTAGTCCTTCTGGTCCGATACACCCGACGACTGGTTGGCCGTCGGGCGTTCTAGGACGCCATTCTTTCCATGTGCGCTGAAGTTGAAGGCTGCTTATGGCCGGAACCATTCTGATTGTCGCTGCAAGGGTTCTAAGCACGCTGCGTGCAGAAGCGGTAGACGGGCACTCATCGTCTCCGTGCACATGAACGTCGTAGTTGGAGCCGAGTAGAATACGCCCGTTTCGTCTAGGGGTCATGAAACCGTCCCCGCTGTAGAGATGCCGGCCGACGAGCCCCGGGACGGCCTTTACTTCTACAACTTCTCCACGGACGCGCTCAATCGGAATCCGAGGCACACCTTGAATAGTTGCCAAGTTTGCTCCGGTTGCGATTACCACGGCATCCGATCTTAGGGTGCCCGATTGGGTCTCGACGCCCTGGATTCGACCGGCACTTTCGAGGATTCGAGTCACGCGCGTTGCGGATGCGATCCGACACCCCAATCGCAGTATGGCTCTTTCGCAAGCCACGAGCAATTGGGTTACGTCGACCATGGCTTCGGACTTATAGTAAATTGCGCCGACCGTCTCTGGAGTAGCATTAGGCTCCATTTGATGAACCGAATCCGCGTCTAACCATTCGACAGGAGCATTGGAGCCTTGCAGCACCGAAAAAGAGCTTCTTAGCGCGGCCTCCTCTTCCTTCCCAATGGCCAATTCGAGTAGACCGGAGTCGTCGAAGTCAATGTCAGAGCCTGATAGCGACTTCAATTCAGTTATCCACTTGGGGTACGTTGCAACGCTCAACTCAGCAATCCTTCTGGTGGCCAGAGAGCAGCCGTGGTCCGAGTAAGGAGTTAGACTCCCGAGTGCCGCGGAGCTTGCGCCAGCCCCTGGTCGCGCAGCTTCAAGAATCGTCACTTCCCAGTTGCGCTGACGGATTCGCATCGCAACAGCCATTCCAATAATGCCCGCTCCAACTACGACTACATGCCGCGCCATACTCAATCCTCACGAGTCACGACTCAGGGACTCTATGGATTTACCTGGTTAGGAAGGGGCATGCCATTCAGCTTCGCATGGATGTTCGCGAAAGCGATGTTCGTCATACGATCGTACGAGTCATCGGTCAGCCATGCCGTCCGAGGAAGGACGATCAGCTTCGCGTCGTCAATTGCGAGAAAACGCCTGTGGAGACTCGCAGGCTCCTTGTACCAGCCGTCGAATCCAGCGCCTGCTAACCGTCCGGATTCGAGTGCGTCAACTAATGCATGTCCGTCGACGATTTCCGGAGATGAGAGGTTCAGCAAGAATGCCGATGGTTTCATCAATGCGAGTTCCTTCGCACCGATTAGACCTACTGTGGATCGGGCCGGACAATGGAGGGTAACGAAGTCTGATTCTGCGAGTACTTTTGCTAGTGGTGCTCGCCTCAGGCCCAACTCATTTTCGAGTTGGGGTTTCTCGTGTGGCCCGGTGTAAATAACTTTCATGCCAAAACCCATGACTGCGTGTCTTGCCACCCGACTCCCGATTTGACCTAGCCCAACGATACCTAGCGTTTTACCTGCGATGTCTTTGAGCCGAACTGGACGACCTGTGCCTCGTTTGCTCTTGTTGCTTAACTCAACGATCTGTCGCTGAAGTGCAAGAAGAATTCCCATGGTGACTTCTGCGACGGACGGTGCGTTAGCTCCTGGGGTGTTCGCAACTGATATTCGTAAGCTCTTGGCTGCCGCGGCATCGACGCACCCCTCGTCCGACCAGCCTGTTCCTAAGAATGCGATCAGTTTCAGGTTCTTGGAATGTTCGAGGACTCGGCCGGAAGCAACCTCAAGTCCGCCATAGATGTAGATCTCCGTCTCATTCAGTAGCGAGATCATTTCGGTTTCTGACAGGTCTCGCGAATGTTCCGACTGCGGGACCGAAAGCGCGGCTAGTGCCGAACTAGTTCCATTGATTACGTCGAAGCCGAGATTCCTTAGTTCTGCGACCCTGCCTTCGCTGATCGCAGGTCCGGTGATTAGTGCTCGTTTCATGCGAACGCTTTCCGCGCCACGAAGAGTGTATCCGGAATCTACCACTTCATTCTGCCTGCGACAAGGTCTTGTTAGTCTGTCGACTGAGCGCGGTCGGAGGAATCCCGGGTCTTCCTTGGAAGTCGGCGCGGCGGAATCTCCGTGACTGCCGCGAGACCTGACCACTTGTGTCTCACCTCCACGCGCCCGACCTATCCTGCAGGGTCGCAAAGTCCGTCTCCGCCGCCAGGCCATTGCCCGGGTCGCGGAACGTGGCTTCGGAGGACTCGGAGTGCGTCCGCGCCCGTTTGCGGTCAACAGCACGAAGGCGATGGTCGCGCGACTCAGCGTGAAGCAGGCCCTCGAGAAACGGGCGGTATTGCAGCTCAGGTGGGCGAAATTCTAGCGAACAGCCCTCCACGGTGCTTCCGCTTCCCCTCGGCCTTCATCCCCAGCGCTTCCGCAACGGCCTTGAGCCGTGCTGGATTCGCTGACAGGTCGCCATTGAGGCCGCGGCAGGGCGCTGGCCCGAGGGTTATCCGGGCAACGAAGACTAGTTGCAGCGAGAGGGCCAGCCCGTCATGGCAAGGGCGGCCCCCCTACTTCCACGCCACCGCCGCCGAGCTAGGCCCGGCCAGGTGGATCACCTCGAACTTCTTGAACCCCGCTTCCGTGCACCAGCCCTTGAAGTCGGCGCCGGAGTAGTCGAAGGCCTCGCCGAACTCGATGAGCATGTTGAGGGACATGAGGAGGCCCTGGACGTTCTGGCGCCGGGCGTCGTCGATGAGGGCCTCGATGGCGACGAGGGCGCCGCCGGGGGGGAGGGCCTCGAAGGCCTTGCGGATCAGCATCTTCTTATTCGCGAGGTTCCAGTCGTGCAGGATCATCCCCATCGTGATGACGTCGGCCCTGGGGAGCGGGTCCTTGAAGAAGTCGCCGGACGCGGTCGCGACGCGGTCCTGCAGGCCGGCGGCGGCGATGCACTTGGCGGCGACGGGGGCGACGGCGGGGAGGTCGAAGGACGTGCACTTGAGGTGCGGGTGCTTCTTCGCCGCTTCGATGCAGAGGAGGCCGGTGGCGCCGCCGACGTCGCAGAGCGTCTTCGACTTCGAGAAGTCGAACTTCGCCGCGAAGGCCTCGAAGTTGATCCGCGAGAGACCCGTCATCGCGCCCAGGAACTGCTCGAGCTTCGCCGGGTCGGCGTAGAGCGACTCGAAAATCCCCTTCTGCCCGTACTTCTCCTCGTTCTGCGGCTTGCCGGTGCGAAGCGCTTCCGGAAGGTCGTTCCAGTACTTGAAGAGGCGCGCGTTGAGCATGACGAGGATGCCGCCGACGTAGCGGGGGCTTTTCTCGTCGAGGAAGAGGGCGCCCTCGGGGGTGTTGACGTATTTCGCGGAGGGGCCGTCGCCCTCGCGGCCGAGGAATTTCATGGCGACGAGGGCGTCGAGGAAGTCGAAGACGCCGCGCGGGTGCAGCTTCATCGCCGCGCCGAGCTCCGCGCCGGTGCGGCGGTCGCTTCCGAGCTTCGTGAACAGCCCGAACTCGACGGCGGTGAGGAGGACCTTGGAGTTCCAGAAGCCGAAGGCGGTCTGGAGGATGGGGGAGGGATCGAGGGGGGTGGTC
>WSZJ01000245.1 GCA_009773755.1 Planctomycetota bacterium | reverse complement strand
GCCCGGCCTCGAGCCAGAGGCGCGCGGCCTCCGCCGGCTGCCCCGCCGCCTCGCGATGTCCGGCGGCGAGGATGGCGATCTTGCGGCCGCCGCCGCCCGGCAGAAGCTCGGCAACCCGGAGATGGAGGCGCGCGCGGTCCTTCTTCGGGAGGAGAGAGTAAGCGGCGTCGCGCAGGAGCGCGTGCTTGAACACGTGCTCGGAATCGCCGGGGAGCAGCGAACCGTCGCGGGGGAAAACCATCTGGCGCAGATGCGCCTCTTCGATCAACGGCTCTGCCGGGACACCGAGAATCTTCGTCAGCAGGCCGCGCCAGAACGTGCGCCCGACGACCGCCGCAGCTTTGAGCGCGTCGCGCGACGCGGGACCCACGCCGTCGAGTCGCGCGATGAGCAGCCCCTGGAGGCCGTCGGGGATCCGCTCGGGTCTCGCGGCGAGCCGCGCGGGGGTGCCGCCGACGAGTTTTTCCTCGAGGAGGTAACGCGCGAGTTCCTCGAGGTAGTAAGGATTTCCTCCCGACTGCTGCGCAAGGAAGTCGAGCAGCTCCGGCGCGAGCGGCCCCGGCAGGATCCCTTCGGCAAGCCGGGAGAGCGCTTCGCCTGGAAGCGCGTCGAGCCCGATCCGTTCGTGAGCGGAGGGGAGCCGGCCGCCCGGCCGCGCCGAGCCCACGACGGTCACGGAAGCGCCCGCGAGCGATGTCGCGAGGTGTTCCATCAGCGACAACGTCCCCCCGTCCGCCCAGTGCAGATCTTCGATGCACAGCAGCACCGGCCCGCGCGCCGCCCGCGCCCGCAGCCAGCGCTCCCACGCGTGCCGCGTCTCCGCAGGAATCCGCGCCGGCTCGATCCCCGTCACCCTCGCCCCCGGCACCGCGTACCCGAGCGACAGCGCGATCAGCTGCGCGCGGTTCTCAGACTCCACCGCCCCGTCCGCCGCCATCTCGCCCGCCAGCCACGATGCCAGCCGCCCCCCGTCGCCGCCCGATCCCGCCTCGCCCCGCACGATTTCTCCGAACGCCCCGAGCGGAAGCGGCGGCCCTTCGCGCGCCCGCCCGACGCCGATCCACGCGTCCGGCCGCTTCGCGCGCACCCGCCGCCGAAGTTCGTGCAGAAGCCGGCTCTTCCCGATCCCCGCTTCTCCCTCCAGCACAAAGAAGCCGCCCGGGAACGCTTCGATCAACCGCGCGATTTCCGCGTCGCGCCCGACGATCGGCGTCGCGATCTCCCCCGCGCGGCGGAACTCCGTCTGCCCGGCGCCTTCGCCGACGACAATGAAAGGCTCTACCAGCTCCTGCCTGCCTTTCACCTGGATCGCTTCGAGAGCGCGGAAGCGCAGCCGTCCGCCGACGGCGCGCGCGACGGATTTCGACGCGAGGACCGTGCCGGGCTCGGCCGCGGACTCCAGGCGTTGCGCGACGTTTACCGCGTCCCCCATCGCCGTCGCCCGGTCGCCGCCGACGCTTCCCCAGAGAACTTCCCCCGTGTTGATCCCCACGCGCAGCCTGAGGTCGAGCTTCCGCTCCGAGCTGAACGCCGCGACGGCCTTCTGCATCGCGAGCCCCGCGCGCGACGCCCGCAGCGGGTCGTCCTCGTGTGCGACGGGAGCGCCGAAGACGGCCATGACGGCGTCGCCGATGAACTTGTCGACCGTTCCGCCGTGCGATTCGATTGCGGCGCGCAGCTTCTGGAACAACGCGTCGACGAGGTCGGAGACTTCCTCCGGGTCCATCTGTTCCGACAGGGCGGTGAACCCCGAGAGGTCGCTGAAGAGGACCGTGACGGTGCGGCGCTCGCGGGGGTCGGCCGGCATCGGCGTCATGCTACCCGGGCACGCGCCCGGGGAAGTTCGAATCGAAGGGCTCGGCGGTCACGACCCCCATGCGCTCATTGAAACGCGATGTCACCTTTCCGGCGACACGTTCGGCTATTCCTCCGTGAACGGATTGCCGTACAGGTAGCTCCCCTCGACTTCGCTGAGAACCTTGAGGCCTTCCACGACCCGGCGTTCGCCCGGGTAAGGCTCGATCTTCCGCTTCACGCGCTGAAGCGACGACCAGCCGCGGTTGTTGTCGACGTTCCGGGCGCGGTAGTTGTTGTATCGCTGCAGGTCCTCCTCGGCCTCCTTCTTCCCGGCCAGGTCGCCGTGCACGATGGACATGTAGGAATGGACCGAGTGAAGCGGTCCCAGGCACGCTTCGCTGTGAGTGTGGGAGCTGCCCCGATACCCGGGCACGCACAGGCCCTCCGTCGCCGCCTTCCACGCGTCTCCGCCGGCCTCGAGCTTGCCGGCCTCAGCCTTGATCGCGTCGCCGGCTTCCGCGTGGAGCTTCGTGAAGGCTTCAGTTCCACCGTCCCTGGCCTTGAAATCCGAGTCAAAGAGCGCCTCGCGCGATTTCTGCGCGAACGCGACCTGTTGCAGGAACAACCCGGGCGCGAAGTATCCCGAGAAGTAGTGCAGGACCTGGAGATCCGGCGTCAGGAACAGCGTGATGATGTTCATCGTCGGAAACGCGTCCGCCGTCCTCTCGTAGATTCCCTGTTCGACTTTCGGATCGCAGTTATGGAATCCGTCCTTGCGGTTCTTCCACGCGCACACGAAGTCCTTCGAGAGCGCCTTGCCGACCGCTTCATCCGAGAACGTCACGGTTCTCAGAACATCCCCCGCGGCTCAGCAGCCTTCCTTGTCCAGGTCGCCGACGAGCACGTAGTAGAGGATGAGTTTCTTCTCTTCCCGCGCCTTTTCCTGCGCGGCGCTCAGCGACGCTTCCCACCGGACGGCCTTGTTGAAGCCCTGCCAGGGTTTCGGGCTGTCTTTCGTTCAGCAGTCGGCTTCGCCGGCAAACACGGCAGTCGCCGGCGCCAGGGCGAAGGCAAGCAGCAGGATTCTGATCATGGAGCACCTCGAGTAGATTTGAAGAGGTGCAACGCAATCCCCGTACCCTGCCGGCTCAGGCGGGCTTCACGCTTCGTCGTATCGGCAGGCGCGTACGGGTGTATCTCGTCGGATAACGAATTGAGGGGTGACAGGTTGCGGCCTCGGCGTTCAGGAGGGTGCCTCATCGAAGGCACAGACGCCGGCTTTGATGCAGGCCTCTCTCATGGAACGGGTTTTCGCGTCGAATTCCGATGAAGCCAGGCGGCGGAGATCTTCCGCGCCCTGGCGCCACGTTGTCCGCGCTTCATCGACCCGGCCGCGAGCGAGGATGAGAAGCGCGAACTCGCAGAGAAACAGGGACTCGGACCGCCGATCTCCTGCGGTGCGGAGAAGGGCGAGGGCCTGCATGAAGGTGTGCTCGGCCCGGTCGATCCGGCCGGTTTCCAGGTAGAGGCATGCAAGATTCCCGAGCGCGATGCCTTCCGATCTCCGGTTGCCGACCTCGTCGTGAATCGCGAGCGCCTGCGAGAATGTCAGCTCAGCCCGTTCGACCCGCCCGGTTTCCTTGTACAGGATCGCCAGGTTTCCGAGTGAAGCGCCTTCGGATCGCCTGTCGGCGACTTCCCGGAAGATCGCGAGCGCCTGTTCGTGAGTTCGCTCCGCGAGCTCTTCCCGCCGTGTTTCCCTGTACAGGTTTGCCAGATTCCCGAGCGCCATGCCTTCGAATCGCGCGCTGCCAACCTCGCGGTTGATCTTGCGTGCGCGCTGGAAAGTACGCTCGGCCTGTTCGACCCGGCCGGTTTCCTTGTACAGGATTGCCAGGTGCACGAGGGCGATGCCTTCCGAGAGCCGGTTGCCGACTTCGCCGTGAGTCGCGAGAGCCTGGTCGTAAGTGCGTTCTGCCTCCTCGACCCGGCCGAGATCCTGATACAGGAGCGCCAGGTTCGAGAGCGCAACGCCTTCTGAACGCCGGTCCAGGACTTCACGGGAAATCGCGATGGCCTGCTCGTGGGTGCGCCCCGCCTGGACAACTCTTCCAGTTTCCCGGTACAGGCCTGCCAGGTTTCCGAGAGTGACGCCTTCGGATCGCCGGTCGCCGGCATCGCGGAGAATCGCCAGAGCCTGCCCGAAGTGGTGCTCGGCCAGCTCGACACGCCCGGTGCTCATGAACAATTTTGCAATACTCCCGAGGGCCATTCCTTCAAGACGCCGATGCCCGGCCTCACGCTGGAGCGAGAGCGCTCCATGACAAAGAGGCTCGGCAATCTGCGGCTGGCCTGCCTGGCGAGCCACTTCGCCCGCCCTGCGCAGGGACTCGCCCTTTCGTGCGCCGGAGACGGATCCCGCAATTCGCTGCCACAGTTCAACGGCAGTATTCCAGCGATATCTCGTTTCGGCGTCCTCGGCCGCGCGGCGCAGATACAGCAGGTGCGCCGAGCGCAGCGCGCGGGACCGTTCCGTCTGCCCCCCGGCCCCGGCCAGCGCAAGCTGCGCGTGCCCCGCGAGCTCCAGCGCGAACACGTCCGCCTCGTGCGGCCGGAACGGCGGCGCGTCCGCCGAGTCCA
>WSZJ01000244.1 GCA_009773755.1 Planctomycetota bacterium | reverse complement strand
GCCGCACGACCGGCATACCGACTCCGTTGCGATTCCGGCGATTTCATCCCCCCGGAACGCCGTGCGGTCGAAACCAAGCTCGCGCATCCGCCCCGTGAGGCGGCCATTTTCTTCCCGGAGGTCGACGACGAAGACCTGGTTCTCGCGGAAGCTCGCGAGACAGGCGAGTCGCCCGTCGGGGGAGAATTCGAGTTCTTCGCAGTAGAAGGGGACGGGAATCTCGGACGTGACCTCGTTGGTGGCGGCGTCGATGACGGAGAGGAAGTTGGAGTAGCGGTTGGTGACGGCGACCCATCTGCCGGACGGGTGCATCCGCACGGCGAACGGATAGCGGCCGACGGTGACGCGGCATGTCTCGCGGCGAGCGGGAACATCGAGCACGGCGACTTCCGACCCCGGCCGGATTTCCTTTCCCGAGAGCGTGATCCAGGCTCGCCGGCCGTCGGCGGAAGCGGCGACGCGGTAAGGGCGGCAGCGGTGGGGCTGCGGGTTCGCGTACTGGTCCGGGTTGGGAACGGGGCGAAGGGAGCGCCGGGTCCAGGAATCCGGGATGGGCTGGAAGAGTGTCGATCCGGGATCGTCCGCCCGTCCGGTGCGCGCGACGGAAACGGCGATTCCGGTGCAGAGGGCAAGGATCGCGAAAACAACGGGGAGACGGTCTCGGTTCATGGCGTCCTTCGTGAACGGCAGGCAGTCGGGCGGGTCGCAGTCAGGCTGGCGATCGGGGTGAGAGGAGATTAGTAAATGGCATTAAGTATTGCAATAGGCAGAATCGGTTCAGCCGCAGTTCAGGGGCTTGAAGTCCCCGGCCATGTGGAATCCGGCGTTCGGACATCGGAGAAAACGAATGACGCATCGGGCTCATCAATGCTGGTGAACGCAATCGTCGAGCCGCGGGAACCCGCCAGACCGCCGTGCGCTTTGAGCCGGGCGCGATCCGGCAACGACCGGAAACACGGTCCGCCTGGACCCGACCACTGTGAAATTTCACCCCGCACAGAGGAAATATCCGCTTCCCCGGACAACCCTGCCTCGGGCTTTCCCGGCACACGGATTGAGTGCTGTATTTCCACCATGAGACTTGTCGACCATTCCATCCCCGGAAGAGACGACGTGCCCACCATGAATAGGGTCGTCGAGACCCTTCACGGAATCCTCGACCCCGAGCTCGGGCTGGACATCGTCGACCTTGGACTCGTCTACGAGATCACCATCCTCGACCGTGACGTGGAAATCAAGATGACCCTCACCAGCATGGGCTGCCCGGTCGGGCCGGCCATGTTGAGCGGGGCAAAACGCGCCGTGGAAATGGGAGTCCGGGGCGTCCGCTCGTGTACCGTGACGCTCGTCTGGGAACCTGCCTGGTCCCACGAACTTCTCTCACCCTCCGCCCGCGCCGCGATGGGTTGGTGACCATGGCCTGTCCCCTCGGCCGGCTGGTCCGCGGAGTGGGACCACTTCCCTTGCTGGGCGTCTTCGTCGTCCTCCTGATGGCCGCCCTCTGGGGAGGCCTGGTGCGCATCGGCTGGGAGTGGCCCGTACCGTGGGAGCAGATGCCCCAGATTCACGGCGCGCTCGTCGTCTGCGGCTTCCTGGGCGGCGTCATCGGCGTGGAGCGGGCCGTGGCTCTCGGCCGTTGGTGGGGCTGGCTCGCTCCCGCGTGCGCCCTCCTCGGCTCCCTCGCGCTCTTCGGAACTCTCCCGGAAGGAAGCACGCTCGACCCCCGGTGGGCGCGCGGGCTCTTTGTCGCTGAAGCGACAATCCTGACCCTGGCCTCATGGGTGGTGCTGGCCCGCCAGCCCGTGCTGCACTCGGCCATCCTCGCGATGGGAGCCGCAAGCTGGCTGGCCGGCAACGCTCTCTGGTTCCTCGGAAGCCCTATCGTCCAGGTGGTCCCGTGGTGGATGGGGTTCCTCGTCCTGACCATCGCCGCGGAGAGACTCGAGCTCAGCCGGATGACCCGCCTGACTCTCTTCGCGACCGTCTCATTCGTGACGGCCGTGACGGCGCTCGCCGCGGCTCTCGCCTGGGCCACCGCCGATCCGTCGAACGGCCTGCGCGCCCTCGGCATCGTCTTCGCCGCCTTGGCCGCCTGGTTGATTCGCTTCGATGTCGCACGCCGCACCATTCGCATGCCGGGCCTCCCGCGCTTCATCGCCGTCGGCCTCCTCTCGGGATACGCGTGGCTCGCCGTCGCCGGCGTCTTCCTCGCCGGATGGGCGCCCGATCTCGCCCGCAACGCGCTGAGCCGCGATTTCGCCTGGCACGCCGTCTTCCTCGGCTTCGTCTTCAGCATGATCATGGCCCACGCGCCCGTCATTCTCCCGGCCGTCGCGGGCGTCCCCGCCGCCTGGACGCGCTTCCTCTACATTCCGCTCGCCGGCCTCCACGCAACCCTCGCCTTCCGGCTCGCCGCCGACGCGGCCGCCTGGATGCCCGGCCGCCAGTGGGGAGGACTGCTCAACGCCGCTTCGATCGTCGCGTTCTTCGTCACGCTGGGAACGGCGACGTTGCGCGCGCGCACGCGGGCGGCCGCAACGAGCCCCATCCCGCACACGTTTCCGCTTCAGGCAGGATTGCCCGCCCATGCGCCATCCTGCGAAGCGCGCACATAGTAAATGCCATTAATCACCTTGTGACCCCGCTTTCCACGGAGATAACATCGCGCCCGTGCCTTCCGATTCCCCCCATGTCCGTGAAGTCCTGCTGGGCAACGGCGCCATCGCGCGCGGCCTGATCGAGGCCGGGTGCGAAGTGGCCACCGCGTACCCGGGGACGCCGAGCACGGAGATTCTCGAGGAGATCGAGCGCCAGCGCGACGTGCTGGGAATCGCTCTCTCTACGGAATGGTCCGTGAACGAGAAGATCGCCTTCGACGTCGCGCTCGCGGCGTCGATGTGCGGGAAGCGAGCGGCGGTGGCGATGAAACAGGTCGGGCTGAATGTTGCAAGCGACTCGCTGCTGTCGGCGGCCTACACGGGATGCCTCGGCGGATTCGTCGTCGTCGTGGCGGACGATCCGGGGCCCCATTCGTCCCAGACGGAACAGGACACGCGACTCTTCGCGGGCTTCGCGAAGGTCCCGGTGCTGGACCCGTCGACGCCGCGGGAAGCGCGGGCGATGGCCATGGCGGCGATGGAGCTCTCGGAGCGGCGGCGGATTCCCGTGCTGCTGCGGCCCACGACGCGCGTCTGCCACTCGCGGCAGGCGGTCGAAGCGGGTCCGCCCGACCGGCGCCCGCGGCCGGCGAAGTTCTCGAAGGACCCGGAGCGCTGGGCCGCGACGCCGCGGTTCCGGCTGCCGCTGCATGGCGAGCTGAACGCGAAGCTGGAGGCGATCCGCGCGGAGTTCGAGTCGTCGCCGTTCAACGTCGAAGAATGCCGGCCGGGACCGGTGGGGATCATCGCCGGCGGCTGCGCGGCGGCCGCGGTCCGCGACGTCCTCACGGAAGAAGAGCTCGACATCCCGGTCCTCCGCATCGGGACGCCGTACCCGCTTCCGCTCGGGCTCGTCATCCGCTTTATCGATCGCCACGACCGCGTACTCGTCATCGAGGAGCCGGACGCGGCGATCGAGATGCAGATCCCGGACCGGCGCAAGGTGCATGGACGGCTGACCGGGCATGTGCCCGGGCACGGCGAACTGACGCCTGAAATCGTGGCGAGCCTGCTCGGCTGCCCGGCGGCGCCGCCCGCGCCCCCGTCGGCGCCTCTTCCTCCCCGGCTCTGCCCGGGATGCGGACATCGCTCGGTCTTCTACGAGCTGCGGCTCGCGATGCCCGGCGCGATTTTCGCGGGCGACATCGGGTGCTACACGCTTGGCACGAATCAGCGGGCGATCGACACGTGCCTCGACATGGGCGCGTCGATCACGATGGCGACGGGATTCTGGCGCGCGCACCATCTCGACGGCAGGGATGTGCCGATCGTCGCAATCATCGGCGACTCGACGTTCTTCCACAGCGGCATCCCCGCCCTGCTCAACGCCGTTGCCGCCCGCGCGCGCTTCGTCTGCGTCGTCTCCGACAACGGCATCGTCGCGATGACCGGCGCCCAACCCACGCCCGCGGAGGCCGGCGCGAAGATCGAGGAGATCTGCTCGGCGGTCGGCGTCAAATGGGTCCGCACGATGGACCCGTACGACGTCGAGGGCGGGATCGCGCTTCTGAAGGAAGCCCGCGCGTGGACGAAGACGCCCGAGGGCGGGATCGCCGTTGTCGTCGCGCGCCGCCCGTGCGCGCTACATCAGCCGCCCGAAATCCGCACGCCCGTGGAAATCGACTCCGGACTGTGCGACGGGTGCGACTACTGCCTGAAGATGTGCGAGTGCCCGGGGCTCGTGAAGGACCGCGCGTCCGGCAAAGTCGTGATCGACCACACGAAGTGCATCGACTGCGGCCAGTGCGTCTACATGTGCCCGTCCGACGCGATCCTGCCGCTGAAAAAGGAGGTCCCCGTCCCGTGATCTCCGCCGCCCCGCGCTCGCAGATCGTCATCTTCGGCCTCGGCGGCCAGGGGATTCTGTTCGTGA
>WSZJ01000243.1 GCA_009773755.1 Planctomycetota bacterium | reverse complement strand
AACAAAAAAACCCGGGGATCAACGGCACCACCCATCGCGGCTGTCGGCAGCTAGAGCGGTCTTCGCCCCGCTCTTTTTGTGAATTCCGGCCCGTTGCCCCTATACAATCCCCCGTTCACATGGATTTCCTCGCCTTCGACAAACAGCCCGGCGCCCTTCGACCCTCCTACGTCCTTGCGGGCGACCAGGGGGCGTTCCGGCGGCGCGCCGCGGAGAAGATCGCCGCGCTGGCCCCGGACGCGGACGTGCTGCGGCTCGATGCGGCGGAAGCGTCCGTGGGGCGGATTTCTGAAGAACTGCACACGCGGTCCTTCTTTTCGAAGCGAAAGGTGCTGCTCGTCCGCGGAACCGAGGCGTATTTTCCCCGCCCGAACGCCAAGGGCGCCGAGAAGCTCGACGCCCTCGCCGAGCTCGTCGCGGCTCACAAGGGACCCGACGTCCTCATCCTCGACTGCGGAAAATGGGACAAGCGCTTCCGCGGCTCGAAAGCCATCGAAAAAGCCGCGGAATTCGTCGATTGCGGGCCGCTTCCCGATCGCGACGTGCCGAAATGGTTCGAGCGGCGCGCTAAGGACCTGGGGACGACGTTTGCGGGCGGCGCGGCCGACGAGCTTTTCGCGCGCATCGGAAACGACCTGTCCCGCGGCGAGTCGGAGCTCGAAAAACTGCGCACGTACGCCGCGGGGCGCGCCATCGCGGTTGAGGACGTGCGGACGATGGTGGAGCTCGAACGCTCCTACGTCATCTGGGATCTCCTCGACGCCGTCGCCGCGGGAGACACCCGCTCCGCCCTCAAGATGCTCCGGGGCCATTTCCGCGACGGCGAAAAACTCGTCGCGCTTGTCGCCATGCTCCTCTGGAATGTCCGGCGGCTCGCCCAGGGATACCGCGCGTTCCGCAAGGGCGGCCCTTCTGAAATCCGTGCCCGCATCCGCATGCCCTGGGACAAAATCGACGGTTTCGTGAAGCTGGCCTCGGCCTGGACGCCGTCCAAGTCCAGGGCGTGGCTGCGGTTGCTGCTGGAAGCGGACCTCGACGCGAAGTCGGGGGGGGAAGAGGAATTGACGGGAGAGGTGCTGGTGTTGAAGCTGTCGAGGGCGTCTTAGCGGTTCGGGAAATTCATCCGGGGAATTCAGGAGATCGGCCATGGTGGTGTTCTGCGTGAGGTGCGACACTTCACTCCCGCTGGCGGACGTGACGGTCAAGAGCGGCAAAGAATACACGAGCCCGGACTATCTTTGCCCGATGTGCCATCAGCCGGCGGCGGAGCCTGTGGCGGACGAGGCGGAGGACGAGTTGGGCGTGGACGAGCAGAACGATCTGATCGTGAAGGATGGAAGGGCCGCGCGACCGTAGCGCGTCCCCTCAAACACCCAGGAGAGATCGATATGGCCCAGCCTCCCCCCGGCCGTCCCCCCGCGAACCGACCGTCGGCCGTGCGACCCGCGGGCGCACCGGTCCCCGCCAAGCCGGCGCCAGGGACGCAGCGCGTCGCCGCGGTCCCGCCCGGAGCGATCGCTTCCGCCGGACCGCCCTCCTCGAAGGCGAAGATGCTGCGCCCGGCCGCGCCGTCGCCGATCCCGCCCGCAGAGAAAAAGCCGATGAGCCGGAAGCGGCTGATGTTCAACCTGTTCATCTACCTTTCCATCCCCGCTTCGATCGTCGTGATCGTCTGGCGCCTCAAAGTCATGGGCGCGAAGAAACTCGCCGAAAACGTCAAGGGTGCCGTCGGCGTCGGGGAGAATCCGAACAACGTTGGCCCGCAGGTGACGGACGAACAGAAGCAGCTCGATGAAATCCAGGAGAAGTACCTCAAGGTCGCGCAGACGAAATATGCCGTTGCGGAGCTGAAGACGACGGCGGAAGACAAGAAGCTGGTGCTGTGGAAGGAGATCGTCGCGCTCGACGAGGCCTACATCAGGATCATGACCCCGATTCTTGAGGATCCGCGTTACACAGGAGACGGGTGGCAGCATCTGTCGAAAGGCGTCGAGGAAGCCGGGATGCGGCTCAGGGTTCTTCGCGACCGGATTCGTTCGACCGAGCCGCCGGAGGAAGTCAAGAAGGCGGAGCCCAACACGCAGGCGCTGGGAGCGATCAGCGGCTGGAACGGGACCACGCAGAAGCTCGCGATCATCTTTCTCCCCAAGACCGCTTCGCCGACCGAGCCCACCGCGCTCGGAGCCGAATTCGCACAGAACCTGGGGCAAACCGGCGCCGAGTTGAAGGATCTCCCGGTCGAATGGGTCTGGGCGTTGATCAAGGGGACCGCCAAGGACGAGATCGACAAGCTGGACGCTGCGGGGAAGAAGGCGAAGTGCGAGGAGCTGGCGAAAGGAATTCAGGTCTTCGACTCGTCGAAGTTCCAGGGGGAGTTCGGCTACCTGAAGTCGCTGTCCGGCTATTACTACAAGGACCTGTTCGCGCGCGCCAGGGTCCAGGTCCACGACGACCGCGGCGTGACGGCGTTCAAGGAGTACTACGACCTGGTCCTGCGGGCGATCGGCACACCCGTGAAGGGCTGGCAAAACGTCTCCGCCGGGCTTTGCGAGTACCGGCTCACGTGGCGCAAGGACGGGGTCGTGTACCGCCTGAACGGAATCGGCACCAAGAACGGCATGGACCTCACCTTCACGGCGTACAACGAGGCGAACTGGAAGGCGCTCGCTGAGGAGCGCGGCGACAAGGATGTCTTCGAAGAGGAGAAACAGGAAGACTGGGCGGACAAGACGCCGACCGCGCCGCCGGAGTAGTGTGTGAATTCAAACTAGAAGAGCCGGCCTCGCGGCCGGCTCTTTTTTTTGCGGAGCGTGGTGGCGCTATTTCTTCATTTCCCCTTCGTCCTTCTTCTCCTTCAGCTCCCGGATCGAGACGATCTTGATTTCCTCGGCGGGCATGCTGTCCAGCGCGTTGACTTTGACTTTCCCGATCGCCTCCACCACTTCCATTCCTTTGACGATCTTTCCGAAAACCGTGTGCTTGCCGGCGAGCCAGGGCGTGTCGACGAGGTTCAGGAAAAACTGCGAGCTGTTCGTGTTCGGGCCGGCGTTGGCCATCGCGATCACACCTTTGTCCGGTTTTGACGCGGCGAGACTCTCGTCGTAGGAATACCCGGATCCCTCGTAGACGCCCAGGAGCGAGATCCCTTTGCGCAGCTTGTCGACCTCTTCGCGTTTCGATTTGAGCTGCTCGTCCGTGACGATGCCGAGCTTCTTGTACACGGCGGCCGTGACGACCCTCTGGGCGTCGTCCTCGCTCTCGACGACGAGGGACGGGTGGGCCTTACCATTCGGCTGAATCGCCTTTTCCTTGTCGAGCCCGAGTCCCTTGCCGTTGATCTCGTCTTCAAAGGTGTACCCCGCGTCTCCTTCCCCGGTGCCGATCGGGCAGCCGGCCTGGAGCATGAAGTTCTTGATGACGCGATGGAAGATGAGCCCGTCGTAGAACGGCCGCTTCACCAGTTTTCCGGTGGCCGGGTCCTTCCATTCCTTCCGGCCTTCGGCGAGGTCGAGAAAGTTCTCGACGGTCTTCGGCGCGGCCTTCGGCCAGAGCTCCACGTGGATTTCGCCCATCGAAGTGACGATGACGGCGACGGGGTTCTTCGGCGCCTTTCCATCTTCGGCCGAGGCGACGGAAGTCAGCGCGACAAGTAACACAGGAATCGCAAGGAGCTTTTTCTGCATGGGCTCACTCACCAATGGAGGACGGACGGGTCATTCTACCGTTCCGGACGTGCACCCCGGTTTTGAACGTCCTTTCAATTCCCGGCGTCCGCGCGCTACGATATCCCTCCCGATGCGACTCGCGCCGCTGCTGGCATTGCTCTCTCTCCCCGCGTTCGCCGAAGTCCTTTCCCCGACGCTCCGGGTCGAACGATCCGGCGAGAACCTCGTGCTGCGGCTCGAAGGGACCGCCGACATTCCTCGCGCGACGGCGGACTGGGCGCCCCTCGTCGAGATCGAATACCTCTTTGTTCCCCTTCGCGTCGAGCGGCGGATCAGGCGCATTCCGGGGATTCTCAGGTGGACCGAGCAGCGCGTGACGGCGGGAACCGAGATTACGCTCGGGTTCGGCAGGGCGCGCGTCCTGAGCGACGCCGTAGAGGACAACCCTCCGTACATCGAAGCGCGGCCTTTCGTGGTGGCCGGGCAGTTCGCGGGAATCTACCGCGCTCGTCTTGTCCTCGATCCAGCGCGCCAGCGAATCCGCGCCCGGTCGATCCCGGCGGCGGCCGCTTCCGCAGAAACAAGCTGGGGAGACCCGGCGGACTTCGCGAGACGGTCGCGCGAAATGCGCCTGGAAATAGAAGGAGACGCGGCGGCGCTTCAGCGCCTCGCGCGCGACCTGGAGTCGCTCTGGGACCCGTGGCGCGCAGCTCCGCACCCCGGCGAGAAGTGGTCCGAAGGCATCAAGTCCTGGCGCGCGCGCCTCGAGCCGCTTCCGGCCCGCAACGACCGGCGTCCGGCGAACGCGATCGTGGAGTACATGCCGGCGGCGCGGAGTGCGATCGGCGAAGCGTGCGAGTCGCTCGCGGCGCTGGCGGACGCGCGCGAGCGGTCGATGGAAAAGTCGGCTGAGTTGCGGCTGGCCTCGCGGGAAA
>WSZJ01000242.1 GCA_009773755.1 Planctomycetota bacterium | reverse complement strand
GGACGCGGCGGACGCGCCGCCGTTCCGGCCGCACGCGGCGGACGCGTTCGCGCTGGAGCTCGCGAGGCACTCTCGATGCGCGGTTCCGGACGACCGTCCCGTACCCGGGGCGCTCCTGCTCTATCTGCGCCGCGCCGCCGAGTTCGCGCAGAGTCAATTTCAAATGGAAGCGGCGCAGGGTCCCTGGCTGCAGCTGTCGGCGCTCACCGGGGGTGCGACCCGCGCCGTAGCACTGTGGCGGGCGGGCATCGCCGCTTCCCTGAGAGGGCGGTCCCGGGAAGCGGAAGGCCTGCTCCGGGAAGCGACGGCGCTGTTCGAAACGGCGGGTGCGCAGCGGCTCAAGGCCGGAGCGCTCGACGATCTGGCGCGGGTGGAGCGTGAGTCCGGCCGCGTCGCGCAAGCAGAGCGGACCCACGAACGGGTTCTCGACATTCGCCGGCAAGTCGGCGACCGCCGGGGAGAAGGAAAGTCCCTTGGGAATCTTGCCGTCGTGTACGGAGAGACCGGCCGCGTGGAGCTGGCCGAACGCACCATGGAACAGGCGCTCGCCATCCATCGTGAAGTCCGGGACCGGCGAGGCGAGGGCGTCGCGCTGGGAAACCTGGCCAACGTGCTCAGGGAAAGCGGCCGCGTAGAACGGGCCGAGCGGGCGTTCCAGGAATCGCTCGCCATTCACCGGGAGTGCCACAACCGGCTGGGCGAAGGCCTCGCGTTGGGGAATCTGGGCTTGCTGTACTTTGAGACCGGCCGCACCGAACAGGCAAAGCAAACCTACGAGCAGTCGCTGTCCATCCGCCGTGAAATCGGCGAACGCAGAGGTGAGGGAATCACGCTCGGGAATCTGGCGGGCCTCTACCGGGCGACTGGCCGCATCGCGCAAGCCGAGCGAACTTACGAGGAAGCGCTTGCCATTCGCCGTGAAACCCTGGACCGGAGGGGAGAGGGCGTGACGCTCGGAAACCTGGCCGACCTCTACATGACAAACGGCGACCCGGACCAGGCCGAGCGAACCTACAAGCAGGCGCTTTCCATCCACCTCGAAGTCCGCAACCGGCTCTACGAGGGAATTTCCCTGGGAGGCCTGGCCACGCTGTATCGGAAGACCAGTCGCTTCAGGCTCGCGCGAACCACGTTCGAACGCGCGCTGAAGATCCACGCCCGGATGGGGAACAGACGATTCGAGGGCGCCCACAGGTGCGAGTACGCGCTCTGCCTTCTGGCGCTCCATCGGTGGCGCGAGGGCGCCAGGGCCTGGCGCCAGGGCATGGCCGACATCCGAAGCGTGCACGACGACAAAGAAGCGGAGCGCCAACGCCTCGCCATGCGGCGCGCCTGCGCAAAGGCGGGAGTCGCGCCCTTCGAGGGGGGATCCCCCTGAACCCTCCTTCTGAATCAACCCATCCACGGGAGGGACAGCGAGCCGACGGGCTCAGGGCGGAGCCAGGTATTAACTCCGCGGAGGCGGCCTACCTTTTTCGTCACGCGTTGCTGCGCGATGCGGCGTACCAGCTCCAGCTCCCCGGCTTCACCAGGCGAAGGCGGAGCTCGAACAGGCGCGCGCGAAGGCGGGATTCTCGAGACGTCAAACTGTGACCTGCCTACTTGTCCTCCCGCCCCGATATGGCCCCTTCGCAGCTCGGACACTTCTCCATGCCGTCCTGCGTGTCGTAGTGCTGCGACTTCAGCAGCTCCGCGCCCCGCTTCGAGGCCCTGGCGATCGCCTCGCGCCAGCGCGCGAGCTCCGCGTCGTTCAGGCGGAGAGTTTCGAAGCGGCGCACGACGAAGCGCCCGACGAGCTTCTGGATGCCGGCGCGCCGTTCGGCCGCGGCGTCGGCAAAGAGGGAAGCGCGGATGTCTTCGGGGAGGCGGCATTCGGAGACATACGGGTCGCCCTTGCGGCCGTAGTAGAACGAGCGGCGTCCGGCCCAGGCGCGGAAGGCCTCGACGGCGGGCGAGCAGATGGGGCAGGCGTAGACGAAATTGGGGAAGTCGCGTGCCGGATTGGACTTGATTCCTTTCGGGTGGAGGACCTGCTCGACGACGTCGTCGGGGACGCTGTCGGACATCAGTCCTTCGAACACCGCAAGGAAGATGAAGCGGTTCAGCTCGTCCTCGGCGACTTCGGAAGCTCGCGCGAGTGTTCGCAAGGTGGCGAGACGGGATTCGGAACCGGGTTTCGCGCCCGTCTTCTGGATCTCAGCGTCAAGCAGGTACGCTTCGAGGCGCTCGAGGTCCCAGGCCAGGACGCTCTGCATCCGTTTCCGCCCCTCCCCCTCCGGCATCCCCGCCGCGAGGTCGTACGCTCGCACGAACGCCTGCGCGTGTTCCTCGCGCGTCCCGGTCCGCATCAGCGGCGTCGTGGCGCGCGCCACAGCGAGAAGCGCCGCCGGATCGTCGCCCAGCGCCGCCGCGCACGCCTTCAGGCGAGCGACCGAAGCGGCCTCGTCCTGGCGGGAAGCCCTTTCCCCTCCGAGATATCGCGCCGTCGCGACCGCGAGCGAGTGATCGAACCGGCATCGGTCGAGCCGCGCGGCGGCGGCGCGGTCCGCCGCGGCGCCGCGCGCGGCCTCTTCAGCTCTGCGGACTCGGTCGTCGAGCGCCGCGAGGAACCGTCCCTTTCCGGCAGAATCGGAGAGTCGGATGAGCGCGCGCTGGACGATGTCCATGCGGACGAGAGTCTCTGCCGCAGCGTCGAGCGCCCGCACGGCTTCCGCTTCCCAATCCTCCGGAATCGCGGCGCCGTCGTCGAGCCAGGACATCGAAGGCGGCCTGGGCGCGTCCTCCGGGATCCAGGGATGACAGACGAGCGGAGGGCCGGCGAGGGCCGAGGAAGCGAGGATCGACAGGAGGGCGGCGTGCGGGAGGAAACGGAACATGGAAGGGCTCCTTGAAAGGTTCCACCGTGAATGACGACGCCTGTGGACAGGTGTTAACGGAGTGTTGGTTTTGTGCGACCTGCCAGGAAGCGGCACTGAGCGCCGAATCCGTATGATCCCCGGGGTGAATGCCGAACTTGCCTATGTGTTCAGGCACGCCTTGCTGCGCGACGCGGCGTACCAGCTCCAGCTCCCCGGCGACCGCGCGCGACTGCACGGGATGGCGTTCGCGGCGATGGAGGGGTGTTGCGGTGGAAGAGCGCCGGAGTGGCCGCTCATCAAGAACGACAACCGCCGCTTCAAGCCGCACGGGACGGATCCCATCGCTGCGGAGCTCGCGGAGCAGGCGAGGCTTTCGCTGGGAATCGGAGGAGGTGCAACCCATGCGCTGCGAGGCGCGCATCTGCTCTACCTCTGCCGGGCCGCCGAATGCGCGGAGAGGCGCTTCAACAATGCCCTCGCCGAGACCTTGTGGCGGCAGCTTGCGGGAACGGTGGAAGGGGTGAATCGAAGCGAAGCCTTGCGCCGCGCCGCGCAGGCGGTGCTCGCTTCCGGCCACGCCTCGCGGGCGGAGCCGCTGCTGACTGAGGCGCTCGAGTTAGCGAGACTGGCGCGGCATCGGCGGGCTGAAGGGGCCATCCTGGGCAACCTGGCGAAGATGCAGATGGAGGTCGGGAACGAAGCGCTGGCTGAGGCGGCCTGCAACGCCGCCCTTGAAGTTCTCCGCGACGTCGGTCCTCCCGCGTCCCTCGCCAACACGCTTCAGACCATGGGCTTTCTGCTTCGCTTCAAGGGTCAAGTCGACGAGGCCGAGCATTGTCTCCTGCGTGCGCTGGAACTCATGCGGCGGGCCGGCGAACGAGGCAACGAGGGCCTGCTGCTGGGGGTGCTGGGGATTCACTGCCAGGAGACCGGAAGGGCGGAAGAGGCCGGGCGCTGGTACGAACGGGCGCTGGAAGTCCACCGCGCGGAAGGGAATCTATGGGGCGAGGGGATTGAAATTGGGAACCTCGCGACGCTGCACCACGAAGCGGGGCGGCATGATTCTGCTCTGAAGGTCTACCGTGAGGCGCTTCTCATTCACGAACGGGTCGGGAATCGTCGACACGTTGGAATCGTTCTCGGCAATCTCGCCGACCTGCACGCGAAATGCGGCCGGGCAGGCGAGGCCGAGGCGAGCTTTGAGCGAGCCACGGCCATTCATCGCGAACTCGGTAACCGGAGATCCGAAGGGATCGTGATCGGCAACATGGCCTGTTACCTGAGGGATGCCGGTCAGACGGAGCGGGCATCGGACGGGTTCCGGCAGGCGATCGACATCCACCGGGGAGTCGGGAACAAGAGATTCGAAGGCATTCACATGTGCGATTACGCGCTGCTGCTGCTTGCGCTCGGCGACACGGCGTCGGCGCGCGCCCAATGGCTGCGAGGCGCTCTGATCGTGCGAAGTCTCGGCGATTCTCGATCCATCGAGGACAGCACGGCCCGGATGCAGGATGCGTGCGCGCGTCTCGGCCTGCAATCGTTCGACGAACGTCCTGCTGGGCCCGCGTAGACTCACGGCGTGTTCGCCGAGCGCGCCTACTTGTTCCGCCACGCCCTCCTCCGCGACGCGGCCTACCAGCTCCAGCTCCCCGGCGACCGCGCGAGGCTGCACGGGCTGGCGTTCGAGGCGATCGAAGCGCTGGCCGGCGGGCGGCCGCCGGAGCCGGCGCCGCTGGACGCGGCGGAC
>WSZJ01000241.1 GCA_009773755.1 Planctomycetota bacterium | reverse complement strand
CCAGCCGGCCGCGCAACGCCGCGCCGAGCCGCGGGCGCAATCCGTCGATCCGCGCGCGCGCACGCTCCGAGTGTCCCCGCAGCGCCCCGTCCATCCGCGGCGCCAGTCCGTCCAGCCGCTGGCGGAAACGTTCGATCAGGTCCTGCGGCCGCGCAAGCCCTTTCGATCGCCCGAGGTCCTCCAGCCGCTGCCGCAGCATGCGGATGTCCTCGACCAGCGCCTTCCTCAGCCGCGCGCCGAAATCGTCCAGGTGCCGCACCAGCGCTTCCAGCTCCGGCACCGCGAGCTCCGCCGCTTCGCTCGGCGTCTGCGCGCGCCGGTCGGCGACCAGGTCCGCGAGCGTCACGTCGATCTCGTGCCCGACCGCGCTGATCACCGGCAACGGGCAAGCCGATATCGCACGCGCCAGCGCCTCGTCGTTGAACGCGCCGAGATCCTCCGCGCTTCCGCCCCCGCGCCCGATGATCACCACGTCGACGTCGTCGCGCCTCGAAATCCACTCCATCGCCTTCACCATCGACGGCGCCGCTTCCGCCCCCTGCACCGCGACCGGATAGATCCAGACTCCCATTCCGGGAAATCGCCGCTCCATCACGGTCAGCATGTCCTTGACCGCGGCGGACGTCGGGCTGGTCACGAGCGCGACGCGGCGCGGCAGGAATGGAAGCGGCTTTTTGCGGGCCTGGTCGAAGAGACCCTCTTTTTCCAGCTTCTCCTTGAGCTGCATCAGCGCGAGCTGCTGCGCGCCGAGTCCCTGCGGCTCCACGTGCTCGGCGACGAGCTGGTATTCACCCTGCGGCTCGTACACTGTGACCTTTCCGAGCACCATCACTTTCAGACCGTCCTTCATCTCGAATTTCACCCGGCCACCGACGCCCGCGAACAGCGCCACTTTGAGCTGGCTCCCCGAGTCCTTCAGCGACAGGTACGCGTGCCCGCTTCGCAGAATTTTCCGGTAGTTGGAGACTTCTCCCTCCACCCACACGCGCCCGATCTGGCCTTCCGCAAGATCCTTCACGGCGCGCGCGATCGTCGATGGCGTCCAGACTCTGGCAGCGGCGGCGGGCTGGGGGTTCACGCGCCCACCCGGACCTGGAAGCGTTCGCACGCGGAGGCGAGGCCGGAATCGAGATCGACGGTGGCGACGCAGCCGGAGATGCGCACGTCCTTCTCTGCGACGTCGAATGGCATGGGCATGGTGGTGATGAGGTGGCGAAGGACCTTGTCCTTGTCGCGGCCGAGAATCGAATCGTAGGGGCCGGTCATGCCGACGTCGCTGATGTAAGCCGTGCCCTTCGGCAGCACAGTTTCGTCCGCCGTCGGGATGTGCGTGTGAGTCCCGAACAGGAGCGACACGCGCCCGTCCAGCATCCACCCCAGCGCGACTTTTTCGCTGGTTGCTTCGGCGTGAACGTCGAGAACGACGACGTTCGTGTGGCGCCGCAGCGCCTCGACGGCGCGCTCGGCGGCGAGAAACGGGTTGTCCGCCGGCGTGTTCATGAAGACGCGCCCTTGAACCTGCGCCACGCCGACCTTGAATCCGCCGCGCGACTCGAACACCTGCCATCCCACGCCGGCCGCCGCATCGGGATAGTTGCACGGCCGCACGATCTTGCAGCCGTTCGCGAGCAGCGGCAGGATTTCCTTCTTCTTGTACACATGGTCGCCGCTCGTGATCGCGTCCGCCCCCGCGATCAGCAGATCCTCGTACAGCGCCGGCGTCAGTCCGCTTCCCCCCGCGATGTTCTCCCCGTTTACCACCGCAAATTCGATTTCCTGTTCGCGCTTCGCCTTCTTCAGCCACCCCTTCAGCGCGTCCCTCCCGGGGGCGCCGACCACGTCGCCGATGGCCATGATCTTGATTTTCATTCGGGGAGAAGTCTAACCGCGGGGCTCGCGATGGGACAGACTCCGGCGCCTTCCCTCGGAAAAACGACATTCTCCGAGGAGAAAAAGGCCGATTTTCCTTGCGTCCCTAGGGGATTCCGCTCAAATCCCCCTCAGAACCGATTCAAAAACACTTCCGTTCCCCCAATTCCAGGAGGACCGATGGCCGCCAAAAAGTCCGGACGCAAGCCGAGCGCCGCATTCATGAAGCCGATGACGATCAGCTCAGACCTGGCCGCCGTGATCGGCGCCGCTCCCGCGCCGCGCACGCAGGTCACCAAAAAGATCTGGGACTACATCAAGAAGAACGGGCTCCAGGATTCGAAGAACCGCCGGAACATCAACGCCGACGACAAGCTGAAGGCCGTGTTCGGCGGCAAGAAGCAGGTGTCGATGTTTGAGATGACCAAGCTGGTGAGCAAGCACCTGAAATAGGTTTGCCTGAATTGAAGAGCCCCCGCTCGATCGAGCGGGGGTTTTTTATTTGCAGGAAGGCCAGGATGGGGAGAAATGCGGGAGAGGGATCGGTCAGGGATAGGGATGGGGATCGGGATTGGGATCTTGTCTTAGTCGTGGCCGTTATCCCGATCCCGATCCCAATCCCCATCCCTCGCCGTTTTTCCCTACCGAGCGTATTCGGTGACTCGCGTCTCCCTGATCACCGTCACCCTGATCTCCCCGGGATATGTCATTTCCGCTTCAATCTGCTTCGCAATCTCCTTCGCCACGATGAGCGCGTTGGAGTCGTCGATCTTCGAAGCGTTCACCAGCACGCGCAGCTCGCGTCCGGCCTGGATCGCAAACGCGCCTTCGACGCCCGCGCGGTTCGTCGCAATCCGCTCGAGATCCTGCAGCCGCTTGATGTACCGCTCCATGCTCTCGCCGCGCGCGCCGGGGCGTGAAGCGCTGATCGCGTCGGCCGCGGCGGTGAGGATGCAGTACGGCGTCTCGGCCTTTTCGGTCTCGTGATGCCGCAGCGCCGTGTCGCACACCGCGAACGGCTCTTCGGCCCGCTTCAGCAGGTCGTACCCGAGCTGCGGGTGAGTGCCTTCCATCTCCTGGTCGAGCGCCTTGCCGATGTCGTGGAGAAGCCCGGCGCGCTTGGCGAGGACCGGGTCGAGCCCGATTTCTGCGGCCATGATCGACGCGAGCTTGGCGACCTCGATGGAGTGCTTGAGGACGTTCTGGCCGTAACTCGTGCGGAAACGCAGCCGCCCGAGGATCGGGATGACTTTGGGCGACAGCCGCTGGATGTCGAGCTCGTAGCAGGTCTGCTTCCCGGTCTGCATGACCAGCTCGTCCATCTCCTTCTTCGTCGCCTCGACCAGCTCTTCGATCCGGGTCGGGTGGATGCGCCCGTCCTGCACGAGCTTTTCCATCGTGCGGCGCGCCGTCTCGCGGCGGATCGGCTCGAAGCCGGAGAGGATGATCACCCCGGGTGTGTCGTCCACGATCACGTCCACCCCCGTCGCCTTCTCAAACGCGCGGATGTTGCGCCCCTCGCGCCCGATGATCCGCCCCTTCATTTCCTCGCTCGGAAGGTCCACCGACGACGTCGTGTTCTCCGAGCTGTGGTCCGACGCCGTCCGCTGGATCGCCATGATCACAAACTTGCGGGCTTCCTCGTCGGCGCGCTCCTTCCCCAGCTCCTGCGCCTTCCGGATGCGGGCCGCAACGTCGTTGGCGAGCTCCTGCTGCAGCCGCTCGTAAAACGTCCGGATCGCCTCGTCTTTGCCCATCCCCGACAGCCGCTCCAGCGTCTTCTGCTGGTCGGCGACCGTCTTCGTCAGCTCCGCCTGCTTCGCGTCCACGCTCTTCGTCTTGTCCGCCAGCGACTGCTCCAGCCCCTCGATCTGCTTCTGCCGGCGGCCCTGGTCCTCCTGCTTGCGATCCAGCAGGTCCTCCTTCTTCTGGACCGCCCGCTCCTGGTTCTTGATTTCGTCGAGTTTCTGGAAGCGCTCCTTCTCCGCCTCCGAGCGCAGCTTGAGAACTTCGTCCTTGCCCCTGAGCTGCGCTTCTTTGACGGAGGCCTCGCCGCGTTCTTTGGCCTCCGATTCGATCAGCAGCGCCTTCTCCTTCGCGCCGGCGACGACATTCCTCGCGAGGAGGAAACACGCGCCTACGCCACCCGCGGCGCCCACTGCGACGCCGATCACCAGCGAGAGGACGTCCATTTCAACCCCTTCCGCCCGGCGGACCGGGCGACGTTAAAGGGCAGGGGTTGCGAGGGCGACGTCCGGCGTCAGGCCGCGACCCGCCCGCGGGTTCGCTCTCGGGGCTCCAGTCCGCGCGATGCGGACGAAGATCCGTGGGGACCGGTGCGGGGGGCGAAGCGGGCCGAGTGGCCCGGCATCGTGAGAAGCGGTGTCATTTCTCTGCCGCGAGACGAAGGCGTGGCGGTTGCCGAGGCGGCGACGGAGTCGCAGCGGACGGGGAAACCCGCGCAAGCGAGCGCGAAGCGGAAAAGAAGTCTGAGTCCGGACATCTGTGTGGAAGGAATCCCAGGCAACGTGCTGCCGTGACTGTTAGGGACGAGATTATGTGGCCTTAAGGGCCACGCCAAGGGGAGGGATCGTAATGGAATGAAGAGGGGAGGGTCAAGAGGAAATTGCGAAGACAGGGTATTTCATATTGGTATTTCATTATGAAAGTGGACGCAAGATTGCATGGGCACGGTTGTTGGGATGGATCAGCCCGCGCTTCAAGGGAGATTCTCCTTAAGGCC
>WSZJ01000240.1 GCA_009773755.1 Planctomycetota bacterium | reverse complement strand
GACTGGAGGGTGAGGCCCTGGTCGTAGTGACCGCGAGCCAACGGGCGGTTTTCGGGAGGCAGAGGGCGGGAGGCAGGAACGGCCGAGACTCGCTCGAACGGGGTCGGCTCCAGAGGCGCGTTCGAAGCGCAACCGTAGACGGATCCAAGGGTTAGGGCGATGGCGTAGCGGGACAGGTTCATGGCTCTAACTATCAGTGCGCAGCGGGTACCGATTCCTCAGTCGGATTCCGAACCCTCGCGCGCCTTCGCTTGTTCACAACCGTCGCCCGCGTACACTCCCCCTTCACAGCTTTCAGGCCCCCCCCATGAAACTCGCCGAAGCCCTCCTCCTCCGTGCCGACCTCCAGAAGAAACTCGCTTCGCTCAAGGAGCGCATCGCGCAGTCCGCCGTGGTCCAGCAGGGCGACAAGCCGCACGAGGACCCCAACAAGCTCCTGTCGGAAGCGGCCGGCGTCCTCGACCAGCTCGAAAAGCTGCTCTTCCAGATCAATGAAGCCAACCTCCAGCACAAGCTCAAGGACGGCCGCCCGCTCACGAAGGCGCTGGCGCAGCGCGACGCGCTCGCGATGCGGCATTCCGTTCTGGAAGCGGCGATCGGCGGGGCGAAGAAGCCGCCGGAGCGGTACGGGCTGAAGGAAATCAAGTGGGTCGCAAAGGTCAACGTGCAGAAGCTGCAGAAGCAGGCTGACGACCTGTCGAAGCAGCTTCGTGTGCTGAATGGAGCCATTCAGGAGGCGAACTGGAAGATCGAGCTGTAACGGCAGTGGGTAGGAGGTAGTTGGTAGTGGTCGAAAGGCGTGCTTGAAGAGGAGTCGTTCCTACCTCCTACTCACTACCCCCTACCCACTCCGCTCTTTCGCCAACGACCGCACGAACTACGGAGGCTAATCTAGAAACAAGGGACCCCGGGCGAGCGCAGGACCCCGAACGCCGGTCCAGGGGGTCGCACAAATACTGGCCGGCATGCCGCGCGGAGGGCAGCGCATTCGGTCTTCGGACCACGCACTCCTCAGCCCAGCACGCGACACATCAGCAAACGACATCGTGCAACGTTCACTACCACGCGCTGACGGGGTCCTGTTTTCGAAGTGGGTGGAAGGGGATTCGCGGGTCACGCTCCGTCGGCCTGGTTCGCGCAGGTTGCAGGGTCCTCCTCTTTCGGGCCGACTCCGCCCGACCCGCGAATCCCCTTCCACCCACTTCGAAAACAAACTCAGGTCGAAAGTGCTGCGTGATCCTCAGGGGCCCGCTACTTCATCGCGCGCCGGACCATGAAATCTACCGCCTCGACCATGTGCACCGGCTCCAGGCGCACCTTCGGATGGGAGCGCGCCCAGACGCGGAACACCTCGTCCGCAAAGCCCTGTCCGACTTCCTCGACGCCCTTGAAGTCCAGGACGACGTCCCGGAAGCGGTGCAGCCCCGCCAGGAGCCTCTTGGCCTCCGATCGCGAAACGAAACGGACTCCGAAGCCGAACAGCTTGACGACCACGCGGGTCCTGGTGAATTCGAAATCCTCGGTGTATTCGTCGAAGAGCTGCTTGAGCGTGCGTTTCTTTTCCGGGCGAACCTCGAACCGTACGCGTGTTCCTTTTCGGGGCGGCGCGACGGAGCCGACCGCCATGTCGCCCCGGAGGTTGTCGACGCTCCACCGGAGATCCGCGCTTTCGATCTCGAAGCGATCCGCGATCTTCGAAACGAAGAAGATCCCCTCGCCGGTGTGCTTCTCCGGCTGTGTCGTCGTTTTTCCCTTGGAGACCTCCCCGAGTGCTGCGAGGCGGCTGGGCAGTCGCAGTCGCCGGCGGACGTGATCGAAGATCCCGACGCCGCGATCCACGACTTCGAAGGACAGATCCGGCGACGGCGGCGGAAAGACGACTTCGATGCGGCCCGAGCGGGAATGGTCGATGGCGTTGTTGACCATTTCTGTGAGCGCGTAGCGGAGAATCCGCCCGGTGTTCTCAGGAATGCCGCGAAGAAACGGTACGCGCTCCTGGGCTTCCGCCCAGACTCGGTCCTCTTCGAGCCCCTTGCGGGTGTAGGAGAGCGTGGCCCCCGACCGCCCGCCGCGCATGTACCGGGCCCCTCGTCCCTGGCCCGCCCGCGCCAGCTCTCCCTTCCGCACCATCGCCGCAAGTCGGCGGTGAGCGGCCTGGCGAGAGATGCCGGCGGCCGCCGCGGCTTCGCCTGTGCGGAACTCGGGACGCCTGGCGAGAAGCCGGTCGAGGACGTCACGAAAGCGCCCGGGCAGGAGTTTCATCGCTCCGTGACGCTACCGCCGGATCGTCAACCAGGCAACAGCAATCGTAAACATCTACTGTGGAATCGTAAACATGGCCCGGCCGGGATGCAGGGCCTGCGCGAAGTCACTTCCCCCATGAATGGCCCGGACGTCGAATGGAGTTGTCCATCAGCATGTCCTGAAGGGTCTTCCACAGTTCGTCCCGGACGTTGAGGACGGCCTTGTCATCGACCTTCATCCGGAGCGCAGCCTCGACCAGGTCCGCTCCTTCCTGCTTCTTTCCCGTGCGGTAGAGCGCGACTCCGGCGCGCATGAGCCGCTTGTAGCAGTCTTCGTCGGATTCGCCCGGTCGTGGGTCCGTGATGGCAGGAGTTTCTGCAGCAACCTTGCGCATCCGCTCGAGCTCGGTCTCGCAGGCGCGGATCGTTGCCTCGAGGGCGTCTTCGCGCCGCGATTCGTCGGCCTCCCGCCGCTTCCGGGCGCCGAGGCGAATGCCCTCGCGCTCCAGGCGCCGGGCGGTTTCTTCCTCCCGGGTCTCGGCGGCGAGCAGTGCCTCGCACAGGTACTGCAATTCGGCGGACTTCTGCCGCATGACATCCGCCTGGCTCAGAGTTTCCTGCTCCCGGCGAGTTCGCTCCGTCTCGAGCGCGGCGTTCCCCTGCACCTCTGCTTGCCGGAGTTCGTCGTGCAGGCTGGCTGCGCGCGCGTCCGCCTTCAGACTCACGAGCGCAAGAGCGACGACGGCGCCTCCGAGAACGGCGTGTGCGAATGCCAGGAATGCGATGGGCGGCCGCATGAGGGACTCCTCGACAATACCCCGATCAGCCCCCCGCTTCGGCGGCGAGGTTACCACGCCGGGGCCGTCCGCATGGCATGGCTCCCGGTTACCATTCGCATCTCGAACATGCCCTCGCCCACTCCCCACGACCGCTACCGCCTCGGCGCCGAAATCGCCAAGGGCGGCCTCGGGCGCATCTTCGCAGCGGAGGACGCGGTGCTCGGGCGCGAGGTCGCGGTCAAAGTGATGCGCGAAGGGCTCTCGGCGGAGAGCGAGGCGCGGTTTGTCCGCGAAGCGCGCGTCACCGCACGGCTCCAGCACCCGAACATCATCCCCGTTCTTGATTTCGGCGAGCTGCCGGGGAAAGACGGGCGGCGGAAGCTCTTCCTGTGCATGAAGCGCATCGGCGGCATGGACCTGCGGGACCTGCTGTCGCGGCTGGCGGGGGGGAACGAGGAGTTGCGCCGGACGTATTCGCGGGCGCGGCTGCTGGCGATGTTCCAGGAGGTCTGTCTTGCGGTCGCGTACGCGCACTCGAAAGGCGTGGTGCACCGGGATCTCAAGCCCGCGAACATCATGGTGGGGGAATTTGGTGAAGTGTTGGTGCTGGACTGGGGGTTGGCTTCGGAAAAACGGCAGGGGATGGGGAAAGTGCGGGAAGGGGGCGAGGGGGGGCTTGGGCCAGGGATGGGGATGGGGCAGAAAGACGTGATGGGGGAGGTTGTCGACGGGTCTGGCGCTCATGACTCCACGCACGTGCCTTCGCCGGGCGGCATCACTCGCGCCGGCGACGTGATGGGCACCCCCGCATACATGGCCCCCGAGCAGGCCCTGGGAGACGCGGCCGCGATCGACGAGCGCACCGACATCTTCGCCCTCGGCACGATCCTCTACGAGATCCTCACATTCCGGCCGGCGATTTCCGGCGACTCGATGGAGGAGATCCTCGACCGCGCGCGCAGCGGCATCGTCGCGCCGATCTCCGGCGCCCACGCTTCACACCGCCGCGGCGACCTGCACTCCGACCTGCACGCAGTCCCCCCGGAACTCGAGTCGATCTGCATGAAGGCGCTCGCGCCGCGCCGCGAGGACCGCTTCCCCTCCGCGCTCTCGCTCCATGCGGCCATACAGTCCTTCCTCGAGGGCGCGCAGGATCTCGAGCGGCGCGCGGCAGAAGCGTTGAAGCGGCTGGAGGCCGGGCGCGGGTTCGCCGGCGAATACCTGCGGCTGCGCGGGGAGATCGACGCGGCGGCGGCGGAGGTCGAGATGCTTCATGAAAAGATCCCCTCGCACGAGCCCGCGGCGAAAAAACGCCCGCTGTGGGACGCGGAGGCGCGGCTGCGGGCGCTTCGCGACCGCCGGATCGAGAAGTTCACGCGCGCCAGCGCCGAGTTCTCCGGCGCGCTCGCGGCGGACGCGGGGTGCGCGGAAGCGGCGGACGGGCTGTGCGAGCTGTATCACGAGAGGTTTCTTGAGGCGGAGAAACGGCGCGACCGGGACGAGATGCTCCTGAACCGCCGTCTTCTGGAGTCGCACGACGGCGCGGGGCGGTGGCGGGCGCGGCTGGATGCGCCGGGGCGGCTGACGGTACGGGCGTTCGCGTTCGGGTGCGGGTGCCTGAAGGCGGCGCCGGGGCTGCGCGCGGAGC
>WSZJ01000239.1 GCA_009773755.1 Planctomycetota bacterium | reverse complement strand
GACGATGCCCTCATCGAGGCGACGGCGGTAGCCGGTTCGCCGGACGCTTCAGCGGAGGAATCGGCGAGCGCGAGGCTGCTGGAAGGGGAGATCCACGGGCGGCGAGGGGACCGCGAGGCGTTTCTGGCGATCGTGGAGAAGGTGGCTGCGGCGAACCCCCCGGGGTTCGTGTTGCCGGAAGCGCTGATGCAGAAGGCGCGAGTGCTCTGGGGGATGGGGAGGTACGACGAGACGCTGAAGTGTGTCGAGGAGGTCCGGGCGAGGACAAAGGCGCTGGCGACCGCTTCGAACGAACGGCAGGTCGCAAAACTGACGTCGGATGCGTGGGGGATCGAGGGAAACGCCCGCTGGAAGCAGGGCCGCATGGTCGAGGCGGCCGCGGCTTACGATCGGGTTCTCGAGTTCGCCGCGCGCCTCGGGGACCGCCTTGCCACGGCGTCCGTCTTCAACAGTTTCGGCGCGCTCCATCGCGACCAGGGAAAAGACGCGGAGGCGAGGGCGGCGTTCGAGCAGGCGCTCGGCATCCTCCGCGAGATCGGCGACCGCATCGGGATCGCCTCCGCGCTCGGGAACCTGGGGCTCGTCTACCGCGAATCGGGAGACCTGAAGGCGTCGGCGGTTGCGCAGCGCGAGTCGCTCGCCATCTTCCGCCAGACGGGCGATCTGCACGCGGTCGCGCGCGGACTGAAGGCGCTCTCGGACGCACTGCTCGACGGCGGGGAACTGGAAGCGGCGCTCGAGCCGCTGTCCGAAGCTCTCGAGCTCGCGCAGCGCATCGGCGACCGGTCGGCGGAGATGCTCGCTCTTCGCAACATGGGCCAGGCCCACGCCGCTCTCGGCGAAGAGAAGCTCGCACTCGAAGAGTTGTCGCAGGCTCTCGACCTCGCCCGCGCGGAGGGGAATCCTTACAACCTCGCTTTCATCCAGATGCGCCTCGGGGAACTGCATGCCGACGCCGGGCGCCCGGCACAGGCCGCTCAGGCACTCGACGAAGCGGTTCGCGTCGCTTCGGAACGCTCCCTCGAAGATCTCCTGACGCTTGCACTCCTCGCGCGCGCAAGATTGAAAGCTTCCGCGGTCGGTCCCGAAGCCGCTGCGGACGCCCGCCGCGCGCTTGAAATTGCGGTGCGCAAACGGAGCGCCGCGCATGAAGCATCGGTACGGGCGGCGCTGGCACGGATCGCGGCGGCTGCGGGCGAGACCGGGCAGGCGCGCGATTTCCTCGTGAGGGCGCGCGAAATGGCGGGCCGCTGCACCGTGTTTCACGAGCGCCTGCGGCTCCTCGCCGATGTGGCGGCCGCGCACGCCGCTCTCGGCGAACCGGAGGAAGCGAGGCAGGCGGCGGGGGAAGGGAAGCGCCTTGCGGGCGAACACGGGGCTGTGAAGATGGCCGGGCGCTTCGAAGCCCAGGGAAAGTAGTTTTCGCCCCCGCGCCGCGCGATTAGGATCCGGCCGATGAAGATCTCAGCGCTGCTCTCCGCCGACCGCATCGTCGACCTGAAATCGCCCGACAGGGACGGCGCCCTTCGCGAATTGTGCGCGGCGATGGCGACTTCGAAGAACATCGGAGACGCGAAGGCCTTCCAGAAAGCAATCCTCGACCGCGAAGCCATCCTCTCGACCGGGATCGGCCTCGGACTCGCAATGCCTCACGCGAAAGTCGCGAGCGTGAAGGACTTCACGTTGGCGATCGGCCGTTCGAAATCCGGCATCGAGTGGGAATCTCTCGACGGCGCCCCGGTCCACATCGCCGTGATGATCGGCGCCAACGACAAGCAGGCGTCGGAGTACACGAAGGTCCTCGCGGCGATCGTTACGCGCATGAAGGACGAGTCGGTGCGGAAGCGGCTGATGGCCGCGCCCCGGCCGGACGATGCGATGAAAGTTCTGACGGAATAGCTGCGGAGCGACGTCTACTTCCTCTTCTTCTGTCCCCGCAGCCACGCCGCAAACCGCTGCAACCCCTTCTCGATCGGCACGCACGGGCGGTATCCCAGGAGGCGTTTCGCCTTTGACACGTCCGCCCACGTTGCGGGCACGTCGCCGGGCTGCTCGGGGAAATTCTGTCGCTCGGCCTTGCGGCCGAGCGCTTTTTCGAGGAGCTCAACCAGTTCGCGCAGTTCGACGGTGCGGGACTCGCCGAGGTTGACGATCTCGAATCGCCCCTCCCATTCGCTCGCCGCCGCGACGCCCTGCACGATGTCGTCGATGTACGTGTAGTCGCGGCGCGAGGTGCCGTCGCCGTAGAACGGGATCGGATCGCCGTCGAGCATCAGTCTCGCGAATTTATGGATCGCCATGTCGGGGCGCTGGCGCGGGCCGTAGACGGTGAAAAAGCGCAGCGCGATGCAGGGGAGGCCGTAGAGCCCGGCGTAATTCGAGCAGTAGAGTTCGCCCGCCCGCTTGGTGACCCCATACGGCGAGGCTTGCTCCATCACCGGGTCCGATTCGCGGAACGGCACCTTGCGCGACGCGCCGTACACGCTCGAGCTCGACGCGAACACGAACCGCTTCACGCCGAATTTCCTGGCGAGCTCCAGCAGCACCAGCGTCCCGCCGCAGTTCACGCTCTCGTAGAGAAGCGGGTCTGCCAGGCTCGGCCGCACTCCCGCACGGGCCGCGAGGTGCACGATCGTCTCCGGCCGGTGCTTGCGAAGGAACTTCTCGAGTTTCGCCGCGTCCCGGATGTCCGCTTCCAGCAGCGGCACGGCACTCTTGAGCCCCGCGAAGTTTTCCCTCTTCAGCGCGGGGTCGTAGTAGTCGTTGAATTCGTCCACTGCGCAGCATGCCCGCTTCTTCTCGAACACCAGGTGCTCGAGCAGGTGCGATCCGATGAACCCCGCGCCGCCGGTGACCAGGATCATTTGGATTCCCGCAGGAATTTCAGGATTTCTTCGGCCGCGGCGACCAGCGCGCCGGGTCTGCCGAGCATTGCGCGCATGGCGTCGAACTCCGCCTCGACTTTCACGCGTTCCGCCGGCTCCAGCAGTTTTTTCGCCGCGTCCGCGGCGGCCCGAGGCTTCGCTCGCGGACCGTAGAGTTCGGGGACGATCGTGCGGCCCGCGACGATGTTCGGCAACGAATAGTGCTCGCGGCCGCGGGTGAAAATGCGGGCCAGAAGCAGGGTCGTGAGCGCCATGTCGTAGACCACGACGAGCGGGGTGCCCGCGACGGCGCACTCGAGCGTCGCCGTGCCGCTGGCGACGAGCGCGACGTCGCAGGCGCGGAAGGCGTCGACAGTCCGGCCGGCGACCGGGTTGAGCGGGAGGCCGGTGGATTTTTCGAAGGGCGACACCATGTCCGCGGTGATGCGCGGGGCGAGGCCGGTGATGAAGCGCGCGCCCGGGACTTCCGCCGCGAGGAATTCCGCCGTCGCGGCCAGTATCGGGAAGTTGTACCGGAATTCTTTGCGGCGCGAGCCCGGGAAGAGCCCGAAGAGCGGTCCTTCCGGGGCGATGCCGAGCGACGCGCGAGGCGTCGCGCGGTCGGCGGATTTTTCGATCTGGTCCAGGATCGGATGCCCGACGTGCACGGCGTCCACGCCGCGCTCGCGATACCACTCCTGCTCGAACCCGAACAGGCACAGCATCCGGTCCACCGAGCGTTTTACGATCTTCACGCGCCCCTGCCGCCAGACCCAGAGCTGCGGGCTGATGAAGTAAATGACGCGGATCCCCATTTTCTTCGCCGCGTCCGCGAGCCGCAGGTTGAACTCGGGGAAATCGGTGAGGATCAGCGCATCGGGGCGCTCTTCGGCGAGGAGTTTTTTCGTCCGGCCGAACAGCTTCCAGAAATAGCCGAGCACGCCGACAACCTCGACGATCCCGACCGCCGCCTGCGCCGTGATGTCCTCGACGATTTCAACCCCGGCCTCGCGCATCTTCGCGCCGCCGAGGCCCTTGAGTTTCAACGAAGGGTCGCGGGCGAGGAGGGCCTGCGCGAGCCCCGCGGTGTGGAGGTCTCCGGAAGCTTCGCCGGCGACGAGAAAGAGCTTCATCAGCGGCTCCCTGTCGCCGCCACTGCATCCATGACCTGGTGCGCGACCCGGACCGCCCGGAGTCCGTCCTCGCCCGTGACCGGCGGCGCCCTGCGCGCCTTGACCGCTTCCACGAACGCTCCGTCTTCCAGCGAGAGCGGTTCGCCGGCCGGGACCGAGGGAGTATCGGTGGTGAGGAGCTCACCGTAGAGCAGGTCCTTGAGGTTCGGGGTCTTCGCGGGGTCGACCTTCGACACGTCGAAGCCGCCTTTCAGCCTGGCGGACTTCGTCACGCGCGTGACCTTGCGGGCGCGAAGGTCGATCTCCACGAATCCCTCCTCGCCGAAGGTCCGGAACCGCCGCCCCGGCTCCGGCGAGACGCGGGAGGCGACGATGTTCGCGGCGAACCCGTCCTCGAAAGTGAGCCTGGCATTGACCAGGTCGTTGGTAGGGGAGAGCACTTTCGTTCCCGCCGCATTGACGTGCGCCAGCGGCGATGTTGCGAGCGACAGGACGAGGTCGATGTCATGGATCATGAGGTCGAGCACGACGTCGATGTCGATCGAGCGGAACGGGTACGGGCTGACGCGCTCGGCGTTGACGAAGCGGGGCTTTCCCATCAGGGGGCGGGCGACCGTCCAGGCGGGATTGAAGCGTTCGATGTGGCCGACTTGCAGCAAGGTCTTCGTCTTCGCGGCGAGCGCGACAAGCTGCTCGCACTCCGCGACCGTTCCCGCGAGCGGTTTCTCGACGAGGCACGGCACCCCCGCTTCGAGGAAGAACGCCGCGACCTCCCGGTGAAACAGCGTCGGCGTCGCGACGATCACGCCA
>WSZJ01000238.1 GCA_009773755.1 Planctomycetota bacterium | reverse complement strand
GCCCCCGCTCCGTCGCCGCGCGCGATGGCCGCGTCGCCGTCGGCGCACGCCTTCTCCGCCGCCGCGCGGTCGGCGCGGGCGGGGAGCGAGAGGAGGAGAAGGGCGATGGTGAAGGCAGGTGAGAGGCGCATGGGAAGCGGCGTCCACGATACATTGGGAAGAAAGGCATCCCCTGGTTGGAAAATCCGCAGGAATCAGGGTCCTATCGGTCCGACTCCATCGGGGCGGTAGGCCGGACTCTTCGCAAGACCCGCAAGAATTTTGAGCGCCGGCCCTTCTGAGCCCTCTTTTCGAGGATCTCGAATGTCAGCAGGGCGGACAGCTTTTCTGCGACGGCGGTGGCGATGAGTTGGTTGATGGAAATGTGCTCGCGCTGGGCGACCTCGCGAAGCCGCTTGTGGATCGAATCAGGCAGTCTCAGGCTGATGGCGCTCATTTCGTGGCTCCGATCTTCTTGAGGAAGTCGCGTGGAAGGACCGCCGGAACGCCAAAGGTCTCCGATCCAGCGAAATCCCGAAGGTTGTGGGTGACAATGCAACTGCATCCGGCCTGCACGGCCAACTCAAGCACCATGTCGTCGTCTGGATCCCGAAGGAATGGCCGCCACAGGAAGTTGATCTCGTGGTGCCCGGCGACGCTGCAAAGGTAGTCGAGGACGTCTCCCACACCCGACTGAGTCAGCCCCAGCACCGGCCTCTCGCGCACCAGTGTCTCTTCGTACTCCAGTACCAGGGGAACCGACACGTGAATGCTGAAGAGTCCGGTTCCGATCAGGCGCAGGACCCGATGGGAGGCACCGCGGCTGGATCTCAATCCGGCGATGAGAACGTTGGTGTCGAGGACGACCTCTTCTGGCATGGTACTGTAGATGATACCACGCTGGTGTCGGAGGTGACGGAGTCAATCACGTCGATTAGCCCGGATGGGTGGAGTCGCTGGCATGGCCGCGTTCTGCCGCAGCATGGGACGCGAGGCTCGACGAGGAGAGATTGGCCTGGTCGCAGGTGACGAGCATTTTGCCATACGGGACTTTTCGGAGGGATAGACGATGAAGACCCGAATCGACATGGACAAAGCCGCCCGGCTGCTCGGCGCGGAGCGGCGTGGTAAAGGTGTCGGCGGACGGCAGCTACTTCGGCGCCGGCGGGGCGGACTTTGAGCAACTCGCCATCACAATTGCAAGGGAGGCGGCGAGCCCGGCCAAGAGCCTCTTCATGACCATCATTGCAGGCGTCTCGGCGTTGCGGCTTCACCGCTTCATGGCAAATTCCGTTTGCACCCCCCAAGGGCGCTCAGTAGACTCTTCGCCCCTTTCCGACCGACCAGTTCCCAAGGAGCATTCCCGATGGAAATCCTGAACCTCGAAGCTGCCGCGCGGCCGAAGGTCGGCACGCGGCAGGGTGAGAAAGACCGCAAGAAGGGCCGGATTCCGGCGGCCGTTTACGGGCGCAAGGAAGCCATGGTCAGCGTGACGATTCCCAGCGACGGGCTGCATGGGATCCTGAAGGCGGGGACGCGGCTGGTGAAGCTGACGCTCGGCGGAAAGCAGGAGCTGACGTACATCCGCGAAGTGGGGCGCCACCCGATCACCGACGAGATCCTGCATGTCGACTTCGGGCGGGCTTCGATGACTGAGAAGCTGTCGCTGAAGATTCCGCTGAAGACGAAAGGCGTCTCGAAGGGCGTGGTGTCCGGCGAGGGGCAGATGGACATTCTCATGAACGAAATCCCGATCCAGTGCCTGCCGACGCAGATCCCGAAGCTGATCGAGCACGACGTGACGGCGATGGAGATCGGGATGGTGGTGAAGCTGCGCGACCTGAAGCTTCCCGAGGGCGTGACGATCGACGGGAACGTCGAGCTGCTCTGCATCACGGTCCACAAGGCGATCGAAGAAATCATCGCGGCGCCGGATGCGGTCGCGGCAGCTGCGGCGGCGGAACCGGAAGTTCTCACGGCGAAGAAGCCTGAGGAAGGCGAGGCGGCGGCGGCGGGTGCGCCGGCCGCGGCGGGCGCGAAACCTGCGGCAGCGGCCGCGGCGCCTGCAGCTAAGGGAGGCGGCGAAAAGAAGAAGGAATAGCGTCCGTGAAAGCGGTCGTCGGGCTCGGGAATCCGGGCAGGCGGTACGAAGGGACGCGGCACAACCTGGGATTCATGGTGGTGGAAGCGGTCGCAAGGCGCCCCGGTGCGCGCGCGACTGGAGCCGCTCGCGAACAGTTCGAGTCGCTCGTGATGGAAACCACGCTCGGCGACGAGAGAATTCTTCTCGTGAAGCCGCAGACGTACATGAATCTCGCGGGTTCGGCCGTGCAGCCCCTTCTGGCGTGGCACAAGATTGCGCCCGCCGATTGCCTTGTGATTTGCGACGACCTCAACCTTCCGGTCGGGCGCCTGCGGTTTCGCGCAGGAGGTTCGGCGGGCGGGCATCACGGGCTGGAGGATATTGAGCAGCGGCTGGCGACGCAGGAGTATCCGCGGCTGCGGATCGGGTTGGGGCTGCCGGCGGGGTGGGTGGTCGAGAGTTTCGTGCTCGGGAAGTTCTCGGGCGAGGAGCTCAAGGCGATCGAACCCGCGGTGAAAGCGGCGGCTGAGGGCGTGGAACTGTGGGCGACGAAGGGCGTGAACGCGGCCGCAAACCGCTTCAATCCCGGACCGAAGCCCCCGAAAGACCCACCAAAACAGGACAAGTAAAGAGGTAGAGAAATGCTTCAGACCGGGACCTACGAAGGAATGTTCGTCCTCGAGCCTACGCTCGCGGGCAAGGACTGGAACAAGGTCGTGGAGCACGTTCACGGCCTCGCCACCAAGCACGGCGCGGAAATCCTTGCTTCCAACAAGTGGGGCGACCGCAAGCTCGCTTACGAAATCGGCGGGCACAAGCGCGGCGCGTACATGCTGCTGTACTTCAAGGGCGACACGCAGCTGGTGACGAAGATCGACCGGGAAGCGCAGCTTTCGGACATTGTGCTGCGGCATGTGCTCGTGCGCGTGGAGGCCGTGCCTCCGCCGGAGGAGCAGGTGGCGCCCGTGCCGCCGTCAGCGGCGGACCGGAAGTAGCCATGGCCAGCGTCAACAAAGTGATGCTCCTGGGGCGGCTCACCGCCGACCCGGAGTTGCGCTACACGCCGAAGGGGACCGCGGTCTGCGATCTCCGGATGGCGATGAACAGGACGTACACGGACCCGGGGAGCGGCGAGAAGAAGGAAGAGGCCACCTTCGTGGACGTGACCGCCTGGGGCAGGACGGCGGAGATCAGCGCGCAGTACCTGAAAAAGGGGCGCCAGGTTTTCGTCGAGGGCAGGCTGAAGTTCGACCAGTGGGAGCAGGAGGGGCAGAAGCGGTCGAAGCTGTCGGTGACCGCGGACCAGGTGACGTTTGTGGACGGCGGCGGCGGCGGTGCGAGTGGCGGCGGCGAAGGGGCGGAAGGCGGCGGCGGGGCGCGGCGCGGAAATTACCAGCGCGGCCCGGCTCCGGCTCGCGGCCCTCAGCGGCCGAGCGCTCCTCCGCAGCAGCAGGAAGACGCTCCGCCTCCCGACGAGCAGCCGCCTGACCATATGCAGGGTGATCCGCCCTTCTAGCCCGACCCAGACACTCAACCAACTCGTTCACTTTCCGGAGAGCCAGAAGTCATGCCGAGAATCACACGCGAAAAGCCGGACCGGGACCGCGAACGCGGCCCGCGCCGCGACGCGGAGCCCGATTACGGACAACTGGGCGACGCCGAGGCCGATGCCGATCCCGCCAAGAAGAAATACAGAAAATTCAGGAAGGACAACCGGTGCCGCTTCTGCAGGGAAAAAGGGAAGCTGTCCCGCGTCGACTACAAGGACATCCACATTCTGCAGAAGCTCTGCACGGCGCAGGGGAAGCTGTTCAGCCGCAAGCGGAGCGGGAACTGTGCGCGCCACCAGCGCGCCGTGAAGACGGCGGTCAAGCGGGCGAGGTATCTCGCGCTCTTGCCGTTCGTCGGGTAAGGGAGCGAAAACCATGAGCACCAAAGTGCTGTTGTGGCAGACGGTGGACAAGCTGGGGAAGCGCGGCGACCAGGTGAGCGTGTCGGACGGTTACGCGCGGAACTATCTGTACCCGAGGAAGCTGGCGACGCCGGCGACCACCGGGGCGGCGCGCGAGTTCAAGGCCGCGGCGCGGAAGGCGGAGAAGCATGAAGGGGACATCAAGCGGCAGTACAGCGACCTTGCGGCGCAGATCGGCAACACGCACGTGACGATCGAGATGCTTGCGAACAACGAGGGGGTGCTTTTCGGAGGCGTGACGCCGTCGGCGGTGGCGGACGCGCTGAAGCGCGCGGGGCTCGAAGTGAACGGGAAGTTCATCCTGATCGACGCGGCGATCAAGCGGCTGGGGGACTACACGGTGACGGTCAGGTTCCATCCGGAGGTCCAGTCGAAGCTCAAGGTGACGGTGACGGCGAGCCGCGCGGAGCAGGCGGCGGGCGCGGAGGCGGACGAGGAGAACCCGTTCACGAAGGGTATCTCGGTGGACGAGGCGGAGAAGCACGATCCCAAGATGCGCGGGAAGCGGCCGAAGAAGATGAAGGAAGGAAAGGACGGGAAGAAGGAAGGAGCCGCGGCCGAGGGTGGAGGCAAGGCCGCGGGCGAGAAGAAGGCCGAGGTGAAGGAAGAGAAGCCAGTTAAGACGGAGAAGAAGAAAGAATAAACACCGGTTGAATTGCGCAACCAGGCCCCGCGACTATGCGGGGCCTTTTCTTTTGCGGAGTTGCGAGTTGTGGACTCTTGCACTTTCAAGCCACCGAGGCCAGAGCGACGCGCAAGCGATTTTCAATAAAGCGTGCGTGTTCCTGCGGAATAGAGAGTGGGGAA
>WSZJ01000237.1 GCA_009773755.1 Planctomycetota bacterium | reverse complement strand
TGGCAGGACCCGCGCACGAGCGACATCGTGTGGGAGCAGCTCTGGGAGCAGTCGCGACGCGTCAACATCGACTTCGACCGGCTCTACTGCACCGGCGTCTCAGCGGGCGGGCACGCGACCTGGATCGCCGGCGCGATGCGCAGCGACGCCTGGGCCGCCATGCTGCCGGTCTCGGGCTCTCCCGGGCGCATCCTGATCGCGATGAGCGAGGTCTACCTGAAGAACACGCATGACCTTCCTTTCCGATGCACCGTCGGCGCCGATGACGACGAAATCACGGCGATGGCGAAGAGGGGGCAGGGCGTGGCGAAGCGCTTCGAGATCCCGGCCCAGCTGGACGTGCTGGAGAAGCGGGGGCATGAGAGCTTTGACGATCTTGCGGAGGGGTTGCTCGCGTGGTCGAGCGAGCTCAAGCGCGCGCGCTACCCGGCGAAGCTCGACTATTTCGGCGGCGCGGATCTCGGGCATTCGCATTACTGGATCGAGGTACTCAAGGACGGAATCGAGACGAAGGAGCTGAAGATCGAATCGGCGACAAAGTGGGTCACGCGGCACATTCCGGCGTTCCCGTTCCACGTGCAGGCCGAGATCAAGGGGCAGGAGATCTCGATCCACGAGAAGGACGTGAAGCAGGTCCGCGTCGGGCTCGCCGACGGGATGGTGGACATGGACAAGGAAGTCCTGATCAAGATCAACGGCAAGCAGGTCTGGAAAGGCGTGCCCGCGCGTTCGGTGAAGACGCTTCTCGAATCCTCCGAGCGCCGCACGGACCGGCTGCGGACGTTTGCGTGGGAGAAGGAGTTCGACTGCGAATGAGCGACGCGTCTCCTTCGAACTGCCCCGACTGCCGCCCGCTCGGCGATGTGTGCGAGATCGAGAACCTGCAGGACGAGCCCGGCGTGCAGAACTTTCCGGAAGCGGCAAAGAAACTGCGTCCGCCGAACGAGCTCCTCGAACGCAGCCCCGGCTCGAGGGAAAAACTGCTCAAGTGCTTCACGTGCGGCGCCTGGTTCGAATGGAGCATGCGGATCCCGGGAGGGAGCGAGGACGTTTTCCGCACCTGGATCATGGAGTCGTTGCGAAGACTGACGCCGAAACAGGCGCGCGCGGCGCTGGAGTCTGAGGTCCTCGATGAAAAGAAATCGGCCCGGTACGGTCCCGAGTCGGTGAAACGGGCGGAGAGGTTTGCGGAGGGCGCCAACCGGGCACGTGCGGAACTGGAACGCTCCGAAACCGCGCGCTGACGCCATGGGACGCGCGGGCTACAATCGGCCCCCCTTCCTATCCGGAAAGCCCCCGTGACCACCGCCACCGCCTCCCTGAATTCCATGGCCGCCCTCGAACACGAGCTCGCGCCGCTTCGCAGGTCCCTCGTGACGCACGCGGTGTACGGCCGCCTGACGGACCCCGACTGCCTGCGGGTCTTCATGAGCAACCACGCGTTCGCGGTGTGGGATTTCATGTCGCTTCTGAAATCGCTCCAGGGGCGGCTCACGGGGATTCGAGTGCCCTGGATTCCCCCCGGCGACGCGCTCGCCGCGCGGCTCGTGAACGAAATCGTCCTGGGAGAGGAGACCGACGAAATCGCGCCGGGGAAATACATCAGCCATTTCGACCTTTACCTCGAATCCATGGGTGAAGTCGGCGCTGACTCGCGGCCGATCCGGCAGTTCATCGCGGCGATGCGCGAAGAAATCCCGCCCGGCGCGGCGCTGGCGCGGCTGTCGATTCCGGACGAAACCCGCCGCTTCGTCGAGACCACGATGCGTTTCTGCGAAGCCGGCACGGTCGAGGCCGCGGCCGCATTCCTGCTCGGGCGCGAAGATCTCGTTCCGGCGATGTTCAGGCCGATGATCGAGTCGCTGACTCGCGCCGGCGTGAAATGCGCGACGTACCGCCTTTACCTCGAGCGCCATGTCCATCTCGACGAAGAGCAGCACGGACCGATGGCGAAACGGCTTCTCGAAGGGCTCTGCGGGGCGGACCCTGCGAAATGGCGTGCTGCGGCCGGCGCGGCAACGCAGGCGCTGGAAGCCCGGCGGGCGCTCTGGGACGGCGTCCTCCGCGCGATGGGATAGCGCTTGAATCATCTCCTTACGCCGATCGTTCTCGCCGCCGGCGCTTCCTCGCGCATGGGGACCTCCAAGGCGCTTCTTGATTTCGGCGGCCGCACCGCGCTCGACCGCGTCCTCGACACGGCGGCCGGTTTTGGCAAGGCGGTGGTTGTGCTGGGAAGCGGCGCGGAGGAAATCGAGAAGCGTTGCGAGCTCGGGCGGGCCACGGTCGTGCGGAACTCCGACTGGGCGAAGGGAATGACCTCGAGTCTGCAGACCGGGCTGAAGGCGCTTCCGGAAAACGCGGAGGGGTTCTTCGTCTGGCCGGTGGACCTGCCGCTCGTCCCGGCGGAGACGCTGCGTGAACTGGGAATGCGCTTCTGGATCCTGCGCCAGAACCGCCGGCGGCCGATCGTGATTCCGAAGGCATCGCGGCGCGGGCATCCGGTGCTGTTCGACAGGGTTTACGCAGACGAGGTGCTCGCACTGAGCTCGGGCGAGCCTCCGCGAACGGTCGTCGATCGGCACGCGGCGCAGGTCGAGGAGATCCCGGCCGGCGATGTTACGGTGCGCGATCTGGATACGCCGGAGGACTACGCGCGGGCTGCGAAGCGCTGATGCACGGGATCGCGCGCGTCCTCTCGAAGCTGGGCGTCGCTTCGCGCACCGTCGCTGCGGATTTCATCGCCTCGGGCCGTGTCTCGCTGAACGGTCGCGTCTCGCGCGACCCGGAGGAGCCGGCCGACGCACGGCGGGACAGGATCGAGCTCGATGGGCGGCCGGTGACGGGTGCGGCGCCCGTGTACCTCGCAATGCACAAACCGGCGGGCCTGCTGACAACCGCTCACGACCCGCAAGGCCGCCCGACCGTTTATGGCCTCCTCCCGCTGGACCTTGCTTCATGGGTTTTCCCGGTTGGCCGCCTCGATGGACCAACCTCCGGCCTTCTCCTGTTCACCAACGACGCGGCCGCCGGCGACGCCCTGACAAATCCCGATATCGGGGTGCCGAAAACATACGAATTAAAGGTGAAGAGGAAGGTGACGGCGGAGGAAATTGAAGCGCTTCAGAAGGGCGTCGAGCTCGAGGACGGCACACTCACGCGTCCGGCGCAGTGCCGGGTCCTGCCGTCGGCCCCGGGTTCGACGTGGCTGGAGCTGACGATTCGCGAGGGGAAAAACCGTCAGGTGCGGCGGATGGGGCTGGCGATCGGGCACGAAGTGGTGAAACTCCACAGGACGCGAGTCGGGCCGGTCGAACTGGGCGAGCTGCCGGTCGGGAAGTGCCGGCCGCTGACGCCTGCGGAGATCCGGGCGATCAAGGCGATCGGAAGAGTTTCGGCGCAGCGGGCGAAGCGGAAAGATCGACCGGGGGCTACGCCCTCTTGATGACGATGGCCGCGTTCTTGCTGCCGAATCCGAGGGTGGAAATCATGACGACGCGGGCGTTGCAGTCGCGGGCCCGGAGCGGCGTGTAGTCGAGATCGCACTCGGGATCGGGATTCTCGAGATTGATGGTTGGCGGGATGGCGCCGGCGTGCATGGCGAGAATGGCGCCCACCGCGGCGGCGGAACCGCACGCTCCTTGCGGGTGCCCGATCATCGATTTCACGGCCGTCATGGGGATTTTCTTCGCGCGATCGCCGAGGAACAGCTTCACGGCTTTCGATTCGATGCGGTCGTTGAGCTGGGTCCCCGTGCCGTGGAGCCAGACCGAGTCGATGTCCTCCGGCTTCACGCCGGCGTCCTCGCAGGCGAGCTGCATGGAACGCGCGGGCTCGATGCCGTCCTCCGCCATACGGACGCGATGGTGCGCGTCGCACGTCCCGCCATGCCCGGCCATCTCGGCAACGGACTTCTTCCCGTTCTTCTCCATGATCATCATCCACGCGCCCTCGGACAGCACGAAGCCGTCGCGCTGGCCGTCGAACGGCCGGCAGGCACGCGCCGGCTCGGCCTGGTATTTCGACGCAAGGATGCCCATCAGGCACAGCCCTTCCATCATTCCCCGCGTCACGGTGCAGTCCGCGCCGCCCACGAGCACGCGGTCAGCGCGGTTGTCGCGAAGCAGCATCATCGCGTACCCCATCGCGTCCGAAGACGACGTGCACCCGGTCGTGATCACGTGGCTCGGTCCGCGAAGCCCGAAGGCCATGGAGACTTCGCTCGCCATATTTCCCATCGTCCCGGACGGCACCACGTACACGGACGCCTTCTTCACCGACCCCTTGTACCAGAGGTCATATTGCCGCTCGACGAACTCCATCGCCCCGCCCCCCGAGCCGATCACCACCGCAAACCGCCGGCGCTCCTCGAGCGACAGCTTCGTGTGGTCGATCCCCGCTTCAGCAAAGGCCTCCATCGAAGCGGCCACGGACATCGGCACCACGCGGGCGACGTGCTTGAGCGTGTGCTCATCCATGTACTTCGCGGGCTCGAATTCCTTCGCGTATCCCGCGAACCGGACCGAGAGGCCCGTCGTGTCGAAATGCGAGATTGCACGGACTCCGCTCTCTCCGTTGAGGAGAGCGTCGAGGTACCTCTTATTACCGATCCCCTGGGGCGCAACAGTCCCTACGCCAGCGATGGTGATCCGCGGGTGCATTGGCAGCACTATAGCGAGTGTCCACAGGAAGGCGAGGGGATAGTGAGGGGGTTCCGGGGGGGTGGATGAACGCCCCATGAACGCCCGGATGGGCTAAAGTGCGCCGCATGCTCGAGGACATCCGCCGCCAGCTCGAAACCTGGCTGGGAGAAACGGAATTCGCGGCCGTGCGAAACTCGGATCCCGTGGCGCTCG
>WSZJ01000236.1:5106-7423 GCA_009773755.1 Planctomycetota bacterium | reverse complement strand
CCAGTCCGCGGCGCAGGCGGCGGATCTCGGGCGGCAGATCCGGGCGGCCGAGGCGGGGGCGTCGCAGGCGGAGACGCGGATCGCCGAGTGCGACCAGCGGCACCGCGCGGCGCTCGACGCGGTCGAGGAGAGGCGCGCGCGGCAGGCCGACCTTCAGCGTGTTTACGACGAGGCGGCGCTCGAAGCCGCGGCGGCGGAGGAAGCCCGGAAGTCGGCGGTGGCTGCGGCCCGTGAAGCGGCTTCCAGGAAGTCGGAGGCGGAGACCGAGCTTCGCGCGGCGGAGCAGCGGATCAACCAGCTCTCGATCGAGCAGGGGAACCTCCAGAACAAGGAGGAGACGCTCGTCGCGCGCTACCTGGAAGATCTCGGGATCGACCTGCGCCAGGCGAACGACGGCATGGCGCGCGACCCGAATGCGACCGAGGAGGGGCTGACGGCGGAGGTCAACGAGCTCAAGCGCCGCATGGACAACATGGGCGGCGTGAACCCGGAGGCGATCCACGAACTGAAGGAGAAGGAAGAGCGCTTCACCTGGCTCAAGGGCCAGGAGCAGGACCTCACGATGTCCAAGGCCCAGCTCGAGGACCTCATCCGCAAGATCAACCGCGAAAGCCGCGAACTCCTGCTCGCCACGCTCGAGCAGACCCGCCTCAACTTCAACGAGGTCTTCCGCAAGCTCTTCGGCGGCGGCAAGGCCGAGATCGTCACCGAGGAAGGCGAAGACGTTCTCGAATGCGGCATCGACCTGCTCGCCAAGCCCCCTGGGAAGGAACCGGCGACGATCGCCCAGCTTTCCGGCGGCGAAAAGACCCTGACCGTCCTCGCCTTCATCATGGCGCTCTTCATGCTCAAGCCCTCCCCGTTCTGCGTCCTCGACGAGGTCGACGCGCCGCTCGACGAGGCCAACGTCAGCCGCTTCAACGATCTGGTGAAGGATTTCTCCGCCGGCACGCAGTTCATCGTGATCACGCACAACAAGAAGACGATGGCGTGCGTGAACTCGATGTACGGGATCACGATGCAGGAGCGCGGCGTGTCGAAGAAAGTGAGCGTGAAAGTGGTCGACGAAATGGGGCAGCAGACCGCTCTCGCCCCCGCGCAGGCGTAAGCCGGTTTCGCTTCGAGCCGGGGCCGCGGAAAACCGCGGTCCCGTTTTTGTTTTCGGGAAGCGCTCCAGTCCCGCGGGCCGCGCGGCCGAAACAAGTACGGACCACCATCGGACAGGCACGGACCACCAACGGAAAAGGGGCGAACGATGTTCCAGTCGATCACGCGGCACGCGATCACGGGCGAAGCGGTCATCCGGGGGACGCAGATCCCGGTGGAATTCGTCATCGACATGATGCGCGAGGGGTACGAGTTCGAGTCGATCGCGAAGGTGCTGATCGACGACCACGAGTCGGACGCGCTGGAAGCGATGCACTGCGCGCTGCTGTTTCCGGAGGCGGTGCTGGGAAGCAGGAATTAGAGCGGCTGGCGGAGGCTGGCGAAGGCTGGCAAAACAAAATCACCCGATGAGGCGCCTCCCTGGTTTGAGTCGGCCGGCCGTGCTTCAGAAGGTCCGCTCCGGGGCGCTCCCGGAACGACTCGAGGCGATTGCAAAGCTCGAGGAATTGCGCGCGGTGGAGGGGTTGCCGGCATTGCGCGAGGCGGTCGGTTCGCACGAAGTTGAGCTGAGGGTTTCCGCGATTCACGCGCTGGGAGAATTTGCCCGCGAAGACCAGTTCGCGCTGCTGCAGGATCTCTCTGGCGACGCCGATTCGAGGATTGCCGGCGCCTCAGTTCGTGCCCTCGGCCAGGGCGGATTCAAGGCCCTTCCTCACCTGATTGACGCGTTGCGTCATGAAGCAGCCGGCGTGCGTGAGGCGGCGGGAGCGGCGATGCAGCGGGTATCCGCCGTTCGAGCGGATCCCGGGATCCTTGCCGAAGCTTGCCTTTCGTCGAAGGGAGACCGTTTCGCTTTCCTCGAGGCGATTCTCGCGCGCAACGCCGGCCCGCGCGCTTCTGCGGACGTCCTGCGCGCGCTTCCGGACGCGCCTGAATCCGTTTCATTGCTCGCGCGAGCCCTGGACTCCGAATTCGAACCGGTGCGGGCGGCGGCTCGGGCGAGGCTGGAGGCGCTGGCTTGCCGGCACATGGACGATGCGGCGTGGCGGGCGTGGGCGAAACACGCCGGTTCGGTCGTCGCCTGGCGCGCCGAGGCGTGGCGCGATCCGACAAACGACTTGCGGGCGGCGGCGGCGAGGGCCCTCGCCGTCCCGGACCGGGAAGCCGTTGCTGCACTGGCGGGCTGCGAGGCGGAGGGAGCGGCGGAGCA
>WSZJ01000236.1:0-5059 GCA_009773755.1 Planctomycetota bacterium | reverse complement strand
GGCGACCGCGACCGGACTGCGCCCGCGTCCGCGAAAGGAATGGTCGGCCTGGTGGGCCGCCAATCGGGAGCGGACGCGGACGGAATGGCTCCTGGCGGCGCTCCTGGAAACAGGGGACGCGCCGAATCGGGCGGCGGCAGCGAGGGCGCTGGGGGGCGTTCGTCATCGCGCGGTTGTCGAACATCTGCTGGCGTACGGGGCCAAAGATACGGATGCGGTTGTGCAGGGCGCAGCCGTCGAGTCACTACGCAGGCTCCTGGAATCCCAGGACTCCTCGGTGTCGGAGTTGGAACAGATCTGGACCGGAACCCGGACTTCCTGGAAGTGAGCTCTGGGTGTGAGGCTGCAGCGGGTGGGGCTTGCTGCGCTGAACCGGGAGGGCAAGGGCAAGGGAACTGGCCTGATCGCTCTTGGGCATCCCCCACCGCTTCCCCTATGATCGCCCCTTCGTGATCCGGTTCCGCTGCCCCGCCTGCAACCAGAAGATCAAGCTCCGCGAGGAAGACGCGGGGCGGCTGGGGGATTGTCCGAAGTGCAAAGCGCCGGTGGAGGCGCCGCGGATCGAGGTCAACCTGCCCGGCGCCAGCGAGACGCGGGACGATTTCGAGCCCGGGGACGAGGTGGGGGAGTACAAGCTGGAGAAACTGGTCGGGAGGGGCGGTTTTGCCCAGGTGTGGCGCGCGACGAAGGACCAGGGATTGCCCGTCGCGATCAAGATCCCGCACGACACGGGGGCCGTGCGCGAACTGCTCAACGAGGGGATGCAGCTCCGACGGCTGAACCACCCGAACATCGTCCGCACGATCGACATCAACCTCAAAGCGCTTCCACCCCACATCGTCCTCGAGTACGTCGACGGCACTGCGTTGTACTCGCTGGTGAAGCGCAACCGCACCGCGGGGGAGTTTTTCCCGCTCGCGTTCATCGAGAAGATCTTCCTGCAGGTGCTCGACGGCGTGACGTACGCGCACGCGCAGACGCCGCCGGTCGTGCACGCAGACCTGAAGCCGCACAACGTGCTTATCGCCGACCAGGTCGCTCGGATCGTCGATTTCGGTCTGGGACGCGAGGAGAAAAAGCTCGACCGGATCCTGTCGACGTCGGTGCAGCTGAAATCGAAGCGGAAGCTGCTGGGGACCGAGGCGTACATGGCGCCGGAGCAGAAAAAGGGGGAGGCGACCGACGAGCGGACGGACATCTTCGCTCTGGGGATGATGCTACAGGAGATGCTCTGCAACGAGGTGTACTGCGGGCACACGCTCCCCGGCGAACTCAACCCTCTCGCCAAGCAGCTGGACGCGGTCGTCAAGCGCGCGACGGCGGCGTTCCCGAAAATGCGGTACCAGACGGTCGGCGAACTGCGCGAGGGGTTCGTGGCGGTGGTGCGTCCCGGCGGCGCGGCCGCCCGGGCATTTCCGGGCGAAGCGGCCGCTGCTGCCCGGCCCGGATCCGGGATCCGGCCGGCCGTGGGCGAGGCATCCGGATCGGGGATCCGGCCTTCGGCCCTGGACACGCTCGCGCCGCCCAGGAACAAGACGTCGGTGACGCCCGTGACCCAGATGGACGCGGCGGTCGATGGCCTTCCGGGTCCGGGAGAGGCCTCCGTCCGTCCCGCGGTCGCCGTTCTCGAGGCCGTGTCGCCGTCGATCGCGGCTGTCGCCGTGGCTGAAGAAGAGGACCTGCCCGATGTCAAGCCCCTGGCCGTGCTCCTGCGCGACCCGCGCTTCATCTGGATCGCCGGCCTGTTCGCCCTGGTCGCCCTCGCGCTGCTCCTGTCGCTTCTGTAATGCCCCCGCAGCTCGACGACTATCGGAAGCTGCTTTCAGAAGTGGACGTGTGGTTCCGGTCCGTGCAGGCGAAGCACGGGCGGCACATGAAATGCGGTTCGGGATGCTCGGACTGCTGCCACGGAGTGTTTGACATCGGCCCGCATGACATCGAACTGGTCCGCGCGGCATACCGGCGTTTGCCGGAGGCCGAGCGGGCGGTCGTGCGCGAAGCGGCGCTCCGGCAGGTCGACGCGCTCGGCCTGAAGCCGCCGTACGAGCTGGACGGGTTGCCCGAAGCCGAGGTCGACGGATTGACGGAACGCCTCGGGCCTGTTCCATGCCCCCTGCTCGATGCGGAAGGGCGATGCCGCATCTACGCCGATCGCCCGAGCACCTGCCGCTTCATGGGCCTGCCGCTCGTTGACGCTGAAGATGGAGTGGTGCACGGAGAGTGGTGCGAAAAAAACTTCGAGGGCGTCGACCCGCTTCGCCTCTCCGGCATGCCGTTCGGCTACCACTCGTGGGAGGAGGACGTCGGCGCCATCCCGTGTTCCGCGACCCCGCGCTATACTTTCATCGCATGCGCGATCCTCTCCGAACCGTTTTAGCTTGCCTGGCCGCGTTCATTCTCGCGACCGCAGCCCACGCCGAAGACGCCGACGTCGCAAGCTCGCTTCCAGAGGACATTCCCGGAGGTCGCGACGAGGCCGCCAAGGCGCTGAAGTCCGGCGTGCCGCAGCTCGTGAAGAAGGCGCTGGAGGACTTGATGTTCGCGCAGGAGGCGCCGGCCTTCGCGCCGTGGCGAGTGGCGCTGGAGGGACGCGCTGCCGGCGTGACAAGGGAGCTGTGGAGTTTCTACGTGAACTTCCTGATCGAGCGCGAGATCGAGGCGCTCGAGTTCCGCGAAAGCGCCACCACCTGGCTGGAGGGCAAGACGGACCTGACACCCGAGATTTCCGCGACCCTCGGGGAGGGGCTGCGCCTGTCGAGCGAGGTCCTGGCGAAGCGGCACGAGGCGCCGGCGCGCGCGGGGAACATGAGAGCGCTGATGTCGCTGGCGGGCAACCCGGCAGGGCACTCCGTCCTCGCGGAACTCTGCAAATCGGACCTCCCCGAACCCGACAAGTTCGCCTTCATGATGGCCGCGTCCCACACCCAGTCCGTCGCCTTCCGGCCGCTTTTCGAAGCGTGGATCGCCTCCTCGTTGCCCCAGCCTGCGCTGTTCGGCACGAACGGAATCCTCCGCCTGGGCGAGCCCGCCGACGTGAAACTCGGCGCGCGATACCTGTCCGACCCGCGCACGTACCGTCGCTTCGAAGTCTTTCGCTCCCTCTCGCTGATCAAGACCAGGGACGCCGCCGACGTCCTCATCGCCGAGCAGCCGAGGTGCCAGGAAATGAACCGCGAAGCCGTCGTCATCGCCCTCTCGCGGCAGCGCGACGAGCGCGTCCTGCCGCTTCTCCGGAAGCTGCGCGACTCCGAGGGCTACACCCGGGGCGTGTGCGCGGGGCTGTGGCGAGTCGGGCGCGCCGGAGACGTGCCGTGGCTGCTCGAGAAAATGGACGGCGGCGAAATGGAAGCGGCGCTTTCGCTCCGGCGGCTGCTCGGCAAGGGGTGTCCGATCGAATTCGCCGCGCGGGTTGACGGCGTAAAGAACTGGATCGCGGAGCATCAGGAAGCGATCGAGAAGGACGCGGAGCTTCCGGCCAGGTGACGGGCGCGATCGAACATCTGTGGATCCAGGAGCGCGCGGCGGCGCCGATGACCGGCGTGACGCAAGCCAGGGCGATCGCGAACGCGGGATTCAAAGGGTGCTGCCACGCGCGGCCGGGGAAGAAGCGGCAGGTCCTGCTCATCGACGTGGAGACGCTTGATTCATTCCAGATCGCCCCGGGGCGCGCGAAAGAAAACGTCACAACGCGCGGCATCGCGATCCAGGACCTCCCCGAGGGCGCCCGCGTCCGCATCGGCGGTGCGGTCATCGAGATCACCGGCCCCTGCGAGCCGTGCGGGTTCATGGACTCGATCCGCCCGGGACTGCGCGAGGCGACGATGGGAAAGCGCGGCGTACTGGCGCGGATCATTGAAGCGGGCGATGTGCACATCGGTGACGTTGTCGAGGTCCTGCCCGCTACAATAGGTCCGTGAACGAGATCCACTTCTCCTGCCGCTGCGGCGCGACGCTAGCAGTCGCAGCCTGGTTCGCTCGCCGGCGCGTGCGCTGCCCGTCCTGTCGGGCGGTTCTGCGGGCTGAAGAAGAGGCCCCGGTGGCCGCCCTTGTCGACGAGGCTCCGCGCGCCGCGAAACCGTCACGCGCGCCGGTCCCTCGCGCCCGGATCGCCGCGGCGGTGGCGATCGCTTCCTACGCCTGGATCCTGGGCTTCGTTTTCGTCGCGTCGCACGTCCACGACGCCGGGGGGCTCGCCCTGCTGGGCGCGACTTACCTGATCGCACCGGGAGCGGTGTATCGCCTCGCCGCGCGCCACAAATGCGGTCTTCTTCTGGACACCGGCCTTCTCGTCGCGACCACGCTGCTCCTGGCGGCCGGCACGGCGTACTTCATCCCCGTCGCCGTCCGCATGTCCCGCGAACAGCTCTCGCGCCAGGCGCGGGCCGAGGCGGAGTGGCGCGTCCCGGTGACGGGGGAACGCTAGAGATACTTCCGCGAACAAAGGCGGTCGTGCGCGCGTTAGAATTCGCGTGGCTTCCATGACTGACGACTCCTTCGACTTCGAATGCCCCTGCGGCGCGCGTCTGGAGGCGCCGTCGTCTTTCGAGGGGAGACGCCTGCGTTGCCCGGCCTGCCTCGCCATCGTGCGCGCCGAACGAATGCAGGCGCCGGAGTCCGTCCTCGTCGACCCTTTGCCGGTCTCGACGCCGCCGCGCGTCGATCCGGATCGCGCGGTTCCCTATGTCGCGTTCGAGCAACCGCCGGAACCACCCTTCAGCATGGGAGTTTGCGGCCGCGTCTGGCGCGACTTCATGGTCCCGGTCACCCTGACGTGGTTCACGCTTCTGGCAGTCGTGCTCTGGACCGGCGACGACATGGGCGCCACCCCCGCCCGGGTCATGTTCTTCGCATATACGGCTGGTTTTTTCTACGCAGGCGCCCGCCTTCCGCGCCACATGGGAGTGTCGCTGACCGACTCCCTTCTGTAATCGCTCGCAACCCGTAACTCGCAACTCGCAACTTCTCAACTCTTGCACTTTTTAGGGCGCTAGACGCCCTTTAGTTTGGCTAAAAACGAAGCGGCCGGCCTGCCGATGAGGGTGTTGCGAGGCACCTACTC
>WSZJ01000003.1 GCA_009773755.1 Planctomycetota bacterium | reverse complement strand
CGGCGGCCGCACCGCGCGCGACCTGCGCCTCCTCGGCGTCGCCCCGCTCACCGCCCCAGGCATGCTCGACGGAACCTTCGAGATCCGCGCCGCCATCTCCAGCGGCGACTCCCTCAACGCCGTCGTCACACGCCTCAACGCCCTCGGCATCCCCGTCAGCGCCGCAGCAGTCTCCGACGGTTCCCTCGTCACACCCTTTCGCCTCTCCCTTACCTCAACTCAGCCCGGCGCCCGCGGCCGCGTCATCGTCGATACCAACGTCGGAAGCCTCACCATGGGCCTCCTCGCCCCGGGGCAGGACGCGCAGGTCCTGACGGGAAGCGGCTCGAGCACCGCGCTCATCCAGTCGCCCGGGAATTCCGTGACCGGCGCCGCTGCCGGACTGACGCTCGATCTGCGCGGAAGCGGCGGCCCGCTCAGCGTCACCGTGACGGAGGATGCGTCGGCCGTGAAGGACGCGGTGAAGAGCCTTGCGTCCGCTTTCAACGCGGCGGCCGAGTTGATCGACAAGCTCGGCTCATTCGACACGGCGACGAATTCCGCGGGGCCGCTTTTCGGCGATCCCACACTCCGTGCCGCCGACCGCGCCCTCTTCGATCTCTTCAATCGCCCGGTCACCGGCCTCCCCTCGGGAAGCATCCGCGACTTCGCGACCCTCGGCCTCGAGCTCGGGCAGGACGGGCGCTTCACCGTTAACGAAGCGAAGCTGGACGCCGCGCTGGCGGCCACTCCCGACCAGGTCCGCGATTTCTTCAGCGCGGGCCGGACGCTCGCCCTGGACACGAAGCTCGCGGACTTCCGCAACGGCCTCGGCATCGCGCGCAACACGGGCGGCGACGACTTCAAGGTCACGCTTCACGACGGCTCGTCGGTCTCCGTTTCGATAGCGGGCGTCAACTCCGTGTCGCAGCTGCTCGACCGAATCAACACGGATCCGGAAAACACCGGCGCGCTCCTCGCTGCGATCTCGCCGGACGGACGTTCGATTCAGCTCTCCGACGCCACCGCGGGCGCGGTTTCGTTCCGCGTCGACCCGCTCGCAGGCTCGTCCGCAGCCGCGCAGCTGGGGATTCAGCAGGCCGTCGACGGCTCGCCGCTGCTGACCGGCGCGCCCGTCGACCTGACGCGCGACCCCGGAGCCGCTCGCCGCGCGGTCGAAGGGCTCGACACGCTGGCCACGTCGCCCGACGGCCTAATTTCGCGCAAGACCACGGGGATCGAGAACAACATCGAGAGTCTCCGCGAGGACATCGCGACGGCCGAGAAGCGGGTGCAGGATACGATCGACCGCCTCACGCGCCGCTTCGCCGCGCTCGAGGAATTCCTTTCGCAGAACAACGCCACGCTCGCGCTTCTGAACGCATCGCTCGTTCCGCTCATACAGTCGCTGCGCCCGCGCTCCGGAGGTTCCCGGTGAACGAAGCCCGCCGATACCTCGAGACGCAGGTTCTGACGGCGCCCAAGGAGAAGCTGCTCCTCATGCTTCTCGACGGTGCCATCCGTTTCGCCACCCAGGCACGCGAAAAATCAGCCGCCGGGGACCGGCAGGGCGCTTCCACCCTTTATCTCCGTGCGCAGGCGATCGCCCTCGAACTGTCCGCCGCGCTGGATCCCGGGCTTGACCCGGCCTTGCGCCGCAATCTCGCCGGCCTCTACATGTTTGTCTATCGCCGCCTCGTTGCGGCGAATCTCGACGGGGCGACGGCGCCGGCGGAGGAGGCGCTTGCCATCCTGGGGAAGTTGCGCGGCATGTTCGGGGAAGCGGTGGCAGCGATGCGGACAGGGACGCCGGTTGAGGGTGCGGGGGAGAGGGTTGGGCGTACGGGGTAGGAAACAGAGGCCGGGAGGCAGGGAGCGGCCGAAGATCCACGCGAGCCATCCGCGGCCTGACCGGCTCAAAAAAAACATCGGCCAAAACGGCGGAATTGCATCAGGCCGACCGATTTAGGTGCCGATATGTAAATCGTGGCCGGTGATGTGCGCGACGCTGGGAAAGACGCAGGACAGCGCCCGCTTCCGCCCTCAAACTCGCCCCTCTCCGAATGGACCCCGGTTCGGCCCAAGAGCCGACCGGGGTCCTCTTTTTGTCTGGATCTCGTTTTCTCTCGAGTCGCACGAACGGCCGCGCGACTCGTGAGAAAACGAGATCCAGACAAAAAGCGAACCCCGATCGGCTCCTGGGCCGCTAACGGCAACTGCGTCGGTTACTTCGGGTGCTCTGCCCGGGCAAGTGGCGACTTGAAGGACCAGAGCTCGACTGCATTACCTTCGCGTCGGCAGTAGACGATTCGGCCGTCCGTAGTCTCGCGCGGGCTGAAGGTGTCGACTCCCGCGGCGGACAGGCGGATGCGCTTCACTCCATCCGGCGAAACGGCCCAGAGTCCGTCGAACTCCGCGGATTCCTCATCGGGCGATTCGAGGCGCGCTGCGAACAGGATCCAATTCCCGTCGAGTGACCACGACGGGGTGATCGCGCCCCTGCCAGGCTGGGGCCAGAGTTCCGTCGCGCGACCTGTCGCGACGTCGACGACGACGGCGTTCCAGAGCCCGCCCCCAGGTCGGGCGCGCTGGCAGACAATCCGGTCTTCTGTCGGGTGCCAGGCGGGCGCGAATCCTTCGCCCAGGTCGCGTGCTTCCCCGGATCCGTCCCCGACACGCAGGCGCCAGTACGCCGCCCGTCTGTCGAGCGCTGCCCACGCCAGCCGTTTTCCGTCCGGCGCCCAGGTCGGGCTTGTTTCGTCATCGTCGGAACCTGCGATCGGCCGGAGCGCAGGATTGGAACCCGGGTGGACTGAGGAGGCGAAAATGTCCCAGGTTCCTCGGGAATTTCCCGTCCACGCCAGTCGTTGCCCGTCCCGGCTTGCTGCGGCAGCACGCACGTCGCGTTCGCCGACGAGCCACTCGCGCGGCGCGGGCCCGGAATCCGGGAGAAACCAGATGTGGACGGCCTGGCCGGGAGCGCGACGGGCGAAGAGGACGCCACCCGCGATCGGGCAAGGGTCTTCGGAGATTTCGCCCAGGGACGTCAGGCGCGAATGGCCTGGTTCCGGAACCGGCGCCTGCCGACGCTCCGGTCCGCCGCAGGCGCTTGCGGCCAGCGCTAGAATCACCCCTGTAACGACCCTTTGATTCACGCGTCCAATTGTAGGGTCATTTTCGGCTTGACTCGTGCCCTTTTCCTGTAGAATCCGCCACCAATCCGAGCGGTACGAAGCTTGCTTTAGATCATCATCCTGACCGGAAACGCTCGGTAAAGAGGGTTTCGACGACCTGCCCTTTACAGCCTGTAAAGGGTTAATCTGCCCAGAGGTGGGCGAAAGGAGGGGAAGTGAGGATTCGTAGCGTTCTGACGCTTCTGGCTCTCGCACTGACCGCGGGATCCAGCATGGCGGACACGTTCTGGTTCACCAAGCAGGGAATCGCCCCAGGGGTGCACCCTTACGATTCGGCCACGAACACCATCGGGGCGTCCATAACGATTCCCGCCGCCGATCCGCGCGTTGCGGCGACCTACGGTTTTGGCGCGCCGTACGGGATCGATTCGCTCTTCTTCTCGAGCAGCGAAGGCCCGATCCTGGCATACATTGATAATCCGTATTGCGTGGTCGTCGACATTCTGCCGGGAAGTCCGACGTACGCTTCCGTCATCCAGACGATCGACATGCGCGACACTTCGATCATCGGCGACAATCCCAACCTTCAGTTCTGCAAGATTCACCCGCTTTCGACGCGCATTTACACCACCGGAATCGGCTCGGCGACGAGTCAGGCTTCGGTTCGCATCGCGCGCCAGAGCATCGGTCTTCCTGCGGCGACGTTGACGTATACCTTCACTCCGATTACCAATCCCGCCGATCGGTTGACCATGAGCGGCCCGATTCCGGGGGATCTTGCGGGCGAATGGGGATCGATGTTGTCGCCCCCGTTCACGACGGTTGTTGATGGGGCAATAACTCCCTGGGCGATTGACATCTGCCCGGATCTGTCCAAGGTTTACTTCACTTCGCACCAGGAGGGGTTCATCGGGCCTACGCCCGTCAACCTCAGCAACGTTCATGGGTTTACGATCGACGGGCTCGGGGACTACGTCTCGAACCTGACGGTTACGGAGCTTCCTTCCGCGGAGTTCAATCACTGCCACTACCTTGCTTTCAGCCCCAGCACGCTTCCCTACGATTCGGGCGGCACGCGCTGCTACGTGTCGAATAACGGCATTCCCGACATTCCGGGCATCATGCCGCCGCCGTCTCCCGGTTTCGTGATGGTGATCAGCTGGCTCGCGGATGCGACAACCTTGGGCGTGGAGGCGGGCCTCATACCGCCGCCGCTGGATCCTGCCACGCCGCTGACTCCGCTCGTCCCGGCGTTCTTCTTCCCGATCGGCATCGACTGGGCGGCTTTCTCGACGACGGCGTTCGTATCGGACATCGACCTGAGCGTCGCGCCCCCGGCGACCGACGGCATCATCGGGGTCAAGGTCTTCACCTCGATCACGCCTGCCGGCTCGCCTACGGTTTCCGACAAGTCGTTCCTGTACTTCGCCGACAATACGCCGCTCGACGACGTTGATCCGCAGCATTACGGCGTGGCCGTCGACAACGACGACTCGGAAGTCGTCTTCTGCAACCTTGGCTCGCTGACCTCTCCTCCCACGATCAATTACTACGGGATCGACGGGATCCTGGTGTCCTTCGCGACCGTAACGGGCGGCCAGCCGGTCTATATCACCTGCCAGTCCGGTACCGGCATGGGCGGCCCCCCTGGCGGCGGCGGCGGCGGCGGAGCAGGCGGCGGCGGCACGGCGTACAACGACAACGGCGCTGGCTTGAACGAAAACAGCAGCCGCAAGAAGCACAGGTGCGGATTGACGGGCATGGAAGCCCCGCTTCTTCTGGGCCTCTGGTTGCTCGTCCGCCGTCGTTCGAAGAAGTCCTCGAAGTAGCTGTCCGATTCAGTCTCGTTCAGGGCCGGGCCAAAAGCCCGGCCCTGCTTTTTTGGGGTTAGCCAGGTGTCCGCGGGGTGGCGAGCGCCACCGTGTTGCGCAGCAGCACCGCCACCGTGATCGGCCCCACTCCCCCTGGTACCGGAGTGAAGTAGCCCGCAACTTCCGCGACGGCCGGGTCCACGTCGCCCACAATGCGCGACTTTCCGTCCGGGCCCTTCTGCCGGTTGATCCCGATGTCAATCACCGTCGCGCCCGGTTTCACCATTTCCTTCCTGACCAGCCCCGGCACTCCCGCGGCAACGAAAAGCAGGTCGGCCCGCAAGGTATGGAATGCCAGGTCCCGCGTCGCGATGTGGCAGGTCGTCACTGTCGGGGAATGGCGCGCGGACTGGAGCAGCAGCAGTGCGAGCGGCTTCCCCACGATTTCCGAATGCCCGATGATCACGCACTCGAGCCCCGTCATGTCAGGTCGCACGCGCCGGGCCACTTCCAGCGCGGCCGATGCCGTCGACGGCGCGATCGAGAACTGGCCCATCACCAGTCGTCCGAAATTCGCCGGCGTCATCGACTCAACGTCCTTTGCCGGGTCCAGCGCCTCGCGCATAAGCCGTTCGCTGATGTGGGCGGGAAGCGGCTGGTGCAGGATGATTCCCGTCACTTTCGCGTCCGCGTTCAGCTTTCGCAATTCCGCTAGCGCGTCCGCCTCCGTCACGACGTCCGGCAACTGGTGCAGCTCAAACTCGATCCCCGCTTCCGCGCACGCCTTCTTCTGGTTCCTCAGGTAGACCTCGCTCGCGCCCGCGTGCCCCGCGATGAGCGCCGCGAGGTGCGCCGGGCGGCCCGAGTCGCGAAGAGCTGTTGCGTCGACCTTGACCTTCGCGAGGATTTCGCCCGCGAGCGCGTGGCCATCGAGGAGAACCGCGCTCACGCCAGCCCCGTGACGTTGCCGTCGTCGTCGATGTCGATGCGTTCGCCGGCGGGATGCGACGGAAGCCCCGGCATGGTCGAGACGTCGCCGCAGAAAGGAACGAGGAACCCCGCCCCGGCGCTGATCCGGATCTCCCGCACGGGTATCGTGAATCCCTCCGGCGCTCCCTTCAGCTCCGGGTCGTGCGAAGTCGACAGGTGCGTCTTCGCCATGCACACCGCCATCCGGTCCAGCCCCAGGCGCTCCAGTCGCTTAATCCGGCCTTTCGCCTCCGGCGAAAAATTCACGCCTGCGGCCCCGTAAACTTTCGCCGCGATCGCCCGGATCTTTTCTTCCACCGGCGCGTCGGGCACGAAGAGCGGCTTTGCGGTGCGCCCCTCGCCCGCGGCCTTTATCACCGCCTTCGCCAGTTCCGCGCCTCCCGCGCCCCCTTTCGAGTGCACCTGCGATTCCACCGCGTCCGTCGCGCCCTGTTCCAGCGCATACTTGCGAACGCGCGCGATTTCGCGGTCGGAATCGCCGGGGAAACGGTTGATGGCGACGACTACGGGAATTCCGAAGCCGCGGACGTTGCGGATGTGGTGGCCGAGGTTTCCGATCCCTTTCTCGAGGGCGTCGAGGTTTTCGTTCTCGAGAAGCGGGTCCAGGGGCATGCCCGGCCTCACCTTGAAAAGCCCCGAGTGCGCCTTGAGCGCCCGGCACGTGCAGACCAGGACCGCCGCGTTCGCGGGGATGCCGCCTGCGGCGGTCTTGACGTGGACGAATTTCTCGAACCCGAGGTCGCTTCCGAAACCGGCCTCCGTTACGACGACGTCCGCCAGCCGCGCCGCGATCCGGTCCGCGACGATCGACGAATTCCCGTGAGCGATATTCCCGAAAGGCCCGCAATGCACGAACGCGGGCCCGCCTTCCATGTCCTGCATGAGATTCGGGCGAAGCGCTTCGCGCAGCAGCGCCGCCATGGCGCCCGCGCATTTCAGGTCGCCCGCTGTAGCGAGTACCGGTTTCCCGTCGGCGCCGTCGCGGAACCCGACGATCATCCGCGCGAGCCGCTCGCGCAGGTCTTTCGGCGACGAAGCGAGCGCGAGCACGGCCATCACTTCGGAGGCCACCGCGATGTCGAAATGCGAATGCCGGATCGGCCCGCAGTCGTCGCCCAGACCGACGAGGACCTTGCGCAGCGCGCGGTCGTTCACATCGACGACACGGCCCCACTGGATCCCTTCAGGATCAATGCGCAGGGCATTTCCCTTGTTCAGGTGGTTGTCGACAAAGGCGGCCAGCAGGTTGTGCGCGATCGCGACCGCATGAATGTCCCCCGTCAGGTGGAGGTTGATGTCCTCCATCGGCACGACCTGCGACTTCCCGCCCCCCGCCGCGCCTCCCTTGATCCCGAACACCGGCCCCGCGCTCGGCTGCCGGATGCATGTCCATGAGTTCACGCCGATCTGCCGAAGCGCCTGCCCGAGCCCGACGGTGGTGACGGTCTTCCCTTCGCCCAGCGGCGTCGGGGTGATCGCCGTGACCACCACCATCTTTGCCTTGGGCGGTCCGAGCCGCTTTTCGGCCTCCAGGCGGATTTTCGCCTTGAAGCGCCCGTACGGTTCGACTTCGTCCTCGCGGAATCCGAGCTTCTCAGCGAGCTTTGCCATCGGGACCAGCTTCGCCGCGCGGCTGATTTCCAGGTCGCTGTTACCCATTCACGACCTCGCGAACGCGCTTCGTCCCGGCCAGCAGCGCTTCCAGGTTCTTCGCGGCCTCGGCCTCAAGCGGAGCCCCGACCGCCTTGTCCTTGAGCATCGAGGTGTTCGCGCGCACGTTCAGCAGGAACCCGCGCCCCGCGGCTTCCGACTGGTAGGCGCTGACCGCGAGGTCGCTCGCGACAGACCCCTTTGCCTTCGGTGCGAACTCCGCCAGCTCTGCGATGAACGAGGCAATCAGCCGCAATCCCTCGGCCGGCGGCTGGGCAGCCTTCAGAAGCGCCTCCTGCATCCTCCCCGGCCGCGCCGGGTCCTCCTTCGCAAGCTTGAACACCGCCGATACGCCGTCGTACGCCTGCGAATCCTCGAGAATCAGGTCCAGGAAGCGGTTGCGCCGTTTGTCCCATCTTTCGGCGGTGGAGTCATCCTTGGAGAATCGCGCGACCATCGATCCGAGCGAACACGCGAGAGCGCCGGAGAGCGCGGCGACCGAACCGCCGCCGGGCGTCGGCGTCTTCGCCGAAAGTTTTTCGCAAAACTGCTCGAGTGTGTTTTGGCGCATAATGGGGGCGCAACTCTACACGCGCTGGCGAACAGCGTCAAAGTCCCGCCCCTTGCGAGGAAATCAACCCGTGAAGCCGCTGGCGCTCTTCGTTCTGTTCTCCGCCATCCCGGTGGCAGGGCTTACGGCCGAGGAAGCGGAACTGGCCGGTTCCAGGAATCATCCGATTTCCCTTCGCGGTCCTGAGATCGAGCTGACCCGGGACCTGCTTCGGAAGTTCGACATGCAGGACGGAACGACCAGGCCGGAGTCCTCCGACGAAATGGTGCTTCTGTTCCGGAGGCCGGGAAGCGAAGACTGGGAACTGCTCAAGGCGACGCAAGACAAGGGGTGCCTGAGATGGAAGCCGCCGTCGGACGGTCTATACGAGCTCGGGATGGCGCGGGCCAGGGTCCTGATTGAGAGCCCGCCGGAGCGAATCAGGCAGGTCAAGACACGATTCTGGATTCGTGTCCATACGTCAGCGGGATTCGAAGCGATTCGTGACGAAGGGCTGAAGGCCCTGTGTTCCGGGGACGCGCAGGCGGCCTCAGGACTGCTGGAGAAGGCCGCGGCGCTGGATCCCGGCGACGCAGAGACCCTCGCGACGTGGGGCGTCGCACTGCTCGAGCTGTCGAATCATGAATCGGCCGCGCTTCGACTCCAGGAATCGCTTCGGCTTGATCCCGTTGCCGACACGGCCCTGAACCTCGCCATCGCGCGCTTCCGGCTGAAGGAGTGGGACAAAGCCTGGGCCGCGTGCCAGCTGGTGCTGCGATGGAGCGAGAGCGAATCCCGATTGAAGGAGCGCGCGGCGGAAATCGGAGTGGCGATCGCGGCGCGGCTGGAAGAGCGGAAACGGAGGCTGGAGGTGTACGGCGAGATTGTGAAGTGGGCAGGGGAGACGGAGGGGGGGAAGGAAGCTGCGAAGGAATTGAAGTGAAAAAGTGCCGGGACGCTGAAACGCGCTGAAAATGCGCGCTGAACGGCGCTTTTGGCGGCTGTTTTACAGCGCTTTTCAGTGAGTCGTTTCAGCGCGTTTCAGCGTCGGCGGAGCCAGCCGTTCATTTCAGGTCGAACACGATCGACTCGCACTCGCTTCCGCCCTTGAGCAGCAGTTCCTTCTCATCCGACACCGCAGCGCCATCCCCCTGCGCGAGCTTCTTGCCGTTCACGGCAATCTCGCCCTTGGCGGCCTGAACCCACGCGTGGCGACCCGGCCTCAGCGCGAGCTTTGCTTCCTCGCCCTTCTTCAACCTCGCGACCCACACTTCGGCGTCCTGGTGAATCCTGAGCGAGCCGTCCCTCGCGTCGGGCGAGGCCGTGAGCACGAGACCTTCGCCAGGGAACGCCTTCTGCTCGTACGACGGCGCTATTCCCTTCGTTTCGGGCACGAGCCAGATCTGGAGCAAGTGAAGCGCTTCCTTGTCCGAAGCGTTGAACTCGGAATGTCGCACGCCGCTTCCCGCCGACATGTGCTGCATTTCGCCGGGGCGGATGACGCCTTCGCCGCCGGTGGAGTCCTTGTGGGCGATGGAGCCCTCGAGGGGCCAGGTGAGGATTTCCATGTCGCGGTGCGGGTGGGTGGGGAAGCCGGCGCCGGGGGCGACCCGGTCCTCGTTGATGACGCGGAGGGAGCGGAAGCCCATATGGTTTTCGTCGCGGTAGTCGGCGAAGGAAAAGGTGTGGCGGGCGTCGAGCCAGCCGTGGTCGGCGTGGCCTCTGTCGTCGGAGCGGCGGATGCGGATCATTAACGGACTCCTGAAGGGAAGACTCTGCAGACGTGAATTCCAACAGTGGAGATGTACAAGTTATTCCAGGCTAACTTTGCCCCGGACCAAAAAAACGGAGGCCGCGCTTCCGCGGCCCCCGCTCTCAGCCGTTACCTGACGTCGATCACCGTCGCCTTCACGAACAGCACTAGCACTTCCGTCCCGGCGCCCTTCGGCCGCGTTGCCACTCCCACCAGTGTCGGCCTTCCGGCGTCGACCAGCACCTGGGTGCGCACGCCGAAGTCGGCGAGCTCCACGGCCTGCACCTGGACGCCCTTGTCCTGCAGCGAGACGGTACGCAACTCTCCCGCCAGGACCGTGGTGGGCCTGAGGTCCAGATGCACCTGCCCGCCGTCCCCGACGGACGAAGGCGTCACGTCGAGCGAAATCCCCTCGGCGACGACGGACATCACCGGGTCGTAGGCGCTCGCGGACTGGGCGATTTCGACGTCGTAGTCAAAGAGCGCCGCACGGACGGTTCCGCGGGCCGTATGGAAGCGGGTGCCGTTGAGGCCGGCGGCGCGCGCCGTTCCCACGGTCCGCACGGCGCCGCCCCTGGCCGCCGCGGCGAGCAGGTCGGTCCACGTCGCGTCGGCGATCTCTCCCGAGAGCGCCGCGCGCCGGTCGCGCCACGTCGCCTCGTCCATCGCCAGCACCCACGAGTCGACCGACACCAGCCGGGCGCGCTCGGAGGTCAGGCGCTTCACGAATTCCTCGACGAGCTTGAGGTTCTCGGGCGACTGAAACACGAAAAGCTCCCGGTTGCCGCTCAGCGCGAGCGAGGCGTCGTTCCAGCTGCCGGGCGCGATGCTGCGTTTGATCATGTTCTCGATCTGGTCGGAGCTGACGGTCACTCCCTGCTCGGCGTCCGGGGACTCGAAAGTCGCGCCGGTCGCGCCGGAGTCGTCGGTTTCGATCAGGGCTCCCAGTCGCGGGCCGGGGAAATCGCCGGCGTCGCAGAGGATGAAGCGGGTATCGAAGAGGCGCACCTGCAGCCTCTCTTTTGAATCGGGGAAGGGGAGGGGCGTGTCGGCCTGCACGCCCGGGCGCAGGAGGACGACCTGGGTCCAGCCGGGCTGGGCGCCGTTGAAGGAGGAGCTGGAGAGAAGCGCCATGCGGCCCGCCGGGACGACGAGGTTGGCGCGGGTCCGTGACACGTTCTCGTCGGGCTGTTCCAGGATGCCGAGAGCCTTTCCGCCCGGCTCGAACGTGCGCGTGGCGAGCGGTTCGCCGGCGTCGAAACGGACCGTGAGGAAGACCAATGAAGCGTCCGGGGACAGGGTCGGGCGCACGTCGAGGACGTATCCCGTGCTGCGCGTGCCGATGACCGGGTCCGCGATCGCCTGGCGTTCCGCGATCTCGATATCCGAATCCCGGAGGTACGACTCCTGGTTGAGCGCTGCGGCATGGAACCGCTGGGTGTTGAGCCCGCACGCGCGCAGCGAAGCGACGCGGCGGCCTTTCGCGGGGTCCAACACGGCGGCATCGACCGCCTTGACCTGTTCCTCCGTGAGCACGGCCCCGGCCGGGATGTCGAGCACTCCCGGCGCAAGGTCGAGAACCTCGGTCTCCACGACTACGGTCCTCAGCATGTGGCTGCGGATGACGGCCAGGAATGCCTTCACCCCGGCCTGCGCTTCCGGCGTGTGCCGGACGATGAGGGAACCGTCCTGGTACTCGATCGAGTTGGGGGGGGTGTCCCAGGTGCCTGGCGCGACGCTCTGCGAAATCAGCAGCTTCAGGTCCTCTCCCGGGATCGCCGTTCCTTCTTCCTCGCCTCCCGTGACTCCAATTCCGATCCCGCCGAAGTCAGATCCGTCGCCGAGCCCGGAAGCGGTGAATCCGACCGCGGGCCCCTTGAAGTTGACAATCTTCACCGTCAGCGTAGTCACGTCGTAAATGTGAAGGACCGTGCTTTCCTCCGCGGCCGCAGCCAGCGCGGCTGCGAGGACAATGGCGATGGTGCGCATCTATTTCGCCTCCATGGAACGGACGCGGACCAGCGTCGCGAAGATCTCGCTCTTCCCGCCCGTGCTTCCTGTGGTGATCCCGGCCAGGGCCCACGCCCCGTCCGGCACGAACATCTGCGATTGCAGCTTCACGAGCGACTCGCGCACTTTCTGCACCTTCCCGATGTTGGCGGCCTTCGTGTCGAACGCTTCGGGCTCGGCGGCAGAGTTGCACGTCGGTCGCAGTTCGACGTGAAGCCGCTTCCCGTCGCCCGCCAGCGAGGGGCGGACGTCCATGCAGCAGCCGGTCATTTGCAGGCCGATCACGGGGTCGCCGCAGCAGGAGCCCTGCGCGATTTCGACGTCCATGTCCTGGACGTACGCGCGGTCGCTGCCGGCCCAGACATGGAAGCGCTGGTCGTTCATGCAGACGCCGGAAGCGCCGGAGACGAGCCGGACGCCGGGGCCCTTGACGGCGGCCTGGAGAAGATCCTTGAGAGCGTCCTCGGCGGGCGAGACGCCCGAGAGCGAAGCCCGGCGGGCGGCCCAGGCGGCATCGTCCATGCCGACGACGGCGAGCTCGACGCCGATGAGGCGGCTGCGCGCGGGAGCGGCGATGGCCAGGAACTTCGCGATTTCGTCGAGCACCGCGGGCGTCTGGACGGCGACGACCTGGTCTCCCATCTGCCAGAGGCGATTGCGCGAATTCGACCACGAAGAGCGGGCGACGTTGTTGCGGATCGCGTCGATGAGCTGCTCGGGGCTCATGCCTTCGCCTTCATCGGACGGCGGGACAAACGAAGTGGTCGGGTCGCCTGCACCTTCTTCCCACCTGGTCATCCCAATCGACGGCCCGGGAAAATCCCTGACCTCCGCGGTCAGGCTGGAGACGTCGAACATCCGCAACTGCCGCTTCTCGGTCGACGTCGTCTCATCGCCGGCGGTCTGGCCGGTCAGCGTCGGTTTCACGAGGACGGCGGCGACCCAGTTCTTTTCCCCGGCGAGAGGGCCCGAGCAGAGAAGCGCCGTGCGGCCCATCGGGCAGGCCAGCGTCGTTTTCGTGCGCAGAACGTCGCGCGACGGGAGTTGGATGGCGCCGAGTGCGGGGACGCCCATGTCGAAAGTGGCCATGCCGCGAGGGCGCGCCAGCGTGAAGCGCGTCTCCATAAGCACGGTGGTGGCGTCGTTCGCGAGGACGGGCTTGACGTCGAGGACGGCGCCGTGGCGAAGGTCGCCGGCGACGGGATCGGCGATGACGGCGTCCTGGGCGATTTCGACGTCGTAGTCCCGGACGTAGGAAGTCTCCTTCATGTCCGCCGCGAACACGCGCTGGCCGTTCATAGCCACGGTGCGCAGCAGCGTGAGCAGCTTGCCGCGGGCCGGATCTCCCGCCGCGTCGCGAAGGGACTTTTCCTGCTCCGCCGAGAGGATTCCGGGGAGAACGCCGGCCGCCGCGAACGCCTCGGGCGAAAGAAGCAGGACGTCCGCCTCAACGACGATGCGCCGCGAAAAACGCCGGCGCAGCATGTCGATGTACTTCGAGATCTTCTCGTGGTTTTCCTTCGACTGCGCGACGTAGAGAACGCCCGAGTTGTACTCGATGGAATTGCGGGAATCGCTCCAGGAATCTTCGTCGAAATTCGTGACGATTGCGGAAGCGAGGAACTCGCCCGTGACGGGGGAATTGCCTTCCATTTCCATGATGCCGACCCCGATCGCGCCGCCGTCGCCCGACCACGTGTCCATGTCGAGATTGGGACCCTTGAAATGCTCGACGACGCGGGTCAGGAAGCGCACGTCGTACGCGCGGCTGAACCGTTCGGATTCGTCCTGCGCGTGCGCCGTGGCGGAGCACAGGGCGAGGAATGCGAGACAGCGTTTCATGACAATACCTCCGAGGACCGGGCTCCCCCCAGGGGCCGGCGGGTTTTCAGTAACACGTCACGAGCGAGTTCTTCCCATCCTTGTGCTTCGCCTTCCACCACTTCACCCAGTCCCCCTGGCGTCCCGGGAGTTTTTCCCCGGTGATGACCATGAGAGCCCTGTGTGCGGCGGCGGCGTTTTCGGTGCCGAGCGCGCCGATCAACGGCAGGACGGCGCGCGCGTCGCGGATCTTCTCGAGCGCCGCGATTGCTGCAGGCGCGACGGAACGCTCGCCGAGCGCCGCGATCAGGTGCGGGACTGATTCGGGGGCGGCGATTGCCGCGATCGCACGCGTCGCCTCTTCGTAAAAACTGCGCTCGCGCGAAGCGGCTGTGAGCGCTGCAACGGCCGTCGGGCTGCCGATCCTGCCGAGTGCCGCGGCCGCCGAGGGGCGATGGCGCCTCTCCGAAAGGAGCCCGACCAGCGCGGGGACGGCGGATTCGTCGCGAAGCGCGCCCAGCGCCTCTGAAGCGACATCCCGCAGGTCGGGGCTCTCGAGGGCGCGGATGAGTGCGGGGACCGATTCCTGGCCCCCCATTTTCATGAGCACGCGCGCGGCCCTGACGCGATCCGGCGATTTCAACCGCACGTCGAGCAGCCGGTCTTCCACCGCGTCCCGGCCTGACATGGTCTTCAGCGCCGCGAGAATGACTTCATCGTCTTCGTCCGCGGCCTCAGCCAGCGCCGCGAACGCCTGCTTGCCTCCGATCGCGGCCAGCGCCTTCGCCGCCGGCTCGCGCGTGCCCGCTTTTCCCAGGAGCTTCGCGAGCTCCGGCACGGCGCGCGCAGAGCGGGACCACGATGCGGCATCCACGGCCGCGAGAGCCGCGTCGCCGCCGAGGCGAAGCCGCGCGACGATCGCGGGGCCTCCGGCCTGCCCGAGACGGCGCCAGGCGGCTTCCGACTTCCAGGCGCCGATCGCCGCGAGCGCGTCACCGGCCTCCGGGCGACCCGTCGCGGCAAGCGCTTCCACGACCGCCTCGCGCTTCCCCGGCATCCCTGCGAGCGAAGCCAGCACGACGACGGACTCGATCCCGCCGAGCTCGCCCAGCACCGTGATCGCGTTCTCGTCGCCCTTCGCCGCCGCCACGGCCAGCTGCGGGGCCATCGCGGCGTCTTTCACGATAGAAGCGATCGTGACGGCCGCGCCGCGCTCTTTCGCGTCAGGAGAACGGAACGCGGCGAACCAGCGCGCGCGGTCGACGCCTCGCTTGACCTGCGCCAGGAACGCTTCGCGGCCTGCGCCGGAAGCGGCGGCCATGAGGCGATCGCGGAAATCCGACTTGGGTTTATCCGGTACGGGATCGGGCGGAACTTCAGGGTCGGGAGAGCTGCCGTCGGGATCGGGCGGAGGTTCGACGTCTTTTTTCGGGGCGTCGCCGAGGCCTGCGACGGGCGCCGCTTCCTTCGTTTCCGGTGCGCGGCTCGCCCGGCCGAGCAGGAAGGCGGCTCCCATCGCGGCCAGCAGGACGGCGGCGGCGGCGAAGCGGAGCCAGTGTGCGGGGCCGGAGGCGACGGGGCGCGGGCCGCGGAGGCGGGGCGCCGGGCGGCTTTCGATTTTCGAGCGGAGCTTCGCTAGGAATTCCGCTTCGCTCGAGGCTGGAAGTGCGGGCTGCCAGTCGCGGACGCGGCCGTCGATGGCGAGAAGCGCTCGACATCCGGGGCACGAGGCGACATGCGCGGCGACTTCGGGCGAGCGGTCGCCTCGGTCCCACAGCGCCAGGAATTCCTCGCACGTCATGTCAGCAACTCCCTCAGTTTCTTTCGAGCCAGGCTCAGGTTCGCCTTCGCTGCGTCGTAGGTGATCCCGAGCGCCGCCGCGATTTCCTCCAGGTCCAGTCCCAGCTCGGCCCTCATCAGAAGAACTTCACGCTGCCGGTCCGGGAGTTCCGCGACGCCCCGGGCCACCGCGTCTTCCGCGACGACGTCCCTTTCGGGGACGGCCTCGAACTCCCTTTCTCCGATCGCCTCCGGTTTCGGCTTTCGCAGGTCGTTGGCCGCGTTGACCAGGATCCGCCAGAGCCACGTCCGGAACTTCGCTTCACCGCGGAATCCCGGCAGGCCGCGCCAGGCTTTCAGAAATCCGTCCTGGCACGCGTCCTCCGCCAGGACTTGATCTCTCAGGAGCTTGGTGCAGAATGCGCGGGCAGGCCCGAGGTAGCGCAGGACGAGCGTTTCGAACGCGGTCCGGTCGCCGCCCTGGGCGCGCCCCGCGAGGAGCTCGTCCGGAAAGTCTGACGGCGGCGGGAGAGGGTTGGTCAAGGGAGGCGCGAGTGAAAAGTGAAGTTCGTGTAATGTTGGGGAACTTGGGTCGTCCTTTGAGCGGCCGGGGAAGTGCTCCAGCCTGAACTCGACGACGTAAGTTCCTTTGTACAAACAGCTTGCGCGATGAGAAGAGTTCCGATCGAGGCGATCGAACCTTTCGGAATTTTTCCCGCCGCGATGACACAACTTTCGTAGATCTGCTGGGTTATACCGACACGCCCTCACTGCGTCCACCAAGGGAGATCATCATGCGCCGCCTTCTTACAGTCACCGCCTTGCTCGCAGCCGCTTCCGCCGCCCGCGCCGATTTCGGCACGAGCCTCGACGATGGCGAGAAGGAATCGAAGGCGAAAAACAAGCTCATGATCGTCTACATCTGGAGCCCGACCTGCCACGTCTGCAAGGGCCTCAACGACAAGGTCTGGCCAAACATTGCCGTCCAGACCGAGCTCGAAAACTGGTCGGCCGTCAAGCTCGAGGCCAATGAAGCGGTCAAAAGCCACTTCAGGTGGAAAATCGACGACATGCCCCAGCTGCGCGTGATCAGCCCCGAAGGAAATGAATTCCGGATGGTCCCGCGAGGTGAAATCCCGGAGGCCAACCCCGACAAGATGCTCGACTTCCTCGTTGGAATTCGCGCAGCCTGGGACGAGGAGCTGGCGAGCCGGAGATTCATGTGGGAAGCGACGTACGCGGACGCGAAGGCGAAAGCAAAGGAGCGGCAGCGGCCGACGTTGATTTTCGTCCACGACACCGGGACGCCGACGCAGGAGTTGAACCTGAAATTCCCGCAGTTCACGGACCCGGCGTGCGCGGCGCCCGCGAAGAAGTTCGTGTGCTTCGCCGCAGGGAAGGAAGTCGCCGAGATCTGGGAGAAGTTCAAGCCGCAGGTCGTTCCCGGTTTCATTTTCGTGGATCTCGACGGCGCCGAGCTCGGCCGTTGCGGCTTCCTCGACACGGCCGACCTTGCGGCCGCGATGAACGCGGCGGTGGACAAGTACGCGGCGGGGCAGAACATCGACCCCGCGAAAAAGCTGGAGCGCGACATCGCTTCCTACGATTCCGCGATGAAAGGCGGCATCGAGCAGGACAAGTGCGACGCGGCGCAGAGGCTGATCGATTCGAAGGATCCCAAGGTCGTCAAGCCGCTCTCGCTGGCGCTCAAGGACCCGAGCGTGAAGCTCAAGGACCTGGTCATCGCGCCGATCCTGCAGCTGGACGTCAAGAACGGCCTGCCCGTGATCCTGACGTGGCTCAAGTCGGAGACGAACAACAAGCTCGCGGTCAAGGCCTGGGACGCGATCGGAGAGACAGGCGACCTTCGCGCCGTCGCGCCCGCCGAGGACAGCATCCTTGATGTGCCGTCGCAGGACGTCAGCCGGGCGCGCATCCGCTGCCTTGGAAACATGAAGCACAAGGACGTGATCGATTTCCTCATCGACCTGCCCTTCAAGTTCAAGGGCAAAGGCGGCCGTGGGCCGGGCGGCGGCGGCGGGTTGCGCGAAGAGTGCAAGCGCTCTCTGAACAAGCTCACGGGCGAGGACTTCGGAGAAGACTGGAACGAGTGGAAGAAGTGGTGGAGAGACAAACAGAAGACGTTCAAGTTCCAATAGCTGCCGCGAACGCTCTGAAAACTCCGGGGCCGGCCAAGAGCCGGCCCCGGTTATTTGCCGACCCTCTCATTCCTCATCACTCTTTCGTCCCGCCAGTACAATCCGCCGCTTCACCCCCGGAGACCACTCACGTGACTGACGCCGTCCGCCAGCAACTCCAGTGCAAGTCCTGCGGTGCCCCCATCGACTACCTCTCCGGCGAGGCGACGCTCACGTGCGGCTACTGCGGCTCGACCGTCATGCTCGCAGGCATGGGAAACATCATCGCGGTCGAAAAGCACTTTTGCCTCTCGCCCAAAGCCGACGAGAACGCCATGACCGCTTCCATCAAGAAGTGGATGGGTGAAGGGTTCTTCAAGCCCAAGGACCTTCCGGAGCGCGCGGCCTTCCAGGGGCGCGACGGGATTGTGCTTCCGTTCTGGGTTGTCGCCTGCCGCAGCCACACGCAGTGGAGCGGGCAGAATCGAAGAACGCGCTCGGTCGGCTTCGGGAAGAATTCGCGCACCGAGACGTATTGGGAGCCGGCGAGCGGGAACTTCGAAAACACCCACAACTGGTCGGTGTACGCGCGGCGCGGGGAGGAGTGGTTCGGGATCGACGCGCTCAATCCCGGCGCTCTCAAGACGGCGGCGGACTGGGGCGGGTTTTTCCTGAGCTTCGGCCTGGGGAACGAGAATTCGACCGGCGTCAACCTCCTGCAGGGCGCGACGCCTTTCAACGTGAAGGAAATCCCGGAAAAGATGTCGATCAAGAACGGGCAGATCAACCAGCAGCAGGCGGAGGAGGAGGCTCGCGGGCAGATCGTTCGCTATAACCGCGCCATCGCCGACGGCCGCGTCACGACGCTGACGGACTGCGACACGCAGATCTCGATCGACGGAACGCACCTTGTCCACCTGCCGCTATGGGTCTGGCAGTACACGTACGAGGGGAAGAACTACCGGCTTCTCGTGAACGGGTTCACGGGACAGATCGTCAAGGGCGAGCACCCTGTGGGGAAATACGACAAGCTCGTCGTCCTCATCGCCGTACTCGCCGTCGTCGGCGGGATCATCGGGCTGATCCTTTACATGATTTTCAGCCACAGCAAATAGACCCTTGAAAGCACTTCGCGAGGAGTCCGCGCCGGACCGCGACGCCTGGGAGAAATCGGCCCGTGAGGCGGCGCTGCGGCTCGGTTACGAGGAGCCGTCGCCCCTGGTGTTCCGGCGAGGCGCCGCAGGCGCGTTCCACGCGGACGCGAGGAAACACGAAGTCGCCGCGCGCTGGGCGGACGGCAAAGGCGCCTGGGAGGCCACCGAAGGGGGACGCTCGCCCTTCTGCCGCCGCTTCCTCGAGGCCCGCCTGGACGACCTGCAGGGCAAAGGCGTCCCAGGATCCGGTCTGCAGACGCTGGCCTGCGCCGCGGCGGGGCTCACGCTCGCGTGGCTGCTCGCCACCGCCATCCTGTTCATCTTCACCGTCCCGCTCTGCCGCAATGCGAAGCGCGAATGGGAAGCGAAGCAGGCGTTGTTCGAGCAGCGGCTGGAGACCTCGCGGGCTCCCACGGCCGCGCGCGTGCGCGAGGCGCCGGTAGCGCAGGCGGCCTTCATTCCCGCTGCGGCGCTGGGTTTTCTTGCCGCGGTCCCGCTGTGCCTCCTGTTCGCGATCGGCGAACTGCTCCCCGCCGTCTCGCGCTGGAATCTCCCGGCCCTGCTGACCGCTTGCATCGTTTTCCCGATGGCGCTGATTTCTCCCGGGGTCGCTCTCTCGGGCCTCGCCGCCGGCGTGCTCGCGCCGGCTGCTTCCTGGGTTGCTTACGCCGGATTCCGCTCCCTCCTCGCCGGGGGCCGCGCTCCCGCCCACGGCAGGCGCTGGGCGATCGCCGTCGCCGCCACCGCCCTCGCCGCAGGGATCCCCGCGACGCTGCTCAATGGAAGCGAGGTCTACCGCGGCATCCGGGACCGCGCGCTCTTCGGCACGAAATCCGGCGAGGCGCTCGCGACGTTCTATTACCGGCACTCGGCGCTTGCGGCCTTCGCGCTGCGCCCACCCGAGCTTAATGCGCGCAATTCGCTCCTCTTCGCAGGGCCCGTCGTGCACGGTTTTCCTGTGAACCAGTACCGCTTCATCGCGACCATCGCGTCGACCAGGGAAGATTTTCTGAGGCTGGCGCGCGGCAACGGTTACACCCTGCTCGTGTACAACGAGGACGGCGGCCCGTGGGTCGTCGAAGCGGCGCAGGAATTGAAGCGGACAGACCCGATGAGGTCGCTGGAATTCATGGCGACATCGCGAGGTGGGCTCGAGAAAGTTTTCCCGGAAGCGGCGGCCGAGCAGTTCATGAACGGCGAGGCGTTGGCGAAAAGCGGCGACGCGCGCGACGCCATGTTCAGCGCCGCTCTGCGCGCCGCCAATTCCCGCGCCGACCGGCGGCGTTCGCTTCGGGACGTCGCGCAGATCGCCAACTCGCTCGCGGTTTTCCTCGGGCCGGCGATCCTGCTCGGCAGCTACGGGCTCTGGGTCGCGGCGGGTATCGTCTGGCTGCGTGGCCGCGGGTTGCGGCGCGCGGCAGGCGCGCTCGCGTTTGCGGGATTCGCCATGCTGGCGGGGTCGGTTTACAAGGTCGCCACGGCGGAAGGAGCGCTTCAGCGCCAGCTGCGTGTCCAAAGGGCGGAATTTGACGATCTCCGCAACGGCGCGTCCGTCGATTTCAAGAAGTGGACCGAGCTGGAACTCGCGGCCGCGAAGGCGCTTCCGGACCTGAATATCGCCGCGACGCATCCGGAAACGGGCGTCCGGGCGCTCGCGATGGACGCGCTTGGCGCGTCGGGCTCATTCGAGGCCTTCCGTGCCCTCGGCGAATACGTGCTGAATGACGAATCCATGCTCGTGCGTTACCGCGCGGCCGACGCGATCGGGCGGAACCGATCCGGCAAGATCCGCATCGCGCTTCTTTCGCGCGCGCAGAATGACGAAATTTACGTGGCCGAAGCTGCGTTGGATTCAATGCTGAACGGGTCCCGCTGACCTTAGAATCCCGAATTCCCCTTTCCGGTTCCTGCCGTAGAATAGGGGCCTTCCCCTCGCTAGGAGCTTCCCATGCTTCGCCATTTCCTCCGGATCACACTTGCCGCTTCCGCTCTTGCGGCGGCGTTCCCCGCCGGCGCCGACGAGAAGGTCAAGCCCGACAACCGCGAGATCCTGGGGACCGACCAGGTGACGGTTTACTTCTGCCCGTGCCTGAAGGCGAACTGGACGCAGACGGCGGACACGACCAAGTCGTGCCCGTACTGCGAAAAAGACGCGGCGACGTGCGGCAGCGCGGTCGGGGACTACAAGGTCGTGGTGCGCGCGGTGCGGGGAACAGTGAAGAACGGTGCGGAAGCGGCGCTGGACGTCGAGGTGTTCCAGATCGTGGTGGACAAGGACGCGAAGCCCGACGAGGTCCGCGTGACGGACGTCGCGGTCGCGAAGGCGAAGCTGTCGCACGGCTCGTCGAAGGACGGGGATTTCGTGGCGGACGAAGAAGGGAAAGTGCAGGAAGCGTCCGTAGGCGGCGAAAAGAAGATCGCGACGGTCAAGGCGAAGCTGAAGAAGGGCGAGTACGTGATGGCGATAGAAATCAATCGCGGGGACAAGGAGAAGACGAAGATTGAGAGTGAGGTGACGTTCCGGGTGGACTAAAAACGGCAGGGGATGGGGATGCGGGACGGGGCCCGGGTGGGCATGGGCCCGGGACTGGGATGGGGCCCGTCATGGTCAGTATCTCTGGTCCAATCGGGCGCGGTGAATTCCAATTCCGCGCTTCTCGCCGGCTGCGCCGGCCCGATCCGGAGTTTCCCATGAAGATCCAGCGCGCGATCCTCAGCGTCACCGACAAGTCCGGCCTCCTTGAGTTCGCGAAATCCCTCGCTTCGCTCGGCGTCGAAATCCTCTCGACGGGCGGCACCGCCAAGGCCCTCGCCGAGGGCGGCATCAAGGTCGTCGAAATCGCCGACTACACCGGCCAGCCCGAAATCCTCGGCGGACGCGTCAAGACGCTTCACCCGAAAGTCCACGGCGGCATCCTCGCGCGCCGCGACGACCCGAAGCACTGCGAGCAGATGGCCGCACAGAAGTTCGGGACCATCGACCTCGTGTGCGTGAACCTCTATCGTTTCGAGGAAACCGTCGCCAAGACCGGCGTCACCCTCGAAGACGCCATCGAGAACATCGACATCGGCGGGCCGGCGATGATCCGTTCGGCTTCGAAAAACTGGGAGCACGTCGCCGTCGTCACGAGTCCCGCGCAGTACGCCGAAGTCGCCGAGGCGATGAAGAAGACCGGCGGGGAAGTGCCCAAAGATCTTCGCTTCCGCCTCGCCAAAGAGGCCTTCGCGCGCACCGCCGCCTACGACGCCGCCATCTCGACCTGGCTCGCGCGACAGGACGGCGACGAGGCCTTCCCGAAAACGATTGCGGCCTCGTGGGCCAAGGTCGAGGACCTGCGCTACGGCGAAAATCCCCACCAGAAGGCGGCGTTCTACCGCGACCCTTCCGCAAGGTCGGGCATCGGCGTCGCCCGCCAGCTTTCCGGCAAGGAACTCTCCTTCAACAACATCCTCGACTGCGACGCCGCACTGGAGCTCGTCCGCGAATTCACCGACGCCCCCGCCATCGCGATCATCAAGCACAACAACCCCTGCGGCTGCGCGATGGGCGCTTCGCTTGAAGAGGCGTTCGGCAAGGCCGTGCAGGGCGATTCCGTCAGCGCGTTCGGCGGAATCGTCGCGTGCAACCGCCCGGTTGACCTGGCCGCCGCGAAAGCCATGACCGCGCCGAACCAGTTCTTCGAGGCGATCGTCGCGCCGAGCTTCGCGCCGGACGCTCTGAAGCAGCTTCAGACGGGGGCGAAGTGGGGGAAGAACGTTCGGCTGATGGAGACGGGGGACATCGCGAAATCGGGGGCACAGGTCCGCATGGACATCCGGCCGGTGACGGGCGGCGCGCTCCTCCAGACGAAAGACGACGCGCTCATGTCGCCGGAAGTCCAGTACCCGACCGGCAAGCCGACCGACGCGCAGTGGGCCGACCTTCAGTTTGCCTGGACCGTCTGCAAGCACGTCAAGTCGAACGCGATCGTCTTCGCGAAAGACCGCATGATCGTCGGCGTCGGCGCCGGGCAGATGTCGCGGGTGGACAGCGCGCGTATCGCCTGCTGGAAGGCCGGCGACCGCGCGAAGGGCGCAGCCTGCGCGAGCGACGCGTTCTTCCCGTTTCCGGACGCGCTCGAGCTGGCGCTGCAGGCTGGCGTGACGAGCGTGATCCAGCCCGGCGGGTCGATGAGGGATGAAGAGGTGATCGCTGTGGCGAAGAAGGCGGGAGTGCCGATGGTGATCACGGGGATGAGACACTTCAGACACTGATTCCGTCGCCCGAACTGGTCCTGAGGCGCATTACAGAATATGTAATCATTTAGAACGTAAGTGCCGACGTTTTGTGTTATGCTCTCTCTGTGAAATCGGTATCCCCTCACATGCCAACCCTCATCCGCCCTCGAGATCTGCCTCTCGCCGGAATCTCCGCACACCGATTCCGCGGACTCGTGCGCAGCGGCGCCTACGAACGCGTCTCCCGGGGTGTCTACCTCAATCCGGCCGCGGAATACTCCGAGCACCTAACGGTTGGCGAGGTGTTCAAGCGGGTCCCGAATGCCCTCGTCTGCCTCTATTCCGCACTCCAGATCCATCAAATCGGCACCCAATCACCAGGCGACCTCTGGATCGCGATCGACCACAAGGCCCGCCTCCCGCGTCTCGACCTACTGCCGGTCCGCATCGTGCGATTCTCCGGACGAATGATGAAACTCGGCATCGAAGAGCAAATTGCCGACGGCGTGCCGTTCCGCATCACTTCGCCGGCGAGAACCATCGTCGATTGCTTCAGATTCCGCAAATTCGGCCTTGATGTCGCCCTCGAAGCCCTCAAGGAGACGCTTCGCGAGCGCCGGGCCACCGTCGATGAAATCAACGAGCTGTCGCGAACCTGCCGCATCCGGTCGGTGATGAAGCCTTACATGGAAGCGATGCTGGCGTGACGGGGAAGGGCCGCAATCTGGCGGCGTCGGTCCGGGAGCGGCTGCGGAAGTACGCCGCCTCCGGAAGCGGCGGGTACCTGCTCGTCCTGCAGCGATTCGCGATCGAGCGGCTCCTGTTTCGGCTCTCAGAATCCCCCAGGAGGGACGATTTTGTCCTGAAGGGGGCCGTGCTGCTGGCGCTCTGGGGTGAGCAGGTCTCGAGGGTGACCCGGGACCTGGACCTGCTCGGCGCAGGGCCGGCTGCACCTGAAGTCATCGCGAAGAGATTCCGCGAAATCCTGACGACGCGAGTCCCTCCCGACGGCCTGGAATTTCCGGTGGAGACCCTGAGAGCCTCCGAGATTCTTGCGGGTCAGGAATACGTCGGCGTTCGTCTGCGTCTTCAGGCTCACCTGGAAAAAGCCAGGATTCCTCTTCAGGTCGACGTCGGATTCGGCGACGCAGTCTTCCCTCGTCCCAAACTCGCCGACTTCCCCAGCCTGCTCGACGCGCCAACGCCGCGGATTCTTGTTTACCCTCGCGAGGCCGTCGTTGCTGAGAAGCTGCACGCCATGGTCCGGCACGGCGAGGACAACACCCGGGCGAAGGACTTCTATGACATCTACGTGCTGTCATCCATTTTCCGATTCGACGGGAGCATTCAGTCGCGCGCCATCGCGAGCACTTTCAGCCGGCGTTCAACTGAGCTCCCCCTGGCCCCGCCGGTCGCGCTTCTGCCGACGTGGTACGAAAACACGGATCGGGCGCTTCGCTGGAGGAAGTATCTCGAGAAGGACAAGCTGACCGGCGCGCCTGCGGACCTGCGAAAGGTGGGGGCCAGGACCATCGAATTTCTCTGGCCTCCGCTCAGCGCGCTCGGCTCGGAAAAGGTATTCACGGCCGATTGGCAGCCCGGTGGGCCGTGGAAATGACAAGGTTTCAGGTGCGGACCAATCGGTCCAACTCCGCCACCAGGAGCGGGATCGCGCGATTCAGGTTCCGCCGGTAGATCGCGCCGAAAAGCCAGCCGACCATCGGCACGGTCCAGCCCTCGGCGTCGAGCGTGAAGCGGATGCGGGTTTCGTCCGCTGAAACCGCTTCGAACAGGTGGTCGTAGTGAATTCGCGCGCCGAGGAACGGGCCGACCCATTTCCAGTTTCGGGGCGGGTTGAATTCGGTCATCGCAAACGTGCTCTTGAAACCGTTGGAGAGGCGGATCAGCCCCTTCGTCTCGCGGGCCAGCGCGCCGGCGGGGGAGCGCTCGATGGAACGGATGTGCTTCGCCCAGCTTGGCCAGTTTTCGATTGCGGCGAGGTGGTTCCAGGCGGCCTGCACGCTGCAGCGGGCGGTGAACGTGCGGTCGACGATTCGTTTCATCCGGCGGACAGAATACCCGCGCATTGACACCCCCGGCCCCTTCGACACAATCACCCCTCCCGAAGTCCCAATGGAGCCCCGATGCCCCGAGTCTTCCCGTTCCGCGCGCTTCACTACGACGTCGCGAAGATCGGCTCGCTCGACGCCGTCGTGAGCCAGCCTTACGACAAGATCAGCGACGCGACGCGGGAGAAGTACTACGCGCGGCACGAAAGGCACATCGTGAGGATCGCGAAGCCGAAGGAGGATCCGGGGAAGGACAAGTACGCGGAAGCGGCAAAGACGCTGGAGGCGTGGCTGGCGGACGGGACGATCGTGCGCGAGACGGAGCCGGCGGTGTGGATCTCGCACCAGGTTTTCAAGTTCAACGGCGAGACGCGGACGCGCAAGGGGTTCGTCGCGATCGGCGAGCTGGCGGAGTTCGGCAAGGGCGGGGTTCACGCGCATGAAAAGACGCTCGCGGCGCCGAAGAAGGACCGGTTTGCGCTGATGACGGCGACGCGCGGGCTGACCGAAGGGCACATTTTCATGCTCTACAGCGATTCGAAGAACGCGGCGAACGCGGCGCTGGATCCGTTCACGAAGGGGCCGCCGACGCTCGAAGCGAAGGACGACTACGGCGAGACGCACCGGGCGTGGCGCGTGACGGACGCGAAGGCGATCGCGGCGGTGCAGGCGGACCTGGCGAAGCGGGACATTTTCATCGCGGACGGGCATCACAGGTATGAAGTCGCGCTGCAGTATCGCGAGGAGTGCCGGAAGGCCGGGCTCACGTGCGACGGCGAGGAAACCTACGACCGCCGCATGATGACGTTCATCAACATGGAAGACCCCGGGATGGTGATTTTCCCGACGCACCGCCTCGTTTCAGGGCTCCCGCGCTTCGACGCGAAGGATTTCCTCAAGAAAGTCGCGCCGCACTTCGACGCAAAGGACTACGGCCCCGCTTCCGACGAACAGCGCCGCGAATTGATGGAGGACCTGCGCATCGAGGGGCAGGTGAAGCACTGCTTCGGCTTCGCGACGCCGGCCGGCGGGTTGTGGCTGCTCACGCTCAAAGATGAAAAGCTGGCGGAGACGGAGATCAAGGAGCAGCGCGCGCCGGAGTGGAAGAGACTCGACGTCGCGATCCTGCACTCGCTTCTGCTCGACCGCGCGCTCGGTATCACCGCCGACATGGTCGAGAAGGAGCAGCACGTCTCCTACGCCCGCCACGCCGACGAAGTCTGGGCCGCGCTTCCCAACGCCCAGGCTGCCTTCCTCCTCAACCCCACCAAACTGTCCGAAGTCAAGACCATCAGCGAAAAAGGGGAGCGCATGCCCCAGAAGTCCACGGACTTCTACCCGAAGCTCCTCACCGGATTTATCATGAACCGCGTCTCCTTCGCGAGGTAGGCCACCATGGCAGCCAAGAAGCTCTTCATTCCCGGCCCCGTCGAAGTCAAGCCCGACACCCTGCAGGCCTGCGCGGCGCCGATGATCGGCCACCGCGTGGCCGAATACGCCGAGCTCCACGGCTCGTGCATCCCGCCGCTCAAGCAGTTGCTCGGCACGAAAAATGACGTGTTCCTCTTCACGTGCAGTTCCACCGGCGCCATGGAAGCGGCCGCCCGCAATTGCGCAAAGAAGGGCGCGATCGCGTGCATGCTGGGCGCGTTCAGCGACCGCTGGTACCAGATCGCGGTTCAGAACGGGAAGAAAACGGCCAAGGCGCAGGTCGAGTGGGGCCAGGCGATTCGCGCTGAGACGATCGAGAAGCACCTGAAGACCGGCGAGTACGACTGCGTCCTGCTCGTGCACAACGAAACCTCGACGGGGACGATGAACCCGATCGAGGAAATCGCCGACATGATGAAGAAGTACCCGGACGTCGTCTTCGTCGTCGACGCGGTCAGCTCGATGGCCGGCGTCAAAATCGACGTCGACCGCCTCGGCATCGACGTGATCCTGGCGGGCACGCAGAAGGCGTTCGGGATGCCTCCGGGGCTCACGATCTGCACCTGCTCGCAGAAGGCCATGGACCGCGCGAAGCAGCTCCCCGACCGCGGCTACTACTTCGATTTCGTCGAGATGAAGTCGTTCGCCGAGAAGAACATGACCCCCTGCACGCCCAACGTCTCCCTCATCTACGGGCTGAAACACCAGCTCGACAAGTTCTTCAAGGAGGGCCTCGAAGCGCGCTTCAAGAGGCACATGGACCTCCGCGACACCTGCTGGAGCTGGATCGCCGAGCACGGCTTCGAGAAATTCGCCCCCAAGGGCTTCGAGTCCGTCACGCTCACCTGCGCCGCCAACACGAAGAAAGTCGACATCGTGAAATGGGTCAAGAAGGTCGCCGACCGCGGCTTCATCATCAGCGAAGGCTACGGCAAGCTGAAGCAGGACGCCTTCCGCGTCGCCCACATGGCGGACTGCACGGTGCCGGAACTGAAGGAGTGCCTCGGGGTGATGAGCGAGGAGTTGAGGAAGCTGTAAGATCCGATCCATCGACGTCTGAGTTGAGGTCTCTCAAGGCGCGACTGCGAGGTGGAATGTCGACGCTGATTCCAAAACCTGCGGGGATCGACCCGAAACCCGGAGGCCTGGCCCACGCAGCCATTCATCCCGTCGTGATGAGGGTGGGGAATGGCCCGACCCCGGAGGAGCTTCATGAGCTTACTCCCGGTCAGCGGAGCCTCTACTCGATCTACTGGTGCGTGTACGAAGTCTGCAACGGTGGCTTCCGCCAGTTCTTTGGAAATCCGACGGGAGTTGTTGCACATGAAGCTGTCATCGGATTTCGAGCCGTCGGGTCGCTCCAACTGGCAAGCGTTGTGGAAACGGCCATTGCCAAGTTCGGGCCGATTTTTCCGGCGGACGAAGGAAGGCGTTGGGACGCCATGAAAAGGATGCCATTGAAGAAGGACGAGCGGATCGGAGGATTTGACGATTTGGATGACCGCTTCTACGAGGTCCTTGCGGACGGAGTGGCCCTGAATCAGATGCGAGATCGCTATGTGTCAGAGCATCCTTCCGGATTCTTCCGGTCAACGAAGTAGCCTTATCTGGCTCCGACCGGTCAACGAAGGTTGAACAGGTAGAGGAGCGCGGCCCAGCCGCTCGGCAGCATGTTCGGCGCGTGCTCGAGAGTGCGACCGTAGCGCATGGCCATTTCGAGCATAAATCGCGCGTGGAAGAACGCCTCGAGGATGGGGCGCACGACGGCTTGCCACCTCTGATTGTGTTCCGGGTCGAACTCCTTCCCGGTGCCTTCCGTCACGATCTGCAGAAACCAGCTGTTGAGTTTGCGCTTTGGTGCGAGCGCCTGGAGGGCGGCCACGATCCTGAGAGTCGAATGCTGCACGTCGTAGGCCTTGTAGCTCGCGTGGTAGAAGCGATAGACAGGGTCTTCGTAATCCCCGTGACTGCTGCAGTCTTCGAGAAGCTGGGACAGCGCCGGCAAGGATGACTTCAGATTGGAGAAGAGTGCCTTGACCTCCGGCCGGTCATCCTCGTCGGTGGGGGGCTTGACGTCGGGGACTCGACTCGGCGGGCGTTTCATGCAGGAGATCGTATGTTCACCATAGAGCGACGTTCAAGTCCCGTGCCCCGTCGACGTACCCTTCCGTGAGTCGCGGAGCCACCTCGGAATTCGTCTCGATCTGTGTCTGCGTCAGTATGGGAGCCGCTTCAGACAAGATTGTCGGCAAGGCACTCAAGGCTAAGATGTCGAGCCTCATATGAAAGATATCACCGAACTCCGCCGCCTCGCTTCCCCCGCGCCGCGCCCGCAGTGCCTCGTCTTCGACGGGCCCACGCTCTGGATGGGCTCGATCGAGACCAGCCGCCTCTACGAGATCGACCACGCGGCGTGGAAGGTGCGCCGGGACTGGGCGGCGCCCGGGAAGCCGTGGGGTTTGACGAGCATCGGCGCTGAACTCCGGGTCGTCTGCGGGGAGGGCGAGGATGACGACCGCTTCATCCGGAGATTCGTGCCCGCCACCGGATTCGACATGGCATTCGCGCAGCACTGCCCCTCTTCCACGGGCTCCCAGCTCGGATGGGACGGGAAGCACTTGCACCTCAACCAGTGGCACCGGCAGCGGGTCCTCGCCCTCGGGGCCGATGGGACCATCCTCCGCTCACACGACGTGCCCCACCAGATCTGCGGGCAAGTGATCGTGAACGGCGTGATCCACGTGGTTTCGACGGACGTCGAAGAATCGAACGACTACCTGCTGACGCGCATCGACCCGGCGACGGGCGCGACGGCGGACCTGGCGCGCATCCCCTTCCCGGCGCGGGGCCTCGCGTTCGACGGGAAGGACTTCTGGACGAACCACCGCGAGAAGCACGAGATCGTCTGCTTCGCGCGGCCGGCCTGAGCAATTCCAGCATGATCCTTGATCATTCCGAACAGCTTCGGCTAGAAAGCAGTGAAGGCCATCAGAATGAAATTGGGAGCCTGGGCTATCTCTGGCAGGGGCTCGAGTTTCTGAACCGGCAGGTTCAAGCCACCGAAGCAGAGATCTGCCAGCGGGTTGACGCCAAGCACCACCAGGTGAGCTTGATAGGGAACGCGCCACAACTTCGCGGCATTCCAATGGGGCTTGTTGCTTGCGCATTTCATTGGTATGCGGCCTCCGCTTGCAATTATGTGCGGCTGATCGGCTGGCTCGCGAAGGACGGAGATTCGGAAGCCGCATTGTCGTACGTCAAGAGAGTCATCCCTTCGGTGAAGGAGTGGAGAGACAAGGTCGGAGCCCATTTCGCGTTGGTCAACCCGCGCAGAGGCGACACACCCGCGAACCTTGCGGCGAGCGTCATGTTCCCCGTTGGGTTCGAGGATCGCTGGCTCTGGGCGCATCCGTTCACGCTCGCGGTTACTCACGGTGGCACTTCCAGCCAGAGCGCCATCCCGACGTGGTCGTTGTCGCGAATTCATGAACAATTGATTGCCCGGTATACAAAACCGGGTGCTGGGCCCGAATCCAAAACACCTGAGTCGTAATGGTGAGAACGTGCTACGACTTCATCAGGTGGCCATGGTTCTTCTTCAGCCATTCCAGGACCACACCCTGTACCCGCACCGCGAGTTCGCGCATCGCCTTCGCATCGGCGTCCGAGACGAGCCCCGCGCGCTCATAACCTGCGGAGTTGCGCTTCTTGCGAAAGGCATCAAACACCGCGATGTCCTTCGGATCGGCGCCGACGGTCTCGCCAAGCGACTGGATGATCCTGAAGTGGTGCTGGTCGCGCGTCGCGCGGTATCCGGAAGCGGCCAAGGCTGCGCTCGCGGCCTGCAGCGCGGCGTTGTAGGCGATGTTCATGCTCCAGTCTGCGCTCAGCTTTTCAGCGGCGCAGTCCGTGAGGTCGCGTTTGACGACGGCCAGGAGATCGCGGATTTCTGCCGAGCTGGTCTTGTGGGCGGTCAGCCAGGAGTTCCGCTCCCAGTCTTTCAAGCTCACCGGCATCTCCGATGACAAAAACCATGGGTTCAGTGAGGACCGAGGTCAGGAAATGGTGCCCGTCCCGGATCTTCGACTTGAATTCGGCCGGCGGGTAGACCGTCGGATTGACCTCTCTTCCGATGATCTCCTGCGCCTTCACGAGTGCTCCGACGACGTCCCCGAATCCCGCGTCGCCGACCACCATGAGATCAATGTCGCTTTCCGGACGCAAGCCCCCCCGGGCCGCGGAACCGAAAACGAAGGCGGCGCGGATCCGGGAGGAGAGGCCTGCGAGCGACGACCGCAGGACGTCGACGACGCCGGCCGTCTTGACGAAGAGGGAATGCATCTCCGCGTAGATCGGCGAGCGTTTGTCCGCCTGGAAGTAGACCTGCCGTCCCTGCACCGTGCGTTGCAGGAGACCTGCTCCCGACAACGTGCGGAGTTCGCGCTGTACGGCGCCGAGCGAGGCGCCCGCGAGCCGAGCGACCTGCCTGAGGTAGAAGGATTCGTCCGGGTGAAGCAGGAGCCAGGCAAGGACGCGGCGCCGGGTCAGGCCGAAGAGGGCTTCGGCAGCACCGGCGGGAAGCCGCGGTTGGATAGTTCTCATTATGAGTACAAGTGTACACAGAACGAGTACGAGCGTCCAGCGCGGGACCAGGGATCGTCAACGACTCAACGGAGATCAAACAGGTACAGGAGCGCGGCCCAGCCGCTCGGAAGCATCCGCGGCGGCGTCTTCAGCGTTTGCCCGTACCGCACCGCCATCTCGAGCATGAATCGCGCGTGAAAGAAAGCCTCGACGATGGGGCGCACAACCTCAAGCCACTTCTGATTGTGGTCGGGCCCGAACTCCTTCCCGGTGCCGTCTTTCACGATCTGCAGAAACCATGAGTTGAGCTTCCGATCGGGGGCGAGCGCCTGGAGGGCGGCCACGATTCTGAGGGTGGCTTCCTGGACGAAGTAGACCTTGTAGCTCTGGTGGTAGAAACGATAGACAGGATCTTCGTAGTCCCAGTGACTGCTGCAATTGTCGAGAAGCTTGGAAAGAGCGGGCAGCGAGGACTTCAGATTCGAAAAGAGGAGCAGGACCTCAGGGCGGTCGTCGCTCTCCTGACCTGAGAGCCCGGAAACAGCTACTCGATTTCCAGCGGATTTTCCGCGACTACAGGAGGGACCTGTGCTGGGCGAGCGCTTCATGTTCCCGATCGTAGATCCGTGCCATAGACCGCTTCAAGCTCCATTCTGGCTGCTCCTCTCCGCCGTTCTGGGCAGGCCGGACGTCAAGGCGTAGGCGACAAGCCGGGCGAAACCTCGTGAAGTCGCGGCGTCCGACTACCGCTCGGTCCCCGCGAGATACTCGGGGCTGCGCTGCTTGACGACGAGCCGGCCGAAACCGGGCACCTGTCTTTCCTCCATCGGGCGGACGACGAGGCCTTCCCGCGGCGCATCGAAAAGCAGGGACCGGCCATTGGACACTTCCTTAAGTGTTCGTCCGGCGAGGAACGAACGCAGGGTGACTCCGCGGGACAGGACGGGCACGGCTGCGGCGGCCGGGTCGCGCTGCGGCGACGGACCGCGCGAAGTCGACGATGCGGGAGCGATGCGCCACCTTGTGAAAAGTGTGCTGTTCACCCTCGACCGGAACAATGACGGCGGAGCGCTGGCAGACCTGGACGCTCCCGTCAGCCTCGACCAGCACCGAGAAATTCGAGCCCTCGAGCTTTTCCGTCACCAGGACCGGAAGGTCCATGAGGGCCTCCGCCATCTCGACAAACCGGTCGGCCCCTTCGATGTCGTAGACCGAAGTTCCGTCCGGAAGCGGCCGCAGGATGGCGCCCGTCACGATTTCCTCGGGCGGCTCGTACTTCGCGACGCCGAAGTGTGCCGTAAACGCTTCAGGACCCGCCTCGCGCAGTCCCTCCGGCACGAGGTCCAGCGTGGCGACGATTCCCTGGCTGATCTGTCCACGGAGCCGGACGGTCTTCACGCGATTGCGGTCGCGCCCCGCGAGTTTTCCCGCAACGCCCAGTCGTTCGGCCAGCGGCGCCGGCAGGAGCGAATCCACGGGAAAGTACACGCATCGGTCGCCGGGCCGGAAGGCGCCCTTCGCGGTGATGAACTGGAATTCCTTCCCCGCCAGCGTGGCGAGCTCGATCCGGTCGGCGTCCGGAATCGGACAGACGTCGCGGATGGTCTCGATGGTGACGCCGAAGAAGGCCATGGGTGCTCCAGGGCAACAGGTTGAGTCTTGATCGCGCATGCGGCCGCAAAGTTCAAGACCAACCGCAATCACCGTACGCTTACCTCGACGCCTCCTTCGTTGACCCGTCGCCCTTGGGCCAGCCCTGCGCGTCTTGCCTCAGCCAGTCGAGCGCGTAACCGGGCTCGTACCCGAAGACCAGCACGTTCGGGAAGTAGCCCATGGGTGTGAAGCCCGTGGCCCAGCGGCACTTCCGGATGATCGGCACGGTCCAGCCATTCTTGAGCGTGACGGACATGTCGTAGAGGAACGGTCCGTAGAGCGTCGCCGTAATCGGCCACAGAACGAAAGCCTTCGCCTGCGGCTTGACCTGCACATCGACGATGTCCGCGTACTTGATGACCAGCGGCTTGCGTCCTCCCTGCACCCAGTTGGGCACGCTGATGCTGTCGTCCCCGACCTCGATGATCTCCGGGTAGTGGCCGCGCAGCTGGTCCAGCGCTTCTTCCTTGCTCCACTCGTCGTGATCGGCGTGAAGCGACCGGCAGCCGGAAGCGCCGGCGAGGAGGACTGCGCCCAGGACGGCGCGGAAGGCAAGGCGGCGAAACGAGTCGATGGTCATTCGAATCTCCTCCGTTTTAGATGCAGGTCAGGGTCTGGCGAGCTGCTGTGCCCCTCGGGGACTTGGAACTCTCCCCACGAGGACCTGGTAGACCGCCGGGACGATTTTCTTTGGAGAATTCCGGAAATTCCGCGCTTCCCCGAATCGCCGTTGACCGGGAGCGTTGGGGTAAACTTGCCGGCGCATGTCCAAAGGCGCCAATACGTCGATGGGCGGCGGTGCGTCGGAGTTCCCCCAGACATCGATTTGGGCGGAATTTCACTCCGGCGACGACCGCGAGGCACGGGCGCAGCGACATCTCGAGCTCATGGCGGCGGCGTTCTGGAAACCCATCTACCTCTACCTTCGTCGCTCCTGGAACCGGTCCGACGCGGATGCGAAGGACCTGACCCAGGAGTTTCTGGTCCACGTGCAGGAGCAACAACTGCTGGGCCGCTTCGACAGGGAGAAAGGCAATTTTCGCGGCTACCTGAAGCGGTGCCTCAAGAGCTTCCTCGGAACGGCCCGACGGGACGCCGGAAGGCTCAAGCGGGGCGGAGGGCAACCGCTCATGCCGCTGACTGAGGAAATCGCGGGAACATTGCCCGCGGCCGGCCCCGGTCCGGAAGAGGAATTCGACCGGGAGTGGACTCGCGAACTGGTCAACCGGGGCCTCGCAGATCTTGAAAACCGGCTGAAGGCGACGGGGAAGAGCGTCTACTTCGAAGTGCTGCGGCTGTACACGATGGGTGACTCCGCGGAGCGTCCCTCCTACGGAGACGTGTCCAGGAAACTGGGCATCAGCGAAATCCAGGTCACGAACTACCTTCACGCGGCCCGCCAGGCGTTGAGGGCCACCCTGATCGAACTTGTCAGGAAATACGTCGTCGACGACGCCGGGATTCACGAAGAGCTGGCGTCAATCCTGGGAGATCCGGAATGACTTCGCGGGAATCGGAGCCGGATTCGCTGGGTGCGCTTCTCGAACAGCTCCGTGCCGCAGACCGGGAGAGCATCGCCCGGCTCGCGGTCAAGGAGGGGCTGCTGACGGCCGAGCGCCTGGAAGAGGCGATCCGCGGAGCGGACGCCGGAGGAGCATCCCTGCTGGACTGGCTTGTCCAGCGCGAGTGGCTCCGGCCTGCCGATGTCTCGCGACTCAGGAAGACTCAGAGGCTTGCGGAAGGCTATCCCGCGATGCCGCAGACAGTTCCCATGCCTCCAGCGACGAACCCTCGCCATCTCTATGTCCCTGTTCCCCGGGAGGAACGATATAGGCTCGGCGCTGAACTGGGGCGGGGCGGCCTGGGATGCGTGTACGCGGCGGAAGACCGCGATCTGCGCCGTGAGGTTGCGGTAAAGCTGATTCTCGGAAGCACGGACACGGAGTTCGAGGAGCGGTTTGTCAGGGAAGCCCGGATGACGGCGCTTCTGGACCACCCGAACATCGTCCCCGTCTATGACTTCGGCTTCCTGAACCACCGCGATCCGACGGACGGCCGCGTCGTCAGGCAACTCTTCATCTGCATGAAACTCGTCCGGGGCCGAACCCTGCATGCGGTGGTGCAAGGACTGCAGACGGGCGACGCGGAATCGCTTCGGGAGTTCTCCCGGACCAGGCTGCTCGGAATCTTCCAGTCGATCTGCCTCGGCGTCGCCTACGCGCATTCCCGCGGCGTCGTGCATCGCGACCTGAAACCCGCCAACGTCATGATCGGCGAATTCGGGGAGACGCTGGTGATGGACTGGGGGCTGGCGAAAGCCGCGGGGGAATTGAACGACTCCGGCGGCTCGGGTTCGCCCACGCCTTCCGACGACGGATTGTCGACGCAGATCACGCTGGCGGGGAGCGTCATGGGAACTCCGAATTACATGTCGCCGGAACAGGCCACGGGAAAGCTGGAAGAGGTCGATCACAGGAGCGACATCTATGCGCTCGGCGGAATCCTCTACACGCTTCTGACCTGGCAGGTTCCCGTACCGTGGAAATACGGGCCCGATACGCAAGGTAAGTCGGCATCGCCGCCTCCTTCCCGTGGGCCCGGCGGCGACGTCCTGAAATCCGCGACCATACCCCCGGATCTCCAGGCGATCTGGCGTCGCGCGATGGCCGCCAGTAAACAGGATCGCTTCCAATCCGCGCTCGAGATGCACAGGGAAATTCAGCTCTTCCTGGAAGGCGCGAAAGCTCAGGAACGCGCCGAACGCGAAGCGCGCGAGCATGTCGGGAAAGGACGGGCGCTGATGTCCCGCTTCAGCGACCTGAAGGGCGAGATCGTGGCGCAGGAAAAAGTGGTGGAGGAGTGGTCGGAGAAGATCAAGCCGCACCAGCGGGCGGAGGAGAAGCGGCCCTTGTGGGAAGCGCAGGCGCGATTGAAGCGTCTGGAGGATGAGCGGATTGAGGCGTTCGCGGCGGCGTCGGCGGAATTCGGGCGGGCGTTGACGGTCAAGGCGGACTCGACGGAAGCGCTGGACGCGACGTGCGAGCAGTACCTGGATCGGTTTCTTGAGGCGGAGAAGCGTCGGGACCGGAAAGAAATGCTGCTGAACCGGCGCACGCTGGAGCGCTACGACCGCGACGGGCGCAACGGGGCGAAGCTGGACGCGCCGGGGGGACTTTCGATCCGCACGTTCGCCTGCGGGTGCGCATGCCTAGCGCCGATCCGGCATCCCGGGTGGCGTGTCGAGTTCGGCGATGACTTCACGATCCCCTGGAGGGACGGGCGGGCGCGGCCGGAGCTGTCGCTCGCCGACACCGATCGACCCGTGCCTGCGATGAAGACATTTCCGGAGGGCGTCCGTTGGGGTCACACAGCGAGGTGTGCCAGGAATGAGGTTCAGGGGACCGAAGTGTGGATCGCCCGCTACGAGGAGCGGGACCTGCGCCTGCAACCGGGCGAGAGAAAACTCATCGGGAAGACACCGCTGTCCGGAGTTGAGTTGCCGCAGGGCTCCTACCGCTGCGCACTGAAGGCGGACGGCTTCGCCGAAACATATCTGCCGGTGCGCATCGACCGCGGCGGCGTCTGGAATCAGGACGTGAACCTCTATCGTCCGGAAGAGATCCCGAAGGGCTTCTGCTACGTGCCGGGCGGGCCATTCATCTTCGGAGGAGAGCACGCCGGAGGCGGCCCTGAGGAGACGAAGGTCTCAGAGGACCTGTTCGTCGCGCGGTTTCCCGTGATTGCGCGCGAGTACCTTGAGTTCCTGAACGACCTCTGCGCGTCGGGTCGCGCGGAGGAAGCGCGAAAGCGCCAGCCGCGGGAAGGAGATGTCCGGTTTTTTCGCGAGGTTGGCGGCCATTTTGAACCGATACCGGAATCTGAGAAGGGAGTGTGGCTGACGTCGGCCGAACTGCCCGTGATGGGGGTTTCGTGGTTCGACGCCGTGGCTTTAATCTCGTGGCGATCGGCGCGAGAGGGCCTTGCATACCGGCTGATGCACGAGGAGGAATGGGAGAAAGCCGCGCGGGGTGTGGACGCGCGAGTGTTCTCGTGGGGGGACGACTACGACCCGAGCTTCGCGAACAACACGCTTTCACATCCCGGGGGGCCGAGGATCTGTGCACCGGGGTCGTTCCCGGTGGACGAATCGCCCTATGGCGTCGTGGATCTCGGGGGAAACATGGAAACGTGGTGCACGAATGCGCCTGAGGCGCCGTACCCAACGTGGTGCTGTGTTCGCGGTGGGACCTGGGGAGACCCCGCTCACCGCGTCCGCGCCGCAATCCGCCGCGGAAATGAGAGATCGTTCGTCTTTCGTAATCTCGGCGTTCGCATGGCTGTTTCCCCGATCGCGATGATGTAATTGTTGCGGGACTGCTGCAGGGCTAAGATGGCCGCTTCTTGAAACCGAGGAACAATCCCATGCTGCAAGTGGCTGCGTCCGGCAGGAAATCCAGGTCCAACGGAAGCGGCCAGCGCCGCAACGTCGGTCTCACGTCTTCCCGCGCCGGCGCTTCCGCTCCCGCGGAATTGACGCCGCAGGTCGCCGCCGAGCTGCAGATGGCCTTTGACGCGAATCCCGCTTACCAGGTCGCGCTGAACGCCGTGACCCAGACGACCGCCGACGACATCGCGCTGAACCGCGCCGTGGTGACGAACACCGACTTCACGTTCTCGCACTGGCTTGACGACTGGTCGGTGACCGCACAGAAGAACTCGGGGCGCTGCTGGATGTTTGCGGGGCTGAATCTGTTCCGCGTCGGGGCGATGAAGAAGATGAAGCTCGACGGGTTCGAATTCAGCCAGAACTACACGTTCTTCTGGGACAAGATGGAGCGCGCGAATTATTTCCTCGAGAAGATCATCGAGACGGCCGGACTGCACGTGGACGACCGCAACGTGGCCTTCCTGATGCACTCGGTGCTCGGCGACGGCGGGCAGTGGAACATGTTCGTCAACGTCGTGAAGAAATACGGCGTCGTGCCGAAGGCCGTGATGCCGGAGACTGAAAGCTCCTCGAACTCGGGCCGCATGAACAGCATGCTGGTCACGAAGCTGCGCGAGGGCGCCAGGACCCTGCGCGACCTCTGCGAAACAGGCGCGATCACCTTCGAGCTGCGTCGCGCGAAACAGGAAATCCTGCGGACGGTTCACCGCATCCTCTGCATCCACCTCGGGACTCCGCCGACGCGCTTCAACTGGCAGTGGAACGACCGGAAGAAAAAAATCCACCGCGACGGCCAGATCACGCCGCAGCAGTTCGCGAAGAAGTACATCACGCTGCCGGTCGACGAATACGTCTGCCTCGTCCACGACCCGCGACCGACGAGCCCGTTCAACCGTACTTTCACGGTCGAACACCTCGGAAACGTCCTCGAGGGCGGCATTGTCAAGTACCTCAACATCGAGATCGGCCTGATGAAGGAGATCGCGATGAAGACGATCATGAAGGGCGAGCCGGTGTGGATGGGCTGCGACTGCGGCAAGATGCTGAAGCGCGACCTGGGCATCTGGGACAAGGAACTTTTCCGCTACGACGCGCTGTACGACACGAAATTCACCCTCAACAAGGCCGACCGGCTGCTCTATCACCAGACGGCGATGAATCACGCGATGCTCTTTACGGGAGTGGACGTCGAGAAAGGCAAGCCGCGGCGGTGGCGCGTGGAAAACAGCTGGGGCGAAGAGAAGTGCGGGCGCAAAGGCTACTTCGTCATGAACGACAACTGGTTCGACGAGCACATGTTCGAGATCGCCGCGCGGAAGAGTGCCCTGCCGAAGAGCCTTCAGCGTGCGCTTGCTCTCGAGCCGATCGTCCTGCCCGCGTGGGACCCGATGGGGTCGCTTGCCGATTAGTCGTTGAGTTCCGGGGATCCAATGGAGGCGCACATGGTCGGCAAGTCGACGCTGCTGTTCTTCTCCACGCTCGTTTGCCTGACGGGCTGCGGCAAGTCCGAGGACTCCGGAAGCGGCGGTTCGTCGGGCGGCGGGGGCAGCTCGCCGCCGCCGCTGTATGCGCAGAACGACAGCGCGGACAATCTCAAGGGGCTGCTCGACACGATCATGAAGAGTTCCGAGGCCGGGGAGCACAAGAAGGCCGCGACGCTGATCCGCGCCCTTCTGCCCGACAAGGCCGGATTGGCCAAAGCGCTGAAGGACGACGCGCCGGCAGCGTTTATCGACGAGTGCGTCAAACAGAACCAATCGATTCCGGCCGACGATGCGCAGGTATCCGGACTGTTCAAACGCGGCGGACCGGACCGCACCCAGATCGAGGCGCACGGCGCCACGACAGAGGAGATTGCCGCGTACAAGGACGGTTCCGTGCCGTTCAAGGAATTTCCCGGAGGCGCAAAGAAACTCGCGGAGCAGGTGCTGCGGGCGGGGGTCAAGTTCTACGAAGTGGAATTCGTGGCGCCCGGTGAGGACTCGGGAATGAAGTTCCACATGTTCTATTACGACGGATCGGGATGGCGGATGCTCGGTCCGGCGTGGCGCGCCCTCAAGTAGCGCGCCGCTCGCGGAGAATCAATCGACCGGGGTGGGAAGCGAGAGCTGCTTTCTGATGGCGAGGATGCGGATGCAGGTGGTGACCGCGAATCCGAGGCCGAGCGCGAGCGCGTCGGGGGCGCCGAACTTCCTTGCGACGAGGAGGGCCGTTGCGCCGGCGATGCTGGCCGTCGCGTAGAGCGTGCCGCGGAAAACGAAGGGAAGGTCGTTCACCAGGACTTCGCGCAGCACGCCGCCGCCGCAGGCCGCGGTGACCCCGACGAGGAGGGCCGGCACCGAGGGCAGCCCCTTGTCGGCAGCGAGGAGCGCGCCCGTCGCCGTGTAAAAGCCGAGCCCGACCGCGTCGAAATACTCGAGCCCCTTCGCGGGAAGTCTCACGAAAAACGCGGCCAGCGAGACCGCAATCGCGACGCCCAGGATCCAGGAGTCCTGGAACACGAACGGCGGCACCCTTCCCAGGATCGCGTCGCGCAGCACGCCGCCGCCCGTCGCCGTCACGACCCCCAGCGTCACGAACCCGACCGGGTCGAGCCGCTTCTCACGCGCCTTCAGGGCGCCGGAGACGGCGAAGACCGAGACGCCGAAGAGGTCGACGAGGCGGAAGAGGTCCACGGCCGGATTCTACGCGCGTGGCGGCGGATAGCCGCGCTTCACGGCTTCCCCGACCGCTCCATGGACCGCGGCGAGCTCGCCGATTTCCTCCGACGTGAGGAGGCCGACGAGTCTTCCTTCGTGGACGACGACGGCGGCGTGGACGGGGGACGCCTGGAGCGCGAGGAACGCGCGGTCGAGCGGATCGGTGGGGGAGACGACGGCAAAGTCGCGCGACATTGCCGCGGCGACCGGCGCCGCGAGACCGCCGCTTCCGATCGCGGCGAGCAGGGCGGGGCGCGTGAGGATGCCTGCCACGCGGTCGGCTTCGAGGACGGGGAACTCGGTCTGCGTGGTGCGGGTCATGAGCATGGCGGCGCGTTCCAGCGGATCGGACGGCGCGAGCGTGCGGATTTCGGTCGCCATCGCCTGCCAGACCGGGATTCCGGCGAGGGCGACGCGGAATTGGACCTGGCGGTTTTCCTCGGAAGCGCCGATCCAGACGAAGAGGCCGATGAGGGCGAACATGGGAGAAGCGGCGAGGCCGAGGACGATGAAGAGGATGGCGACCGCCTGGCCGAGGCGCGCGGCGACGGCGGTGGCGAAGGCGGGCTCGAACTGCATGGCGAGGAGGGCGCGGAGGACGCGCCCGCCGTCCATCGGGAAGGCGGGGAGCATGTTGAAGCCGGCGAGGAAAGCGTTGGACCACGCGAGGCGGACGAGCCAGCCGGAATGGAGCAGGTCACCGTGGAACAGGTCGCCCATTCTGCCGCTGGCCGCGAGCGCGGCGACGGCGATTGCGCCGAGGACGACGTTGACGGCGGGGCCGGCGATCGCGACCAGGAATTCCTGCCACGGCTTGTCCGGCATCCGCTCCAGTCGCGCCAGCCCGCCGATCGGCAGCAGCGTGATGTCGCGCGTCCGGATCCCGAACGCGCGCGCCGTCAGAGCGTGGCCGAATTCGTGCAGGACGATGATGACAAAGGTGACCGCCGTGAAAAGCGCCGCGTCCGTCGCCTCCGCGACCGATTTGCGCTCCGACCACGACATGTAGGCGATCCACACGAGAAGCAGGAAAAACGTCGCGTGAATGCGGACGTCGATCCCCGCGATCCGGGCGATGCGGAAGGACCACTTCATCAGAGCGGTTTCGTCTCGATTTTCGCGCTTGCCGACAGCGTCTTGTGAACCGGGCACTTGTTCGCGACGTCCATCAGCCGCGTCCGCATTTCGTCGTCGAGCGGCCCGGTGAGGCGGATTTGCCGCACGATCCGGTCGACCTGCCCTTTCGCCGGGTCCGCCGGATCCGCCGCCACCTTCGACAGGGTCAGCTTCACTTCCACATCTTCGAGCGGCCAGGTCTTGCGCCCGGCGTAGACGCGAAGCGTCATCGCCGTGCAAGCGCCGAGCGCCGAGAGCAGCAGGTGGTACGGGGACGGCCCGGCGTCCGTTCCGCCGATGGCGGGCAGTTCGTCCGCAACGAAACGGTGTTTTCCGGCTTCCACGTCGAGGCGCAGGCCGGTCTTCGGGCCTTTGACGACGACAACGGGATCCGGCAGCTTCGCGACTTCGGCCATGGCGGTCTCCGTGGGATGCGGTGAACCGTCCATTGTCCCCGAAACGCGCCGATCTGCCCACCTCAGGGGCGCTTCCCGGTCTGTTTCGCCGCTTCCAGCCACTCCGCGGCGAGTTCCGAGATCCCGCGCTTCTCCATCCTGAAGAATCCGAATTCCCGTTCGATGACGCCGAAATCGAGCCAGTTGACGGCGACGAAATCGCGCTTGTGGCCGGCGGCGCGGACGCTTGATTCCGGCAGGTAGCCGACCGCAAGTCCGGCGCGGACGATCTCGAGCCGCAGGTCGAGGGAGTGGACTTCCCAGACGGTGCGGAAGTGATCGCGCAGGCGTCCGCCGCCCGGGCGGGTGCCCGGGGCGTCGAGATGAGAAGTGACGAGGGGGATGCGATGGAGCGACGGCTCGCCCTCGCGCCGCAGGTCGCGGTGGGCGGGCGAGCCGCGGCCGACGTAGAGGATGACGCGCTGCCGGCCGAGAGGCAGCCGGAGAAACCCGGGCATGGATTTCTGAAAAGGACCGAGGCCGAGTTCGAAGCGGCCGTCAGCGACGAGGCGGATGAGCTCGCGCGAGGGGTGCGTCTCGAAATGGAGGGCGGCAAGCGGCCGGCGGCGCGCGAAGGCGCGGACGAGGCGGGGGAGGACCTCGCGCGAGAGCGCCTGGGAAGCGCCGAGCGTGAGAACGCCGGAGCCGCCCTTGCGGATCTCGTCGATTTCGCGGCGGGCGACGGTGTCGCGGGCGAGGAGGTCGGCGGCGTGGAGGTAGAGCCGGGCGCCGGCCGGGGTGGTGGCAGGAGGTCGCGAGCGGGTGAGGAGCGGCGCGCCAAGCTCGATTTCCAGCCGGCGGATGGCCTGGGAAACGGCGGATTGCGTGAGATAAGTCGCTTCGGCCGCGCGAGCGAAGCCGTGGTGATCGACGACAGCCTTGAAGAGAGTGAGCGCGCGAGTGTCCATCGGTTGTTGCGAGTTACGGGTTGCGGGTTGCGAGGAAGACTTCTATTAACAGAACTAATATAAATGTAAATAGAATCAATTTCAATACAGGCGGTGACCGCCGTATTGTTCTGCAGACGACACATTCACCCGGAGCTTCAACCATGAACCTTCCCAAAGGCCTTGCCGGCGTCCCGGCAGACACCACTTCCATCTCGGACATCGACGGCAAGCGCGGCGAGCTCCGCTATCGCGGTTACGCCATCGCCGACCTCGTCGCCCGCTGCTCCTTCCTCGATGTCGCGGCGCTCGTCGTCGACGGCGAACTCCCGGCTCCCGACTCCCGTCTCGCCTTCCAGCGATCCCTCGCGCAAGCACGCGCTCTTCCGGCCGCCGCCGCCGAAGTTCTGGCGCGCCTCCCGCGCGACATGCACCCGATGACCGCCCTCCAGGTCATCCTGCCCCTCCTCGACGACGCTTCAGCAAAATCCTCCCCGCGCCTCGCCAACCGCGCCGCCCAGCGCGAGGGCCTGCTCGCAATCGCCGCGAAGATTCCGACGGCGGTCGCCGCGCTCGCCCGCATCCGGGCCGGCCGCTCGCCGCTCGCGCCCGACCCTGCGCTTCAGTTCCACGCCGACTTCCTGCGCATGCTGCGCGGCGAAGCGCCGCACCCCGCGGAAGTCGCGACGCTCGACGCGACGCAAATCCTGCAGATGGAGCACGGGTTCAACGCGTCGACGTTCGCGGGGCGCACGGTCGCGTCGACGCTCTGCCCGCTCTCGATGGCGCTCTCGGCATGCGTCGGCGCGCTCTTCGGGCCGCTTCACGGCGGCGCAGACGAAGCGGCGTATCGCATGGCGCTTGCGATCGGCGACCCGGCGAAGGCGCCGGCGTGGGTTGACGCGCAGCTCGCCGCGAAGGAGAAAATCATGGGACTCGGCCACCGCGAATACAAGGTCGTCGACCCGCGCGCGTTGATCCTCAAGCCGATGGCGCTCGAGTTGGCGCGGCTGAAGGGGCAGGGAAGGGTCGTCGAGACGCTGATCGCGGTCGACGAGCATGCGGAGAAGCGGTTCGCGGAGCAGGGGAAGAGGATTCGCGCGAATGTGGAGTTCTACAAAGGAGCGGTTTTCGCGGCGCTGGGGATTCCGCCGGAGTTTTTCACGGCGCTGTTCGCGATGGCGAGAGTGTTCGGCTGGGGCGCGCACATGCTGGAGCTTTGGGACGATCACAAGCTGTACCGGCCGGCGGCGGTGTACGAGGGAGCTGGGCCGCGGACGCTCTAGAGTTGCGAGTTCCGGGTTGCGAGTTGCGAGTTCCTCGCCCTAGACTCGCGAGGATGAGCATCCTTGAACGGCTGTTCCGGCATTCGAAGCCCCTGGTCGGCATGGTCCACCTGCTTCCGCTTCCCGGCGCCCCCCGCTTCTCGTCCATGGCCGGGGTGCTCAAGCGCGCACTCGCCGACGCGCGGGCGATCGAGGCCGGCGGGCTGGATGCGCTCATCGTCGAAAACTACGGCGACTTCCCGTTTTTCAAGGGCGACGTTCCCTCCGAGACCGTCGCCGCTTTGACGCGCTGCGTCACTGAAGTCATGCGGGCTGTCGGAATCCCCGTCGGCGTCAACGCCCTCAGGAACGACGCCCGCGCCGGCCTCGCCGTCTGCGCCGCCACCGGCGCACGCTTCATCAGGGTCAACGTCCACGTCGGCGCCCAGCTCACAGACCAGGGGATCATCGAGGGCCGTGCCGCAGAAACCTGCCGCCTCCGCGCGCAGCTCTGCCCCGAGTGCGGCATCCTCGCCGACGTCGGCGTCAAACACTCCGCCCCCCTCGCGCCCCGGCCGCTTCACGAGGAAGCCTCCGACGCCGTCCACCGCGGTCTCGCCGATGTGATCGTGGTGACGGGAAGCGCCACGGGTCACGCGGCGGACCCGAAGGACTACGACGAGGCCGCGCGGGGAGGTGCGCCGGTGTTCGCGGGAAGCGGCGTGACGGAGGCGACGGTGCGCGCGACGTTGAAAAAGTGCGACGGAGTGATCGTCGGCACGGCGGTCAAGGAGGGCGGAGTTTCCGACGCCCCGGTGGATTCCGGTCGCGCGAGCCGCTTCGTCAAGAAGGCGCGAGGGTAGTTGCTGTTGCCTCCCCCGACTCCCGGCTCCAAACTGCCGTCCATGGACTCCGCGACCCTTCAGCCCGTCGCTCCGGGCGCCTCCCTCGCAGAAGTTGTGCTTCGCACGGAGGGTCTCTCAAAGCGCTTCGGGACGCTCACCGCGGTGGACGACCTCAATCTCGAGGTGCGGCGCGGGGACATCTACGGGCTGTTGGGCTTGAATGGCGCGGGGAAGACGACGACGATCCGCATGGTCGTCAGGCTGATCGCGCCGACGGCGGGGCGCGTCGTGGCGTTTGGTGAAGACGTCCGCGAGAATTCGCTCGCGGTCCTGAACCGGATCGGCGCGATGGTGGAGATTCCGCAGTTCTACCCGTACCTGACGGGCAGGAAAAACCTCGAGCTGCTCTACGGCCTCTCCGGCGGCGCCGACCGCGCCCGGGTCGATGAATGCCTCGCGCTCGTCGGCCTCGAGACGCGCGGGGACGACAAGGTGCGCGGCTACTCGCAGGGAATGCGCCAGCGCCTCGGGCTCGCCCAGGCCCTGCTGACCAGACCCGAGCTCATCATCCTCGACGAGCCGACCAATGGCCTCGATCCCCAGGGAATCCTCGACATCCGCCACCTCATCCAGCGCCTCAACCGCGACAACGGCGTCACCTTCCTTATCTCCTCCCACCTGCTCCACGAAATCGAGCTCACCTGCAACCGCGTCGCCATCGTCCACCATGGAAAACTGCGCGTGCAGGACGACGTGAAAAAACTGCTCGAGCGCGCCAAGGCGCTCGCCCGCGTACGGGCGGAGCCTGCCGAGGAAGCGAAGAAAGTCTTCGCCCTCCGTCGCGTGGAGGTCGTCGGCGTGCAGGACGGAGCGTTCAAGCTCAAGTGCGGGCCGGAAGCGCTGCCCGACATCGCCGCGGCGCTGCACGCCGCGGGGTGCGAAATCTGGGAGCTGACGCCCGGGCGCGCGACGCTCGAGGATTACTTCATGGCCGAAACCGGCCGCGGGGGGACCGCATGATGTCGCGCGTCGGCCGGCTGACTCGCTTCGAGCTCGCGAAACTGTTCCGCCAGAAGCTGCCCTACGTCGTCCTCTTCCCGATCGTCGGGGCGATCCTGCTGGTGATCATGCGGGGGATGGATGTGAAGAGTGAAGTCGTGGCTGACCCCCGGCTGCGGGACGGATTCGAGTACCTGGTGACGTCGTGCCTGTGGGCGTTGAGGCTTGTCAGCGGCTTCGCGGTGGTGATCGCGAGCCTGTCGCTGTCGGGGGAAGCGAGCCAGGGGACGTACCGGATGATCCTCGTGAGGCCAGTGACGCGCACCGATGTTTTTATTTCGAAGGCGCTCGTCGTGGCGATTGTCGTCATCGCTCTCTTCATCGCTACCGCTCTCCTCAGCTACGTGATGCTGCACGTGGTTCACGGCTTCTGGCGCGACGGGAACTACGTGTCCCCTCTCAACGAAGGACGCTACACGCTCATGGGCGAGGAAATCGTCTCCGACCCGAATCTTTCGAAGGACGTACTCGCCGCGGATTTCCGTCTCGCGATGGCGCTCTCGATCCTTCCCCTGCTGGCCTCGGGCTTTTTCGGCCTCTTGATCAGCTCGATTTTCGACAACACCGGCGCCGCAGTCGGTCTCGCGATGTTCCTGGCGATCGCGCTTTACGGCTTCGCCAGCGTCGACCGGCAGGCGGGGAAATACGTCTTCAGCCACTCGCTCGAGTACGGGATGACCATTGCAAAGCACCGGGCGGAGGCGTATTCGGACCGGAAGTGGGAGGAAGAGGAGATCCGGAGGACGTGGGTGGTGCCGCTGTTGAGCGGGGTGGTGTTCCTGGGGGCGGCGTACGCCATATTCGTGAAGAGGGACATCCTCACCTAGTTGAACGGAAAACGGCCACGACTAACCCCAACTCCAACTCCAACCCCAAATCCCAATCTTGTCCCGGGCGAATCCGGGAATTGGAGTTGGGGTTGGAGTTGGAATTTGGAGTTGTCCTGGCCCTTTTTCTTTTCCTTCCCCGCCGACCTCTCACGATTACCCTGCTTCCATGCGCCTGAGTTCCCTCCTCTCCCCCAAGCTCATCGCCTGCCCTCTCGCCTCCCCCGAGAAGGAGCCCGCCCTCCGCGAGATGGTGAAGCGTCTCTCCGCCGTCGCGCAGCAGGACATTGAGGCCGACGTGATGGCCGCCGTCTCCGCCCGCGAGAAGTTCGGCGGCTTCACGATGGGCCACGGCGTCGCCTTTCCCCACGCCCGCACGGATCGCGTCGGCCGCGTCTGGGTCGTCCTCGGCACCCACCCGAAGGGCGTGGCCTTCAGCCCCGGCCCTGACGGCCTCGCCAAAGTCGTCGTCCTCTTCGTCATCCCCAAGTCGCACTCCGCCACGTACCTCCAGACCCTCGCGGCCTTCTCCACGCTCTTCAAGAACCTGAATCACGTCGAAGAAGTCGCCACCGCGACCTCTGCCGAGGAAATATGGGAGTACATCGACGGCACGGGCGTGCGGGTGCGCGAAGCGACCTTCGTGCGCGACATCATGGGTCCGCACCCCGGGACCATCCGCGCAAAGGCGACGCTCAAGGAGGGGCTCGACGTGCTCGTCGCGAGCGGCGCGGATGTCGTCCCCGTCGTCGACGAAGCGGGAAATTTCGTCGGCGGCCTGACGCCCCGCGCCGTCGTCCGCAAGGGCATCCACACTTACCTCTCGTACGCAGGCTCGCCCGCCGTTCTCTCCACCCAGGCGCCCTTCGAGGACTTCCTCAAACACCACGGCGACCTCGCCGTCGTCAACTGCATCGACCCCGGCGTTCCCGCGCTTCAGGAGGAAACAAGCCTTCTGGAAGCGACGATGACGCTGTCGCGGCTGGGCCGGAACGCGGCGATCGTGCTGAAGCAGGGGAAGCCGGTCGGCGTGCTGAAGATGAGCGATGTCGTGCGGCGCGCGATCGTGACGAGGATGACGTAGATGGACCTCTCCGATCTCATGGACCTGATATTCACGAGCGAAGAGGACCTCCGGCGGCTCGGCGCGCAGGGAGGGCCGGAGGCAAGGAAGCTGGTCGAGGATGCGGTGGCGGCGACGAAGAAGGCGAGGGAAGAGGCGGAGGGGGCATTTGGAAAGGTGTTCGAGAGGGCGGGATTGTGCAGGAGGAGCGAGCTTGAGGCCCTGGCGAAGCAGGTAGAGATTCTGAGCGCGAGAGTGCGCGAACTGGAGGCCGAGAGTGCGCGGCGGCCGATGAACGACAAATCCCAAATCCCAACTCCAACCCCAACTCCAATACAGCACCCCTAGCCGGGTCGTTTTGGGGTTGGAGTTGGAGTTGGGATTTGGGATTTGCCTTTCCTTTGCCCTTGCACCCCCTGCCCCCGTCTGTACCAATAGCCCTCCGCCATGGACCTAGGTTCCCTCACCCGCCTCCCCCAGACCCTCCGCAACCTCGGCCGCGGCCGCCACATTCTCGGAGTCCTCACGCGCCACGGGTTCGCCGACGTTCTCGCCCGCCTCGGCCTCGAGGGCGCTTCGCATACTTTTCTCAAGATCATCACCTTCAATCGCTACCGCCCCGACGAAGGGCACACGACGGAAGAGCGGATCCGGATGGCGATGGAGGAGATGGGGCCGACGTTCGTGAAGCTGGGGCAGATCATGGCGACGCGGCCCGATCTGGTGCCCCTGTCGCTCGTAACTGAGCTGCGGCGGCTTGAGGACCGGGTGCCTCCGTTCGGGGCGGAAGCGGCGGTCGCAGAGATCGAGGCGGAATTGAAGCAGAAGGTCGGGGACGTCTTCGCGGACTTCGAGCGGGAACCGCTGGCCGCGGGGTCAATCGCGCAGGTGCACCGGGCGACGTTGAAATCCGGTCACAAGGTCGTCCTGAAAGTGCGGCGTCCGGGGCTCGAGCGGATGATCAGGACGGACGTCGACATCATGGGAAAGCTGGCGCAGCTGCTCGAAGAGAACCTGCCGGAGTCGCGGCCCTACCACCCGAAGGCTGTCGTTGCGGAGTTCGCGCGGTCGATTACGCGCGAGATCGATTTCACGCGAGAGGCGTTCAACATCCAGAAATTCGCGCGGAATTTCGGGGGGGACGAGAGGTACGTGGTGCCGCAGGTGCACCCCGAGCTCTGCACCAAGAAGCTGCTGACCGTCGAGTTTGTCGAGGGGATCAAGATCACGAATCTCGACTCGCTGCGGAAGGAAGGCCACGACCTGCCGAAGCTGGCGCGCAGCGGCGTCAACTACGTCCTGATGCAGATCTTTAAACACGGGTTTTTTCACGGCGATCCGCACCCGGGGAATTTCTTCGTGCTGCCCGGCGACAAGCTCTGCCTCGTCGATTACGGCCTGGTCGGCGCGCTGGACGAAGAGCGGCTCGACGAGTTGCTTGGTTTCATGGCCGGCGTGGTGGGCAAAGACGCCGAGAAAGTCGTGCGCACCTTTCGCCATATGGGGATCCTCGGCGACGAGGTCGACATGCGGCGCCTGAGGCTCGACGCGCAGGACCTCATCGAGCGCTACGCCGAAATCCCGCTCGGGCGAGTCGACATGGGGAAGTTCTTCGCCGAGCTCTACGAAACGCTGGCGCGCCACCAGATCCGCGTCCCCCCCGACGTGCACCTGCTGGGCAAGGCGCTCGCCACCGCGGAGGGAATCGCCCGCCAGCTCGACCCCTCTCTCGACCTCATCGCCGAAATCCGCCCTTTCATCGTCAAAACCTACTTCGAGCGTCTCGCCCGCTTCAAGGTGGTCGGAAGAGAAGTCCGCCGCGCGCTCGAGGAATATGGCGCGCTTCTGCGGACTCTTCCCGGCGAAGCCAGCCGGATCCTCACGCAACTGCGCAAAGGTGAGTTCGAAGTGGCGGCGCACCTGAGGGACCAGGAGCGTCTGGTGAGGGACGGGAATCGCTCTTCCAACCGTGTTGCGACGGGGCTTGTGATGGCGGGGGTGCTGATCGGAAGTTCGATGCTGCTGATTATTCCGGTAGGGCCCACGTGGCACGGGGTGGCGATGTCGCAGATGGCCGGAGGGCTGGGGTACATGATTTCGGGATTCTTGGGGTTGACGCTGTTTGCGGCGATGTGGAGGAGTGGCGGGGGATAGGAAATGCGAAGGACAAATCCCAACCCCAACTCCAACCCCAACTCCAAATCCTGCCACCTCGGCGTCCGTACTTGGAGTTGGGGTTGGAGTTGGAGTTGGGATTTGCCTTACTCGTCCACCCGCTTCAACCCACCCCTTCTCCCATTCACTCCCGTTGGCATTTCCTCCCCCCCGCGTAATCCTCTTTAGCTCGCGGCACCCCCCTGACGAAATACAAACAATAAGCTCCTTTCCCGGGATCCACGCGTGAGCAACTACGAAGACGGCGTCGCCGCGTACAAGAAGCGCCAGGACAAGGAGGCTGCGGCGATTTTCCGCAAGGCGCTCGAGGAGGATCCCCAGCAGTTCAGGGCTGCGGTTTATCTTGCCCTGACCCTCGAGCGTGTCGGCGATCTCGATGCCGCCCTGGGCGCAGCGCGCCTTGCGACGGGCATCAACGCGGGCTATGCCAAGGGGCACAACGCTCTGGGGAATATTCATCGCGCCATGGGAAACCTGGAGGAAGCGCTGACCGCCTACCGCGCGGCAGCGAAGATCGAGCCGGGAAGCGCGCTCTACCGCCACAACCTGGGAATCACGCTCTTCGATGTGGGAATGCTCGACGCGGCCCAGCAGGAACTGGGCGAGGCGGCATCGCTGGACCCGCAGAATGCGGACGTTGCGTGGGACCTGGCGCAGGCGGCGGCGAAGCGGAACGACCTGGCGACGGCGAAGACCGGGCTCGAAAAGTATCTCGAAGTGCGCCCGAGGGGTGTCCACGCGCAGCAGGCGTGGTGCGATCTCGGCGACGCGCTGGTGGCGATGGGCGACGCGGTCGGCGCGCGGCTCGCCTACAACACCTACCTGGAAGGGCCGCCGGACGAGCGCGACGGGGAAGTCCGCGCGAAGCTGGAGCGGCTGGAGCGGGACGACCCGAATGTGGGGCCGGCGTTCGGCTAGCGACGGCGCTGGCGTACACCCCTGCCGCAAAGTACAATCCTCGCCACGGGTTACGGCATTCCATTGACCCGCCGCCGGTCTCGCACCGCGCCATCGCACTCCGGCGGATCTTCAATCTTTTCTTCCCCGGAGAACATTCCTTGTCCGACGTGCCTCAAAATGCTCCGCCCGAACACCTCGTCTGCTACGTCGACGACGAGGTCAATCTCCTCGGCGTCGTCAAGCGCGGCCTCGAGCGCCGCGGCTGGAAGGTCGAAGCGATCGGCGACCCCTTCGACGCGCTTCGGAAGATCCGCAAAGCCATGCCTCGCGTCGTCGTCCTCGATCTCCTCATGCCCGGCATGGACGGCTTCCAGGTTCTCCGCGCCGTCAAGTCCTCGCAGGATCTCGCGTCGATCCCCGTCATCATCGGATCTGCGCGCGACAGCCAGAAGGACAAGGAAATGGCTTTTTCCCTCGGCGCCGCCGCATTCCTCGTCAAGCCTTTCGGGATCAAGGAACTCGTCCTCACGATCGAATCGGTCCTCGGCCAGTCGATGATCCCTCCCCCGGAACGCACCGACTCGAGCGACGTCTTCGGACGCCCCGGCGGCGCCGGATAACCCATGCGCCTCCTTCGCGCCGCGTTCCGGATCCTGCGCTTTCTCCCGACTTCGCAGGCCGCGACGCTCGCGGCGGCGTGGGGCATCGCGGCGGGGCTTGCGTGGGGAACCGGCGCCTTCGCATTTCTCGAGGAGCCGCTCGGCGACCGGATCTGGCGCGCTTCCCAATCCAATGACCCGACCGTGGCGACCTGGGTCGTTTTCGTGGACGCAGCGTCGGCAGGAAAGGGGCACCCGGCGGCTGAAGCGGCGACCTGGCGGGCGCTTCTCGAACGGGCGCGCGAGGAAGCCATTGCGGCGGTGGTGGTGCTGGACGAGCGCGCGCGGGAACCGCTGGCCGCCACGCTGCGCGAAGGCGGGAATTCCGGAGTGCGCGTCGTCGTGCCCTCGCGTCGGCGCGAGGACCCGTTCCGGGAGGGGCCCGCGACGATCCTGCCGTTCTTCGCGGCGGAAGGACGGCCTCCCGCGGGATCGTTCGAGGAAGGGCTGCTCGACCTGAGGCCGGACGCTGACGGGACCTGGCGGCGCTCGGCGATGGCCGATGGGGAAGGGAGGCAGACGCTGTTGGGCAGACTCTCACCGCGGGAGCTTGCGGGCGCGGCGCCGGTGCGCCACTGGCTGACCGGGCGCGTCGGCGACGAGCAGCGTATCTCGCTCTGGCGCATCCTCGATCGCGACCTGTCGCTTCCTTCGTGGCGTGGCGGCATCTGGATCGCCTCGCAGGACGATTCGGCGCGTGACGTCTGGTCCGGCGAAGGAGAACGGCTGCCGGAGGCGCGCGCGGTGGCGCAGGTGGCGGACGGGCTGAAGCGCGGCCGCTGGCTGCGCGAGGCTCCGGGATGGCTGGTCGGGCTGCTGGCGGCGGCCGGGTTTCTCCTGGCGTGGT
>WSZJ01000235.1 GCA_009773755.1 Planctomycetota bacterium | reverse complement strand
CGACGCGTGTGTCCTGCGAGAGATCGCTCGCTTCCATGTCCTCGAATCTCTGGATAAGGGGCTCGGCGTTCGCGGCCCAGATGGTGACGCCGGAAGCGACGACGAGCGCGGCGGCGCCGGCCACGGCCGCGCCGCGGGTGCGCCGCTGCCACACAAACGCCAGCGCCACGATTCCGGCGATGGCCGCCAGGGCCCCGCCACGCGAGCGCGCGAGGACGATTGCCGCGGCAAAGAGCGCCGTCGCGAGCGCGAGCGACAGCCCCGATTCCAGGATCGCGATTTTTCCGGTGTCGCGCCGCCGCGTCGACCATTTCCCCCAGGCGGCGCCTGCGGCCAGCGCCACGCCCATCGCCATCAGCCCCGCGAAGTTGTTCCGGTTCACCAGCGTCCCGCTCGTGCTCTCCAGGTCCAGCCGCTTCCCGTAGAACGGAAGCGACTCCCAGCGAAATCCGAATTGAGCCACGGCGTACGTCGCTTCCAGCGCCAGCACGGCGAGAATCGAGGTGACGGCGAAGCTGCGGCGGAGGCCGGCCTGGGAGAGGCGGAGGGCGAGGAGGGCGGCGAGGGCGTATGCGGCGACTTGGGCGGCCTGGCGGACGGTAAGGAATGCGTCCGCGGTCCCGGGTCCGGCGCCGGCGGCGCCATGGGAGGCGCGGAGCGCGGAGGTCCAGGGGAACAGGAAGCCGAGGCCGGGAGTCAGGTGGAGAGCGAGAAGGAGGGCCAGGCCGGCGAGAAAGGCGAGGGCGGGGCGCGCGAGAAGGAAGGGGCCGGGGAGCAGAAACAGCGCGGCGACATTCAGAAGCGCCATGGACGCCGCCGCCGCGGCGACCGCCCCGGGGGAGACGGCACCGTAGACGCCGAGCGAGGCCGCCCAGCAGGCGATGAACGCCAGCCAGAGCCCGGTGACGCGGGAGGAGACGGGAATCGAACCCACGGCTTACACGCTAACAGACTGTGCAATAAACGGCGCCCCGGGAAGAATCCAGCGGGCAGGCAGACGCGTATAATTAGCGTTTGACTCAAGGTACCGCCCATCATTCAATGACAACTCAACGCGCGGAGTATCACTCTAAGGAAACCGGACTATGCTCAAGACTCTGTTCGCCTCGGGCGCTCTCCTCGCCGCTGCGGCTTCCGTCTCGGGCGTTGACTTCACTTCGGCCGGCGTTAGCGTCTCCGGTAAGCCCGTGACCGAGGCGACTCTTCAGTTGCGAGAGGCCAGGGGCGGCACGGTCCTTGCTTCGAAGGACAAGGTTGAATCGCTGGCCGGCGTCGTCGAAGTCACGCTTGGCGGCGGAAGGACGATCGAGCTGGAGCCCGGCGTGCGCCTTGTGCGGGCGGGGGACGCGTGGGAAGTTTCGGCTCACGGGTCGCGCCGCGTGGAACTGACGTACGCGGACGGCTCGGTCATCGTCGCCAGCCCGGCGCGCGTCGCCGCGACGGACGGCGGATGGCTCCTGGCCGACGGCTCGCGCCTCGCCGGGATGGGTCTGCGCGCCGCGCTCGCCACGGACCTCGGAGTGCGACGCGTCGCCGAAAAGGAAGCGGTCGTGAAGGAACCTGTCGTGGACGAAAACCTCTTCAGCCCGGAAGAGCAGGCAGAGAGGAAGAAGGCGAAGGAAGCGGACAAGCTCGACACGCGCCGCATTGTCTCCGATGACCTGATGCCCGGGGCCGAAGCGGCCGATGAGAAGGCTCTGAAGCGCCTCCCTCGTGTGAGTCCGGCGGGTTAGTGAGCTCAGCTTCCCTGCTCCCGCCGTTCTGCGGAGGAGTGATGTACCGAGCCCTGGGTGTGGTGCTGGTGTTCGCCTGCGCCCTTCCCGCCTCCGCGGACAACCTCGCCACCGAGTGGATGGACCGCGTCACGCACGAGGTGCAGAAGGAAAGCGGGCCGCTGTCCACGCGCCCGGTCGACTTCCATCTCTACGGCGGCGTGTACGGTTTGTACACGGACAACATCTTTCTCAAGAACAACCGGCTCGCCGACGGCGACTCCGCGGCCATCGGCATGGTCCGCGGCCGCATCGACTACAGCGACAGCCAGTTCGAGATTTCCGCCGACGCCCTCTTCAACTTCGACTACTACATGGAGCATCACGAAGCGCGCGAGGACGAAGAGCGCTTCTACGGAAAGATCCGCTACGCCGACGGCGTTTTCGAGCTGCAGCTCGTTGAAATCGCCCGGCGCGAACACGATCCCCTCGACGGCATTTTCTCCGACAAGGTCCGCCGCCTGATCACGGACACCCTGCCGCGGGTCGGCGTGCGCTTCAGCGATCTGTTCAAGGCCGAGGCGTACGGTCAGATAGAGACGGTGCATTTCGAGGGGAGCGACTTCGACGGGCGGGAGAACGAGAATTACCGCGGCGGGATCACGCTTCTGGCGGACGTCACGCAGCGGATCAGCATCGGCCTGGACGGCGGATTCCACGGCATTCACTACCGCCAGGAGGAAACGACGCAGCACGCGGAAGGCATTTTCGCGCGCGCGGTCCTGCGCGGCGAGCTGCTGCCCAGGCTGCTCATCGAGGTCGCCGCGGGCTGGACGGGGATCCGGCACCGGGACCCGGAGGAACTGGACGAAAAGAAGAAGACCTCTTCCACGCTCGACGCCGAGCTTCACATCCGCTACGAGGCGACCGACAAGATCACCCTTTTCGCCGACTACACCAGGCGCTTCGGGTTCGCCGGGTTCGGCGACCCGTACCAGCAGGTCGACCGCGTGGTGCTGATCGGCGAGTGGGAGATGCTGGAAGGGTTGAAGCTGCGCGCGCGCGGGCAGTACGACCACGTCCGCCCGTCGATCTATCCGGTGCACTCGTTCTGGAAGGTCAGCCTGGGGCTTTCCTACCAGATCATCGAGAATCTGACGGTCGACGGGGGCGTGATTTATCGAGGGGGAGACACGCGAGGGGTGAAAGGCGACGACTACGACAACTGGATTTTCTATGTGGGGGCGGTGGTTGGATTCTGAAGGGGAAACGGCAACTTCAAGTTTTCAACTACAAGCAAAGGGCAACTTCAAACCGACAACTTCAATTTCTTGTCCCGCGTCACAGGTCTTGGAGTTATCCGTTTGAAGTTGCAGTTTGCTTGTAGTTGAAATGTTGAAGTTGCCGTTTCCGCGCGCGCAGCGCGCGGCCTAGAACAACTTCCTCTCCGGCACCCACACCACATCCCCCGGCTCCAGCACCACATCCGCCTCGAGATTCCCTGAAACAATGTCGCCGAGATCGACCGGGAGCTTCTTCGAGACTCCCTCAGGCGTCTGACGCAGCACCTGGATTCCTCCGGTCGATGCAAACTTCGTATAGCTCCCCGCGCGGCTGATCGCCATCGACGCCGTCATCCGCGTGTCCGCCGGAATCTCAAACCAGCCCGGGTCTTTCACGGCGCCCAGCACGTACACCACCCGCGCGGCCGACGGAATCATGACGAGGTCGTCGGGCTGAAGCTCGATGTCCGCTTCCGGATGCCCCTGCGCGATCGCCTGCTCGACCGCCACGAGCGACAGCTGCACGACCTCGCGGGCGCCCTTCTCCGACCGCCTTACAACCTGGACGTACTCTTTGTAGGCCTTGTCCGTGATGCCTCCGGCGACCGAGATGAGCTGCAGCAGCGTGATGCGCTCCGACGGTGGAAGCACGTACCCGTCGGGCTTCTGGACGCCGCCCAGGATGAAGACCTTCCGCGGCGCGAATTCCACGACCGTCACCGTGACCTGCGGATTGTGCAGGTAGTCCTTCGCCAGCCGCTCGCGGATCGCGGCCTCGAGATTGTTCGGCGAATACCCGATCGTCTCCACCTGGCCGATCAACGGGAACGAGAACGACCCGCTCTCCGGAAGCCGCACCGCGACCTTGAGGTCGGGTTCGTTGTAGACCGTGATCTCCAGCCGGTCCCCCGGCATCAGCACCGGCGCGCGCGGAGAAATCAGGCGGCCGGCGGGAAGCGGCGCGTTGCCGAACGGATGCACCGAGGGCGCTCGCGGCACACCGGGGGGGGCCTGCACGCCGGATCCAGGCTCGTTCCCGTCGGGCCCGCCGGCGGTATTGCCGTTTCCGCCGTCGTTCGTGCAGGCGGAGAGAATGGCGGTCAAGGCGAGCAGGCAGGCGATTCGTTTCATGAAGTGAAGATACCAGATCGCGCAGGCCTGCGCCTAAGCCCACCCGAAGGGACGCACCGCCACTCTCACTCCGCAGGTCCAGTTCCCGGGGCCCGGCAGGTACGCCGTCCGGGCCGCGCAGGCCGCGACCGTCGTGGACCCGTCCCAGACGCCGCCGCGCCTCGCGACATAGGCGCGAAACGCGCCCTCGCAGAAATTCAGGCACCACGACGGCATCCCGCCGCACGTGCCGCGCACGCCGTACGGCGACTCGTCCTCGGGGAACGCCGTCACCGGAAGAACCGCCGGCTTCTCCAGCGACGTGTTCACCAGCATGTACGCTTCCTCCGGCTCGTTCCCGTGCGAGTACCGGCGCCCGTCCGTGCCGCGCGAGGCTTTCTCGTATTCCTCTTCGTGCAGAAGCGTCACGAGGCGGCCATCGCGCAAGGAGCGCCACTCCGCGTATCGCATCGAGGCCAGCCAGCCGACGTAGCGGACCGGATGGTCCGGCGCCCAGACAAAGTCGGGCCCTTCGGATCTCTCCGGGATCGCGAACCGGGGCGCGCGCGGTTCGCCGCCGGCCCTCCAGATGTTTCGCGAGTCGGAGCCCGGCGCCATCGAGATCGCCTCTTCTCCGCGCCCGGCCGCGACCAGCGCTTCAAGGAATTCCAGATACTCAGCGCAGGTCACGTTGAAGCGGGAGACAAAGAGGTCGCGTGTGGTGTGGATCGTCGGGGGGCGGTCGATGCGGGCGGCGTCGCCGAACGTGAAGGGGCCGCCTGGGACGAGCACGAATCCGGCGGGGATGGCGTCGGGCGGATAGAGGTTGACCTCCTGGTCCCAGTGGCCGTCGCGGCGGATCGGGAAGGGGAACGTGGCTTCCATGGCGCCGGAGCGGACCGTCGCGCGCCAGGAGCCGTGCGGGAGTTCGGCGTTGCGGACCGGGGTCGTGCCGAGAAGGCGCGGCGGGCCGGCGACGAGGCGCTTGTCGGCCTCGGCGTATTCGGCAATCCAGACTTCGGCGCCGGTGATCTCGCGGCGCGGGCAGGCGGCGACGTGGCCATAGCGCGCGCCTGCGGGGCCGGTCCGGAGCTGCGGGACCAGGCGGTCG
>WSZJ01000234.1 GCA_009773755.1 Planctomycetota bacterium | reverse complement strand
TTCCCGCCCCCGCCCTGATGCTGAAAGTTCATGACCTCTCCGTCAAAATGGCGCACTCCGAATGGAGCGCTAGCCGGTGACCGTCTCCCCCGCAGTACTCCCGCGCGGCCGCCGCTGTTTCCGCGGCGCCACGCCCCGTGAATCTCAAAGCCGGGTCTCCCCGATCGCCGCCGCGCCGCACGCGCCTCTTGCCGGCGCACGCGCCTCAATGCCGTGCGCACCTTTCTGTTGGCTGCCGGCTGAAGCGATCGACTGGACCCGTAACGTTGTTCGGTAGTGTGGACCTACGGACCGAACGGGCGTGAGAAGGGGTCCGAGCCGGACCGTGGAGCCGGCCTGCACCGTGCGCGCAGGCGGACGAAACTGATGACGAGGGGAATCATAGGACAGAGATGCGGGGGGAGTCAAGTGTAAAGGCGCCGCTGGCGCAGCAGCCGGGCCATTTGCTCCGAAGGAATCACGCGTCATTCGACCGGAATCTGTAGCATGCCGCTTCCCGAATTCGCCCCTTCATGGTGATCCGCCGACTCGCAATCGTCCTCGCCCTCTCCTGGGCCTCCCACGCGCCCGCCCAGGAAAGCATCCGGGCCTCCATAGACTGGCGCGTTCTCGACGCAGGCAAGTTCGAGGTCCACTACCCCGGCGACGCGTTCCTTCCGCGCGCCCGCGAAGTAGCGCAGTGGCTGGAAGCGGCTCGCATCAGGCTCGAAAAGGAGCTGGATCACCGGCTCGAAGGCCCCATCGGCGTCCTCGTCTACCGCTCACGGCTCGAGGCCGGGCAGTACTTCGGCGCCGGCGATAACCCGGAAGGCCTCTTCCCCCTCGCCGCCTCGGTCCGCAAACGCCGCATCCTCATTCCCTGCCTGGGCTCGGACCGGGACATGCAGCGCACCCTGGAGTTCCAGCTGACGCAGATGTTCATCGATCAGCGCCACTACACCTCCGACACCTTCAAGGCGTCCCTGCTCGAAGTGAAGTCCGATTTCTACGCCGACTGGGTGCTTCTCGGCATCGCCGCGTTCGAGGCGGGCCCGGTTTCCCCGATCGAGGAAATGCTCGTCCGCGACGCGGTCCTCGACGGCGAGCTCGAGCGACTTTCGACGCTTCATTCCCCCAACAACCTCAACCGCCACGAGCGCTACCAGATGCTGGTGCAGTCGGCGCTGGCGATCGACTGGATCCAGGGAGGGACGCCGCGCGGGTCGGCGAAGCGGCTGATGCACGTGTTCGATTCGGATTTTCCATGGCCCGCGGGAAGGCTCGTGCAGCGGGCGTGCGGCATTTCGTACACGCAGGTGGAGGACGGCTTCGAAAGCGCGATGAACGAGAAATACAAGCCGTGGGCGGCGAAAGAAGAGGCCGGGGAGTTCGCGCGGCGGCTTCGCTCGTACGAACAGCACTACCGCTTCTATGAACTGGCTCCCGCCCCGTCTCCGGACGGCGGGCGGCTCGCGTTCTTCGAGGATTCCGCGGGGTATTTCGACCTTGTCGTCCTTGACCTCGCGGACGGCGACGAGAGCCACCCGCTGCGGATTCAACTCCACGTCACGATCGACAACGTGCACCCCAACCTGCGCGGCGTCGACTGGTCGCCGGACGGAAAGTTTCTCTGTTTCGCGGGAGACCGGCAGGCCGAAACGCGGATCTACATCCAGGAACTCGCGGGCGGAATCGCGCGGGAAGTAAGCGTGCCGTTCGACGAAGTGCTTTCGCCCCAGTGGTCGCCGGACGGAAAGAGCATCGTTTTTGCCGCGCTGCGGCAGGGCGCGCAGGATCTCTACGTGATGAACGTCGAAACATCGGACATCCGGCGGCTGACCAGCGAGCCATGGCCTGAGACGGAACCCGCATGGTCCCCGGACGGGAAGTCGGTCGCGTTTGCGGGCGAAAAGAACGGCCAGTTCGACCTGTGGCGCATCGACGTCGAGACGAGCCGCCTCGATCAGCTCACGGCCACGCCCTCGGACGAAACGTCTCCATCGTTCCGCCCCGACGGCGCCGCTGTCACGTTCGCCGGCGATCCCGGCGGCGCCTTCAACCTGTACACGCTCGAGCTCGACGGAGGCCGCATCACCCGCCTCACCGACGTCCCCGGCGGCGCCCTCGCGCCGCGCTGGAAGCGGGACGGCACTGAAATCGTCTTCACCGTCTACCGCCACGGCCGCTTCACCACCTGGGCTACCCCGCCCCGCGAGGCTCCCGCCCCCGCGGATTTCCGCGACCCCGCGCGCGCAGAGGCCGCGAGCCGCTTCACGCTCGGCGCCGTCGAGAAATACACGGTCCACCCGTACGAAACCCGCATCCGCTTCGAGTCCATCCTCCCCACGGGGGCGCGGCTTTCGGACATTCTCGGCTACCACCGCATCGACTCCGGTGCGGACTACAAGTTTCGAAGCGGCGGCTACGACGTCGCCTTCGACCTGACGTACACTTGCCGCATCCTCCGACCGGATCTTTCCGTCACAGTGCTCGCCTCGACCGAACGGGATTCCCAGGGCACGAAGTCGAAATACGGCGCGGAAGCGGGCATTTCGTATCCGATCGATGCGTCCACGAGCGTCTCGCTGAACGGCTTCGTCAATCAGGTGATCCGGCGGGGATACGAGGAATCGGAAGAAGAATTCCGGCCGAGAACCTTCGAGGACGGATTCACCCTGGGCGCTTCACGCAGGAATGTGACCCGGCGACGCGGCAATCCCGTGGCGGGGTACTCGCTGGGGGCGGCGGTGACGTGGTGGGCGCCGCCGCTGGGAAGCGAAGTCGATCGGGTCAACTACACCGGTGAGGGGCGGCTCTACCTGGAGCTCTGGCACGACCACGTGCTCGCGCTGCGCCTCGCCGGGACGCACTCGACCGGCCCGGATCGCGAAAGCCTGTCGCTCAAGGACCGCGTGCGCTCCTACGATTCCGGGGCGCCCAATGGCACCGACGTCGCGTGGGCCAACGCGGAGTTCCGCTTCCCGATCTGGCGCGACCTCGACCTGGTGTTTCCGGCGCAGGTCCTGCTGCTCAAGGACATCCGTGCTTCCGTGTTCGTGGACGTCGGAGTCATCAGCAACGAAGAGAATGTGATGAACATGATCGCCTACCCTGTGCGCGACGAATGGCATTACTCGGCCGGCGCATCGCTTCAGTTCGACCTGTTTCTGCTGGAGAGAAAGTATCTGCCGCTGATTTTCACGCTGGTAAAGGCGCTGGACAGGACGGAGGAAGCGCCGGGCGGGATCAAGTTTGAGGTCACGTTTGATCTGGCCTTCTGACCGGGAACTACCGCTGATTCATTCTCCGGCGGAAGCGGTTGGTTCAGGTACTGGCCCGGCGACAGGAGCGGCATCCTTCGGTGGCTCTCCGACGAGGAAATGCTCGAGTGCGAACAGGGCCGCGCCGACGCAGATGAAGGAATCGGCGACGTTGAAGACCGGAAAATTGATGCAGTGGACGGATATGAAATCGCGCACGGCGCCGGTGGCGATCCGGTCGTAGAGGTTTCCGATGGTGCCGCCGGCGATGAAGGACAGGGCCAGGGTGAACGGCCAGGTCGGCGACTTCGCGCGAATAAAGCACCCGGCGATGAGAGGCAGCGCGAGGACAGAAAGCGAGGCGATGAACCAGCGCGCGTTGCTTTCCGAGAGCATCCCCCACGCCACGCCCTTGTTCAGCGCCGTCTCCCAGCGCAGCCCGGGAAGGACGTCCACATGCCTGCCGCGGCCCGGGGGACCCAGCTTTTCGAAAGCGTACGACTTGGACCAGAGGTCGAGGAAAGCCGCCAGCGCCATGACCGCAAAAAAGACGGCGCGACGGGATTTCCTCGCCGCGCCGTTCAGTTCGATCGTGTCGGACATCGTGGGTTGCGGGCCGTTACCCGCCCGACTCCCCTTCTTCCTTCTTCTTGCACTCGAGGCAGAGCGCAGCGTGGGCAAGCGCCTTCAGGCGTTCCTTCGGGATGAACTTGGAGCATTCCTCGCAGACTCCGAATGTCCCGTCCTCGATCCGCTCCATCGCCTCCTCAATCGCGCCCAGCTCCTGCTCCTCGTTCTCGATCAGCCCGAGCGTAAAATCCTGTTCGAACGTGTCGCTTCCCATGTCCGCCATGTGAATCGGCATGCTCGACAGGTCGCCGGTGGCGTCCTGCCGCGAGCGGCGAAGCGCCTCGTCTTCCATCTTGGCAACGTTTCCGGAGAGGGCGCTCCTGCGTTCGATCAGCGATTGCCGGAACGTTTCGAGCTCAGCCTTCGAGAAGGGAGATTTGACGACGGGCTTATCCGGCGCCGGTTTGCGATCCTTCCCGTTCACGGCTTTCTTCGATTCTTTCTTCATTCCTCCCCCACTCCCCCTCTGCCTCTATTTGTCCTTCTTCGCTGCCTTGGCCACAACTTTCTTTTCCTTCGCTTTGGCGGGCGCCCTGGCTGGAGCTTTGACGGGAGCTTTCGCTTCCGCCTTTGCAGAAGCCTTCACAGGTTCGTTCGTCGGCGCCGGAACCGCCGGCTTTGCAGGCGCTTTGATCGCTTCTTCCATTTCCCTCTGCCGGACGACGGTATGAATGCGCGCCAGTTCGCGCCGGAGCTCGCGGAGGGCCTGGGGATTTTCGATGACGTCTGTGACGCGGCGGAAACGCAGGTTGAAGTGTTCTTCGTAGATCTTCTTCACCTGGGTCTTGAGCTCATCGGTCGACTTCTGGCGGATTTCTGCGATTTTCACAGGCCGTGCCTCCTGCGGATCAGGCGGGTCCTGATCGGCATTTTGTGGGCGATGACATTGAAGACCTCGCGAGCGGCATCGTCGTTGAGCCCGGAGAGCTCGTAGAGGACCTGCCCGGGGCGAATCACGGCGGCGTAAAACTCGGGCTCGCCTTTGCCCTTGCCCATGCGGGTTTCGAGCGGCTTCTTCGAGATCGGTTTGTGCGGGAAGACGCGGATCCAGAGGCGGCCGTTCTTGCCGATGTGGTGGGCGGCGGCCATGCGTCCGGCCTCGATGACCCGGGCTGCGAGCCAGCATTCCTCGAGAGCCTGCAGGCCGTACTCGCCGAACGCCACGTAAGTCCCGCGCGTCGCGTTGCCTTTGATGCGGCCGCGCTGCGATTTGCGGAATTTGATCCGGGTGGGCATCAACTGCATGACACTGTTCCTTTAACGGGTCTCCGGCGCGCTGAGCGCCGGGTGCTTACGAGGGTTTCGGAGGAGCTGCAGGCGGAGGTGCGGAAGGCGGCGGCGCCGCAGGGGGCGGGCCGGACGGACGCGGGCCCGAAGGACGAGGACCGCCG
>WSZJ01000002.1 GCA_009773755.1 Planctomycetota bacterium | reverse complement strand
GCAGAGCGCTTCAATTGCGCGGAGCGCAATCCCGTGCAGCCGCGCGCGGTCGCCGGGGAGCTGGAGCTGGTACGCCGCGTCGCGGAGGAGGGCGTGACGGAATAAGTAAGCTGTTTCCGCGATCATCTGAAAATTCTAGTGTTGAGTGTTGAGTGTTGAGTAGGGAGCAGTGAGGAGTGGCGAGGGCAGCTTGCCTTCCTTGCCGTTTGGCCGTCACTCAATTCTCAATACTCAACACTCGCCACTGGGCATTTCGACCCCCGCCCTCGCGCAGGCTTTGCGCAGGGAAGCGGATTGAAGCTCCAACTGCGCGGAGTCGCCCAGCTCGCGGAAGACGAGGAACGACTTACTTCTCCTTCTTCATCTCCGCCAGCAGCTCATCAACCGCCTCTTCCAGCAGTTTGTCGCGCAGCCCCTTGAACCGGATCACCCCTTTCGAGTCGAGCACGTAGATCGTGGGCCAGCCGGTCACCTGCCACTGCGTGGCGATCGGACCGTGAACCGAGCCGCCGTCGAACATGACCGGCCAGGTGATCTTCTCGCGCTTCGCCGCGTCCGCGTAAATCTCCGGCGTCTTGTCGCTGTCGATGCCGAGGAGCGTGAACTTCTCGTCCTTCAGGCGTTCCACGAGCGACCGCTCGTGCGGGTACATCCCCTTGCACGGGCCTCACCAGTCGCCGAAGAAATCGATGACGACGACGCGCCCCTTGTAGTCGGAGAGTTTCATCGGTCGGCCGTCGGGCGAAAAGCCCGTGATCTCCGGCGCGGGCTTGCCCACGGCGAGGCTGCCCAGCGCGTGCTCGTTGACATGAGCGTCGGCGAGCGCGGCGTAGGTCGTGGTGCCCTGCTTGAGCCTTCCGAAGTCCTTCGCCACCGCCTCGAAAAGCGGCTTCGCCTCGCGCGGATTCCCGGCCTTCTTCACCCGAATCGCGTTCGCCAGCCCCGCCGCCGCGCGCACCGCGTCCGGCCGGTCCGCCGCCATCAGCGCGGCCAGCAGCTCCGCGTGCTTCTCTTTCCGGAAAACGTACCCCCACTCCGCGACCCGCGCGAGGTCCTCGAACTTCGCGTACTCCTTCAACATCCCGTCCGCCAGCGCCGCCGCCGCGTCCTCCATCGTCCCCTTGTCGTCCTTCACCCACCACGTGTTCTGCAGAAGCCAGAGCTTCGCCTTCAGCCCCTCCGCCGTCCCCGCATGCTTCTTCGCGAAGGCCTCGAATTCCGGCCGCAGCTCCGCGTAGTTCTCTTTCCGAGGCTTCGAAGATCCCTCGAACTTCTTCTCCAGGTCCGCTATCTCTTTCGCCGGATCCGCGCCCACGCGCGAGAAGAAGGCCAAAGCAAGGACGCAGGCCGTCGCGAATGTCCTCTGCATGGAAGTCTCCTTTCGGGAAGCGCCGCCCACGATACTCCGCAGGGGAGGGGCGTCGCCAGCGCTTACGCGTTCACGCAAATGCCACCACTCCCGACTTGGCGCAGAGTTCCCTCAAGGTCGTTCTCTTGCGCTGCAACAGCTCGACGTCGCCGACCTCGCGCAAAACCACCGCGCCTTCCTGCCAGATCTCTCGCGCCCGCCCCGGGCCTTCCTCCTGCAGCAGCAGAATTCCGAAGTCGCAGAGGTGCGCGCCGAGGAAGCGCCGATTTCCAAATTCGCGGTGAATGGAAATGGCGCGCAAGGAGAATTCCCGCGACCGCTCCGGCCTCCCGGTCTCCCGGTACATGACCGCCATGTTTCCCAGCGTCACCCCTTCGGACCGCACGTTGCCGACCTCCCGGTGAATAGCGAGCGCTTCCTCGAAAATGGGCTCGGCCTCCGAAGCACGGCCGCTCTCGACGTAGGAGTTGGCCATATTCCCCAGCGTGATGCCGAGGAAGCGCCTGTTGCCGACTTCGCGATGAATCGCGAGCGACTGCTCGCGGGCCCGCTCCGCCTGATCCGCCCGCCCGCTCTCGCGGTACACGCTCGCCAGGTACCCCAGCACGATTCCCTCGGACCGCCGGTTCCCGACTTCGCGATTGGCGGCGAGCGCGAGGTCGAAAGACCTCTCCGCCTGCTCGATCCTCCCGCTCTCCTTGTAGAGCGCCCCCAGGTTTCCCAGGGTGATCCCCTCGGACTTCCTCCGGCCCAGGCGGCGCTCATGCGCGAGCGCTTCTTCGAACGCCTCTTCCGCCTCCCGGATCCGGCCGGTCTCCTGGTACAGGACCGCCAGCCCGGACAGGGCGACCACGTCCAGCTGTCCGGCTCCCAATTCCCTCAGAATGGCGAGCGACTCGCGGCAACACCGCTCGGATTCCTCGAACCGTCCCACTTCCCGATGCATCGCGGACATGTTCCCGAGAACAATGCCCTCCATGCGCTTGCGGCCGGATTGCCGGAAGAGCGCCAGCGCCTCGTTGTACGACGGCTCGGCGCTCCCGGGCCGGCCCGCGCGCTGCGCCACCATCGCGGACTTCCGAAGCGATTCCGCCCTCTCGATCCCCGAAACGCATCCCGCGTGCCGCTTCCACAATCGCTCCGCTTCCTCACCACGGTGCTGCCGCTCCGCGAATTCCGCCGCCCGGCACAGGTATTTCGCTTGCGCCGGGCCGCCCTCCCCCTGCCCTCGCCCCGCGTGGTCCGCAAGCTCCAGCGCAAATGGATCCGTCGCGTGAGGCTCGAAGCTGCGGCCCGCGAATTCCGTCAGGCGCGACTCGGGAGCGCTTCCACCCGCGAGCTGTTCGATGACCTCGAACGCCAGCGCATGCAGCCGCGCGCGGTCGCCGGGGAGCTGAAGCTGGTAGGCGGCGTCGCGCAGGAGGGCGTGGAGGAACAGGTAAACACTCTCGGCGTGCACAGCGACATCGTACGAACCGCCCGCTGCGAATCGTCGTTCCGGCTCCTGCCGTTCCTGCTGCCCGGTATCACTTCGCCTTGCTGCGCTCCTCCAGGATCTCCACCACGTCCTGGTGCTTTCCGTCCCTCGCAAGTTCCAGGGCGGTCTTGCCGTCGTTGTTCTTTCCTTCGACGGACGCCCCCGCAGCGAGGAGGACTTCGACGCCGGTGACGTTGCCGTTCTGGGCAGCGGTCATGAGGGGCGTGTATCCGCGTTTCCTGTCGGGCGCGTTGGGGTCCGCCCCGGCGGCGATGAGAAGACGCAGCTTCCGGCCGGACTGCCGGCTAGCGTAGGCGGCCCAGACAAGGAGATCCGGGTTGCCGCGCGCGTCGGCGCCTGCCTTGAGGAGCATCTCGACGACGTCGGCGTTTCCGTAGAGGGCAGCGGACAGAAGCGGCGTGGAGCCGTTCTTCGCCGGGATGCGCGGGTCCGAGCCGGCCTCGAGCAGAGCCTTGACTGCAAGAGGTCCCTGGTGAATGGCGTCGAAGAGCGGAGGGAATCCCTCCGCGCTGAGCGCATTCACGTCTTTCATTTCCTTCACCCGCGCCCGTGCGGCGTCCAGCAGCTTCGCCCCGGGGTCCCTGGATGGCCCTGCGAAGAGTTTCGTCGCCGCGAGGTCGAACTCGAGCGCGTCGGCGCCTCCTTCGCGGCCGAGCGTGATCGTCAGCCTCGAGCCGCGCGCTTCCAGGACGGTGATCGCTCGCAGGTGGAAGCTTCGCGTCCAGACGTGGGTGCCGCTGCTCCCGACGTTGTTGGTCGGCAATGGGAACTCGCCGTCGAACGGGACGTCGAGCACGAGTGATTCGCCGGCGCCGTCCGCGATCGCGATCGCGTCCAGCGGGAACGAGTAGACCCCCTTGTCCTTCTCGCGCACGAAGCCGCCCTGGCTCAGGGAGAACACCTGGCGGTCCCCGAAGGCGACCGGGTCGCCCGCGAGGCCCGACGTGAACCACGCCGTGTGCGGTTCGGTGCTCACCTGACGGAACCATTCGAGACGCGCGGTGCAGTCCGGCCCGCCGCCGCCCATCGTCACCTCCGGGGCACGGCGCGCCGCCGACAGCCGCGCGAACGACTCGTTCTGCCCGCGCCACAGCACGCCCCCGGCGGAAACCCGGAACGAGCCTCCTTCGACCAGCTGCGGCAGCTTACCGATCGAGATCGGTGCCCCCTTCTCGTTGAACTCGTAGACCAGGCAGTCCGACAGGTAGCTCGGCCCCTCGGCCGGGCACTTCAGCACCGCAACAAAGATGCTGTAATCGTCGCCTCGGCGCCCGTCGGCCAGCGGCACAACCACCGGGCCGCCGATGATCGAGGCCGACCACTGTGCGTCGAACGCCTTGCGCCTCTCCGCGACGGCCTCGCCGTCTTCCTTCCGGGGGCCGAAGGACTCGAGCCTGAGCCTCCCGATATAGAAGGAATAGCAGCTGGGCCCCACGTACCCGCGCTCGAATTCCCAGACGCGGTCCAGTTTCCAGAGCTGACGGCCGGAGGTGCTGCTCAGCAGCAGAAGCGGCTGTTGCGCTTCCGCGCACACCAGCAGTTCGTCGTCCATCCACGTCAGCGGCTGAATCTCGGAACCCGCGTAACGCGGCCCCGGGATCCCCCAGACCATCGCCCGGTCGTCGGCGCGCGTTTCTCCCAGGTCGAAACGCCGGCTCCAGGCCGGCTTCGCTTCCCCGAACTTGAAGCAGTCCACCTGGTAGTGCGTCAGGTCGTCGCCCTCGTTCTTCTCCTTCGCCTGCGTTCCCCACAGGCTCAGCACAGCCAGAAGCCCCGGCCCCGGCCGGATGGCGTTGATCTGAAGAGGCTTCGGGCCCCCGTCCTTCCCCGACCCGACGCGGAGGTCCTCCTTCCACTCGCCCTTCACGAGGTCCAGCGCGCGCACGCGGACTTCGGGGTCAAAGCCCTTGAAATTCCCGTTGGCCGTCACTTCGTATGTCAGGACCCAGGCGCAGTCGCCGTCGCCCGCAAGGTGCCAGATCTTCTGGTCTCCAGGAACCGTCGCGATCCACGCGGGATCTTTCGTCCCTTCTCGCCATTCGCGAATCTCGCCACCCGACAGCGAGAGCACATGCTTGCCGATGCGTTCCTCGCGCGCGGCCGCCGGGAGGACGCGCGCCGGCGCGATCGAGTCCGTCCCGAAGACGAGGCGGCTGTCCGCGAGTCGAGTCTTGAGTTCCGCGGGACTTTCTGCGAGCGCGGCGGATGCGAGCGAGAAAAGCGGGACGATTGCGATAAAGCGAAGGGAGCGCATGTTTTTTCTCCTCAGGGATCGCACGCAGTCTAGGATTTGTCCGCCTCGCGGAACAAGCGGGTTTGTCCGCGCCGTCGGCATTCATTCGGAGATCCCGGCGAACGGCGGAAGGCCATCCCGGGCGCAAGCTTCTTTCATCGAGTCCATCCTGGTCTTGAGCGAGTGCGCATCGCCGAGTCGGCGCAGAATGTCCGCTCCCTGGAGGAATTTCTCGCGTGCTTCAACCGGACGGCGCACGTCGAGGAGGAGCAGCGCGTAGTCGCACAGATGCGCCCCTTCCATTCTGGCATTTCCAGATTCGCGGTGAATGGCAAGAGCCTGCACATACCCTTGCTCGGCCTCCTCGAACCGGCCTGTCTTCAGGTGCAGGCCGGCAAGGTTTCCGAGCACAATGCCCTGCGATCGCCGGTCGCCTCCCTGGACGTGAATCGCCAGCGCCTCCGAGAATCCTCTCTCGGCCTGGTCGACCCTTCCGATCTTGTCGTAAAGGAGGGCAAGATTTCCCAACGTCAGGCCCTCCACGCGTCGATTCTCGACTTCACGGTGGATCGCAAGTGCCTTCTCGTAGCTCCGTTCGGCCATCTCGTGCCGGCCCGTGTTCTGGAACAGAATCGCCAGGTTCCCGAGTGCGACGCCTTCAAATCGTCGGTCGCCCGTCTGGCGGTGGATTTCGAGAGCCTGGCTGAATCCTCTCTCGGCCAGCTCGAAGCGGCCCGTGTTCTGATAGACCACGAGCAGGTTGGCCAGGGTGATGCCCTCGGCTCGCCGGTTGCCGACTTCGCGGTGGATTGCCAGGGCAAGTTCGAGGCCTCTTTCAGCCTGTACGACCCGTCCGGTATGGAGGTGCAGGGCGGCCAGGTTGGCCGTCGTATCGCCCTCGGCGCGTCGATTTCCGAACTCACGGTGGATCGCGAGTGCTTCCTGGAAGCTCTGTTCCGCCTGCTCGATGCGCCCGGTGATTTCCTGAAGCGTCGCGAGATTCCCGAGCGTTTCTCCCTCGGCCCGCCGGTTGCCGAGTTCGCGGTGGATCGCAAGGGTCCTTCCGTACTCCTGCTCGGCCGGACCAACCCGCCCGATGCCCTGATAGAGGAGTGCCAGGCTTCCGAGCGCAATGGCTTCAGATCGCCGACATCCAGCCTCGCCAAGAAGCGCAAGAGCCCGGAGATAAAGCTGTTCCGCATCCCCAGGCTTCCCTGCGAGACGAAACACGTCCGCGACCCGGCAGAACGACAGCGCCTTCTCCACGCCCGTTGACAGTTCCGCGTGCCGCTGCCAGTGGCGCGCGGCGGTTTCCTGCCGGAACTGCGTCACCGCCTGCTCGGCCGCGCGCCGTACATAGGATTTTTCCAGTGAACTCCACGCGCGCAGATCCGGGGATCCGCCGCCCGCCATCGCGAGTCGGGCATGTTCCGCAAGGTCCTCCGCGAAAATGTCCACAGGATGGGACTGAAATGAGACGGGCCCCACAGCGTCCAGTGGCGCCGGCGCCGGCGCTCTTCCGCCCGCTACTTCCTCGATCGCAGCAAATGCAAGCGCGTGCAGCCGCGCGCGATCGCCGGGAAGGTGGAGCTGGTACGCGGCGTCGCGAAGGACGGCGTGGCGAAACAGATATGCGGACTCGGCGAACACGCCGCCTACTCTACCTCCCACCTCAACCTCATCGCCCTCACCGCAGCCGGTCGCCGTCCAGGGCGTGCTTTACGACCTATCCCGAATCGCCGACCTGATCATCTCCGTAAACTCGGGCGTTTCGGCGTGCCGAATGAGGAACTTGTCCCGCCACTCGAGCAATTTTTCGGTAGGACTGAAGCGTCCAACTTCCTCGCAAAACAGCTGGAGCATCCGGCGCAGGGGGCGCCACCGTTCCGGGGCAAGGTAATCGAGGCCAAGATCTACCGCGCGGTGGGCCATCAACCGGATGGCGCTTCCACCCTCCCGGAGAAGGGTGATGTGGATGTAGTGCCAGAGCGGCTCCTGGCGCGAATTCAGTTCCCAGAGAGTTTCAAGGATGCGCAGGTCTCCGCTCAAGAGGGAAACCGCGACGATGGAAACCTGGATGTCTTGACGGGACAGGCCCGCCGGTGCGCCCCTCCTGAGGCACTCGTCGAGAAAGGGCCAGGCTCGCTGGAGGAACTCAGGCACCTTGGCCGAAGCCACGGCGGTGTCCCATGCGATATGGGCGTTGTGATACGCCGGCTTTTTCTCGAAAATTCGACAGTCCCGCTCGAAGGGATCGAGATCAATCCCCGCGAGTCCGAGTTCTCCGAGGCGCCATTCCAAACGGCTGCCCGCATTGCCGTGAAGATGCTTCTTCGCTTCGACGATCACGCGCCCCGCCCTGGCGATGTGGCCCTGATGCACCAGGCAATCGACGAAATCTTCCACGCCGGCCCTGGTGCTGAGCCCTCCCGAAAGGAGTTCCACCTCGCGGTCGGGCTCATGTTCCGCGTCGGCCAGGTGAGCCAGGATCTTCCGCAGCGAACGGCTTCGGGCCGGCTCACGCCGCCACGGATTGGGTCGCGTGGGAAGCAAGGCCGGCTCGAGAGAAAGTGCGAGCGAACGGTAGATCTCAAACCCCTCGGGGCCGAATGAACCCCGGGCGTAATAGCCGGAACCGATCCCGGGCTGCACAGCGCGAGCCTCAAGCTCTTCGTGAAAGATCCACCACGCCAGCGCCTCCCGTTCTTGCGCTGACGCCGGCTGAATGCGGATGTGGTAGGGACAGATCGGGAAGATATGCGTCCAGAGGGGGCTTCGAATCTCAGGAACAAGCCTTCGGGCGAGTGCCGCGGATGCATAGGTCATGAGCGGCCAGGGGATGGCGCGGTCGGGCAAACCCCACAGCTCCTCCAGCGCATCGGCGAAGTCCCTGACGGCTTCCCCGTAAACCTCGTCCAGGACCGGATCTGCAGGAGGCATCACCGAGCGCGCGAACTCCTCGACGATTGAGAGTCCTCTCTGAAATTTATCATCCCGTGGCCACGCCGTCGGATGCCCCGGCGGCCCTCCGCGTGCCATCCACTCGAGAGCCGTGGCCGCAAGGTGGAAGCAGAACTCGCCCGCCTTGCCGCCGCAAGTGCAACGCGCGGAGAGGCGGGAACCCAACAGCGATAGACGAGTCCGGTGGCGATCCCCTTCAACGACCTCCGCGACAAGGGACTCCTCCGTGGTTGAGAAACTCCGCACTTGCCCGCGGGCTTGTGCGTCCATCGCTCGCTGCATCACCTCCGCGTCGCTACGGAGCCGCACCTCCGCAAGCGACAGGACAAAGTCGAGACGCGGCGCAACCGGAATCGGGGGGCGGGCGGCGGGAATGGCCACGGGGAGGAGATTCTATACGGAGCGAAGGGGCGTTTGTGTGCGTCATTCAGCGTGTCGTACCACGGGACTGTCAGCGCGAAGCCGGAGCCGGACCAGGCAAACTCGGCGTGCACGGGCAACACATGACCCGGGCAGGTGCGCGGTGATGCGCCGAAGGCCGAGGTGGCAGCCAGTTGGCAGCAGAATCTACCCGGCCGCAAGGTACTTCGCTCTTCGGCGCGCCGCGTTCTTCAGCAAGCCGTTGACATGAAAGAAGTTCGGAATAAGATTCTTGCTTCACTGCTGGCCTAGCTCAACGGTAGAGCAGCGCTTTCGTAAAACGCAAACGGCTGGCGGTCAGAGAAATTCGGATGCGGTCGTACGAGGCGCAAGTCCTCGTGCGACCGCAGTTTACATTCGGGGGCGGCTGGTCGCGCGCCAGCGGCTGCGGCCGCTTGAGGGCGCTGGTTCTGGCACAAATCTGGCACAAGATTCGGTCTCCTCCGCCCCTGCGATTCACGTCAGCGGCAGCCTTCTGACATCCCGTTCGATTCTCGAGCGTGCGTGGTACAAGAGGCGGGATGCACTTCAGCCACGACGACATTTCCAAATTTCGGGAAGGCATTTTCGACGAAATCGCGATTCGCGCGGGCGTTCCCAGGATTCCAGGGGCGCAGGCCACTCAGCCAACCTCGACGATGCAGAGCGAATTTCTGCGGTCGGCCGCGCGGCTCCTTGTCGCAGGACGGACCTATTTCGTGCATCTTTCTCCCGACGATGCGTGGCTCGATGTCGCTTTGCTCGTCAAGAATCTGTTGGAGGAGGCAGATTCAGGAGTGGCGATTCGGATTCGCACAGTCAACCGCAACTGGAAGTTTCTGGATCTCGCGGCGCTGGTCGCGCACCCAGAATTCTCCATCGAGGCTCGGCGCCTGGCGTGTGGAGTGGGATTGGCCCTTGCCTGCCTCTGGCGTGAAAGCCGACGGCTTGCCGGGTTCCAGAAGCTCCTTGCCGTCCTAAGAGGGAGCGTCGAGCTTCAAATGATGGCCGAACTTTTCGAGCAACTCGATCAAGAGTCCGCGGCAGTCGTCGACCCCGAGTTCCGACATCGCCTTGAGCAGGCATTCAACCTCGTATATCCGAGTCAGCCGCTTCCTCCAGCGGCCGTTCCATTTCGCAGTCCATGGGGCCAATGGTTTCGGGAACGAAGGCGCAAGAGCCCCCGCTCTTCGAGAGGTGTTCTGAGGAATCTCGAAGGCTCCGCTGGCTCACCTTTCCCGGAGGCCGACTTGGGCAACTGGCCGGACGGCGAGCCACAACACCTTCAGTCGTGCAAGGCCCGCGACCTCTGCGGCGTTGCGAAGGGTTGGCGCCAGATCCGAAAGGCGCTTCGCAAAATTGGCCGCCCGACCCGAACCGCGAGAACACTCCAGCGACACGCGGAATTGTGTGGAAAAAAATGTTGGGACACCCCGTTCAAGAAGCAGCGGAATGGTTGGCCGTGCGTAACCCTTTGTGGGCTAAGAGATTGGTACGACAAGACCATAGGCGAATTGGCGAGAAAGACTCGTAAACGCAGGTAAATCGAGCCCGAAAAACAGCGACATACCGGCGACACGGTCTTGTTCGCGCGACACGGAAGAACCGCGACAACTCGCCATCGTGAAGCCCAGCGGCTTGCGTCGCTCCCTTTCGTGTTCTATCAAGATTCTGTCGGCCAAATAAGGCCGAGGCCGGGCGCGTCGGAACCCAAGAGGGCGGCACCGCACGCATCCGGCAGACGGTCCCTGGAGTCTGCCGCCAGAAATCGAGGTGTGGCATGAATGTCAACAAGCACGATGCTTCCCCTGCAGGTAGCGAGTCTCTGACCCGAGAGGCTCAGATTGAAGCGATCCGGAAACCGCTTCTGAATCTTCGCGAAGCAGGGTGGGTTGTCGGACTCACTCCTGAGGGACTTCGAGCTCGTCTTAAGCGCGGCCAGATTCCACCAGGGATCGCGGTTCGGCTGGGAGGGCGGTCTCTCAGGTTCGATCGCGTGGCCTTAGAGGCGTGGGCACGGTCGAATCCCGTCGGTGGCCGGTCATGACTCCCCGCCGGGGTAACCCGTCGATGTCCAATGGGAGGTCAGTCGGGATCGATTCCGATGTCGGTGCAGGAAAGTATGCCGCTGCTGTGCGGGCGAGCCTCCGCAGCGCAGCGTCGGGCCGAAACAACGCGCTCGTCTCTGCCGCCTACGGGCTGGGTCGACTAGTGGGGGCAGGTCGGTTGGAGCGGGTCCGAGCGGAAGAGGACTTGCTCGCCGTAGCTGCCGAGATCGGCTTGTTGGAGGGGACTGAAGTGATGAAGAGCCGGGGGACGATCAAGCGAGGGCTGGACGCGGGAGAGAAGCACCCCTTGGGCTCCCATCCATCAGCCTTTGGTGTGGCCTTCCGCCCCCGCTCCGGCCGCGCTTCGCCTCCGCGCTCTGCTTCTCACAAGGAGCCCGACCCCCTCCGCCCGCCCGCAGACGAAGTAGCCGAACTGTGGCAGTCCGGCATTGCCGTCACTGAGGACCCTGCGACAGTGGCCTGGCTTCGGTCGCGAAAACTATCCGCGGCCGACGTTGTGGATCGCGACCTGGCTCGTGTCATCAAGCCGAAAGGGCCGCGCTTCACCTGGGCCAGCATCGGTACACGTTCGTGGGCCGACAGCGGATTCCGTCTCCTCCTTCCCGCATTCGACGCGACCGGCTTGCTCGCCACAATCCGCGCTCGGCAAGTCATCACAAGCGATGGCTTGAAGGAAGTCTCCGCGCAAGGTTTTGCGGCCATTCGGACGGTTTATGCCGACAAACTGGGCCGGAGGCTGCTGTTCGACGGTCTCCCTCCAAGTGGCTTCTCTGCCGATCGGCTCAGCGTTGTGGTGGCGGAAGGCTGGCCGGATTTTGCGACCTTGGCGAGTTACTTCTCCGACGCAGACGAAAACGCCACCGCCGTGTTCGGCATCTACGCCGGCGGTTGGACTCAGGATATTGCCTCGCGAATTCCACCCGCTGCGACCGTCGCGATCTGGACCGATCCCGATGAGGCGGGGCACGGCTATGCCGAGAGGATTGCATCGTCACTCGCTGGCCGTTGCCGCGTCATTCGCTCCCGAAAGGAAGTCCACGATGTGCCCACAGACTAAGTCCCGTGACGTGAACCAAATGCACCTCGATGGCGATCTCCCGCACCCGTTCAGCCCGGAGGCGACGGAGGAATTCTCATCGCCGCCGGAGAGTGAAGCGAATGCGGTGGAGGCTGGTCACTCGGCAGCAAAACCGCGCGCCCGCTGGCCGGCACCGCTCGGGTCGGCTGCGCTCATTGGAATCGCCGGCGATTTCGTCAATCTCGTTGAGCCACAAACCGAATCCGATCCCGCAGCCGTCCTCATTCAGTTCCTGCTCGCATTCGGCGGGGCGGTTGGGAGAGGGGCGTTTTGCACCGTCGGCGAGACGGCTCACTACCTCAACGAGTACGCAGTCATCTGCGGGCGTTCGTCCCGTGCACGCAAGGGAACGAGTTTCGACGCCACGCTCGCGCCTTTCGCCCTGGCCGATCGGGAATGGACGAACGATCACGTGATCACCGGTGGGCTTTCTTCCGGGGAAGGGATCATTTATCACGTCCGCGATCCAATTCCTCCGGGTGCGAACCGAAAGTCGAAGGAGCGGCCGGACAAAGGCGTGGCCGACAAGCGACTTTTCGTCGTCGAATCCGAATTCGCTTCCGTTCTCCGTGTCCTGCGCCGCGAAGGGAACACCCTTTCCCCTGTCATTCGGAATGGATGGGATGGGAAGACGCTTCGGACCCTGACGAGAACAAACCCTCTCCGTGCATCCGGGGCGCACTTGTCGATTCTCGGCCATATCACCGACGAGGAACTGCTCCGGCACCTTGACGACGTCGAGATCGCGAACGGATTCGCCAATCGGTTCATGTTCTTCGCCGCTCGGCGCTCGAAAATCCTTCCCGAGGGCGGGAGAATCCCTGCCGGTGGACTCGAGGAGATCGGTGCCCGTCTCGGCGTGGCGCTTGCCGGGGCGAAGGGGATGGGCGAGATAAAGCGCAACCTTGCCGCGTGCCAACTTTGGGGCCTCGAGTACCCCAGGCTGACGAGGGATGTTCCTGGGCTTCTCGGCTCCATCCTGGCGCGGGCCGAAGCTCACGTTCTCCGGCTGTCAGCGATGTACGCCGCTTTGGACGGCACTTCCTCAATTTCGCCCGATCATCTCCGGGCCGGGCTCGAAGTTTGGCGCTACGCCGAAGACTCCGCTCGCACCATTTTCGGGGAGTCGCTGGGAAGTCCCTTCGCCGATGAGCTGCTCGCCCACCTTCGGGGCCGGTCGGAGGGTTTGACCCGGACGGACATTCGAGACCTTTTTTCCCGCCATTCGTCCGAAAAGGTCACGAAAGCCCTCGAAGTTCTTGCCGGGGCCGGGCTCGCAGAGCTGCGTTTGGGCCCGTCCAGCGGCGGCCGTCGGCCAGAGGTCTGGCATGCCCTCCAACCAACCGCGACTAAAGCGACCGAAGCGACAAATCACGGCTGAGGAGGGGACTTCGGTCGCTTTTGTCGCTTCAGTCGCGTGCTAGGCTTTTGATAGACACTGCCGATCCACAGGCGCGGTGCTTCGCCGTGAAGGCTACTTGCGCTTGGAGATGCCCAGCTCGAGTCGCTCCAGAAGATGCCGTTCACGGCGCAGATCCTCGAGGTTCTTCAGAGTCTTCCTGAAGAACCCCCGCGGCGGCCCGTCAGCCACGTCCCAGTAGCCCGCGTAGCCACGCTTCTTCAAAATTGCCGTGAAAGTGTGGATGACCGGGACGTCTCCTGAACTCAGGATTCCCGTCGAATCATCCTCGGCGCCGCCGTGTTCCGGGAGGATATGTACGCGCGCTTCCAGTCGGCCGCCGCGAAGGCCGCTGAACCGCGAAACCTTCCAGGTCCGCCCGTTGGCTCGAACCCGCGTTTCCTTCTCGCATCTCATCCCGGCGAGCTTCCAGCCTCGGTGGACGGCGGCCGAGAGTTCGGGAATCATGGCTTCAGGCAGAAGTCGGCGGGAAGTGGGCATATCTTGAGACCTCGTCGAACAGGGGAAAGCGTCGGTGCCGGTGCGAATCCTAGCACTCCGCTTGTCGCCGCCGGCAGGAATCGCGTTGCGCCACACGGGGGCCTTCTCCCGTGGTGCGGATGCCCGATCTTCCCGCTGCTGCATTTCCGGAATGCCGATCCGGGCCGCTCCCTGTGAAGGGCGTCCAGGAAGAATTTCCGGGAAGCGCGGTCCGGAAACAAGGGCCCGCCCATGAATTTGCCCTCAAATGCCCGCTTATGTACCCGGTTAAGAACCCGGTTAAATATCCCCCTCAAATATTCCCGCTACGGACCCCGTAACGGCATACCGTTACATGCCCTCCTAAAACCCCCATGATTTCCTCTAAAATTTCCTCTGGTTCTCCGTCGAAATGCCGCCAAACCGCACTTGGAGCGCCGCAGCTAGAATTCCCGCTAGAATCACGTTAGAAACACCGTAAGAACACGGCAAAAGCACGGCAACGACCGCGCCATAGCGCGCCACATCTCCCCGATGCGTGCGCGGAACATGCCGAAGCCTGGAGTTGGAGGGTCGTGTGAAGTAGAGCCACGCACGGCCGCACGGATGTACGCACGGCTGGTCGCACGGGTGCACGCACGGTTCAGATCCCTGAGCCACGCGCTGATCTCCGGCCACTCTCCTTCACGCACCGCGCTTCTTCCGCCACTCACGAAGCGACATCCGGACCCTCCACTCTCCGGTCCCTGGACGTCGTTCGACGACGCCGGCGGTCTCCAGGGCCTGCATGAGCGACGCGGCGCGTTCCCAGGACACACCCAGCAGGTCGCGCAGCCTTTCGACGCCCCCGCGGCGTTCGGCGAGCACGAGAAGCGTGGCGGCGAGGAAGAGCGGGTCGGGGCTCGGCGCGCGGGAAGGGGCTGGCCCCGGGATCGCGGCGGGAGCGGCCCCGACCTGGCGGGACCTCCACTCGGCGAGAGTCACATACACCTGGCGCGCCGTAGCGCCGATCTGCGGGCCGACTATTCCCGCCTGCTCGAGCGCGTCCATGAGCTTTCCAGCGCGGGAGAACCCGATCTCGAGATTCCGCTGCACCAGGGAGACGCTTCCGCGCTGCTCGGTGATGACGACCTCGGCGGCGCGGTCGAAGAGTTCGTCGTCACAAGGATCAACGGCGTCCGTGCCGGCCGCGAGGCACAGCCCGGCGTGGTGGGTCGCGGCGCCGCCGTGTTCGCGGAGCCACCCCAGGACGCGCTTGAGCTCCGCGTCGGCGATCCAAGTCCCTTGGCCACGTGCGAGCTGCTGGGACCCGTTCAGCATGAGGAGCATGTCGCCCTTGCCAAGCAGCTTCTCGGCGCCGGGCTGGTCGACAATCGTTCGGCTGTCCACGTTCGCGGCGACCTTGAAGGCCACCCGACTGGGCATGTTCGACTTGATGAGACCGGTGAGGACGTCCACCGATGGACGCTGCGTCGCGAGGATCATGTGAATCCCGACCGCGCGCGACTTCTGCGACAGCCGCTGGATCGCCCCTTCGACCTCTTTCGCGGCGGTCATCATCAGGTCCGCGAGCTCGTCGATGATCACGACGATGTACGGCAAGTGCGTTGGGACGTCCGGCGGCTCTTCGCCTTCGGACTTGAGCTTCTTCAGGACGGCCCGCCCTCCCAGCTTGTTGAACTCCCCGATCCGTTTGACCCCGACCTTAGCGAACAGGCTGTACCGCTGCTCCATCTGCCGCACGAGCCAGTCCATCACACGCGGCGTCCGCCGCATGTCGGTCACCGCCGGCGCCAGCAGGTGTGGGATTTGCTTGAATGCCGAGAGCTCGACCTGCTTCGGGTCGATGAGAATCAGCTTCAGGTCATCCGCCGTCCGCGCCATCAGCATCGACGCGATCGCCGTCACCAGGCACGCGCTCTTCCCCGATCCCGTCGTCCCCGCGACCAGCAGGTGCGGCAGGGCCGCCAAGTCGGCCACGATCGGCTCGCCCTCTGCGCCCTCGCCGAGGAACAGTGGCAGCCCCAATGTGTCCGCCCGCTCCGCCACCTGCTCCATCACCCGCCGCAGCCGGACCGGCGTTGCCTTCGGATTCGGGACTTCCAGGCCGACGGTGGTCTTTTCAGGAAGCGGATAGAAGACGCGCACGGAAGGCACGCCGAGGTGGATCGACAGGTCTGGCGCCAGGCCGATGACCTTCGCGACGCGCGTTCCAGGCGCCAGTTCCAGCTCGTACGTCGTGCACGCCGGCCCGGAAGAGTGCCTGACAACCCGCGCATCGAGTTCGAACGCCTCCAGGGCGCGGTGGATCTGCGCGATCCGCGCCTTGTGATTCACGCAGTCCGGCTCGGGAGTGACATCGTCCAGGAGCGACAGGGGAGGCAGGACTGTAGCCATGTGAGGCTCCGGAAAGTGGAGGAGGGGACGAGCGGGCGACATCGGGCCCTACCCATGAATCGGCTGAATTGCGGGGGGAACTGAACCCGCAAAACCGCTGTTGAGTCGCGTGGGCGCGGCCCACGACAGTCACCGATCTTTGCGGGTCCGACTTTTTCGCCGCGCCGAGGGCGTGAGTTGCGGCGAGTCCGTCGCTTTCAGATGCCGCATTAATCGCTCCAGCGCAGCCGCGGGAGACGTGCCGCAAGCTCGGCAAAGCCAGACGAACTCGATGACGTCCAGGCGGCGTTCGCCGACCTCGATTCGACTCACGAATGACCTCGGGCATTGAAGCCGCTCGGCGAGTTGTCGCTGAGTCAGTTTCGCCTCCGTCCGGAGGGCAACGATGCAGGAGCGAAAGGCGTCGTATTCCTTTGAGAATACTGATCGTGTCACGCCCGCATCTTGAGGGCGAGTCGATCTTGCCCGCAAAATGAGGGCAGGCTATGATCTGCTCAAATCGGTGCAGAGGAGCTGAGAGAGGGCCCAGCTTCTGCAAGAACCGATCCAATCTCGGGTTCCTGCGACCTCTTGGAGAGCCTGACATGAAACGATTTTCCGTCGCGGGCTTTTTCCCGCTGCTATTGCTCGCCGGTGGCTGCGTGGGACGAGTCGGGACCTTCGATGTGCTCTCCACGCGAGAGGGCAACCCTGATCCAAATGGTCCGATCACGCGGGATTCGGCGGAGGGAACGGACTATCGAGGCTGGATCTTGTTCATCCCGCTCGGCTCTTCCCCAGATATCTCACGCGCTACTGAAGACTGCGTGAAGAAGGGCAAGGGTGACTACCTCACAAACGCCGTAGTTGAGTACGAGGACTTCAGCTGCTTCTTGTTTCGCGTTCAAGGCTTCACCGTGAAAGGAAAGGTCCGCAGTTTTGGAAAGGCACCTCCCGCGTCGGAACCCCAGGCGACGCCGGCGAAGGAGGCGCCCGTTGCGCCTGCGGGGACGTTCTGCACGGGTTGCGGTCGGCGCTTCGGCGAAGCTGAGGCCTACTGCTCGCATTGCGGCACGAAGCGACCTAACTGAGCACTCTTCATCCGACCGCGAGAGTGTGCGGAGCTTCGATGTGGCATTTCGCCGATGCGCAGGCGATCACCGAGGCTCCGACCAGGATTCTAAAGAGGAGCCATGGAAGAAAATGCAACCCGCGTCGCTGTAGGACCAGAACTCAGAGAGGCCCATTTCGATGCGGCGAGGCTCTCCGAGAAGCTCTCTAACTTCGTCCTGAGACATGCCTTTGTGTAGTCGACGCCACCTTTCCGTTCTGGCCGCCTTCCATTCGGCGCGATAGAGCATTTGATCTAACGAAGTTCCTTCCGAAGTTTCCTTTCCCCATGTCTCAGCGTCGAACGTTGGTCGCTCGGATGTTGGCTTCGGCTTTTCTTCAGCGCGGACCGCAGGTTGACGGGCTTCGGCCATCGCCGCAGGGGTTGCGCTCCGTCGACTTCGAATGACACGAACTGCAATTGCAACAGTGGTCAGCACTGCCAGGCCCACCGCAAGCAAGGTTACCTTGACTAGGAACCCCTGATGCGTGAGGGCGACACCCGTTTGCGTCTCTGCGATCCGTGGTTCAGAACCACGATTCGGCGGTTGTGGTGATGCGGCCCGTGCCTGGTGGCCGGTCTCCTCGATGAAGGCGCCGAGCATCTCGACGGCGGCCGGGTATCTCTTTTCAGGCGAGCGATGCGTCGCCCTTTCAACAAGCCCCGATAGCCAACGTGGTGCCCCGTCGACCGGGAACCGCAGGTAGCTGGGATCGCCGGTTGCCATCTCGAGAAGCAAGATCCCCAGCGCGAAGACATCGCTCTCTTTCGACTTGCTCCCGCCGTTTCGAAGTTCCGGCGCCAGGTACGCGAGCGTTCCCTGAATCCGATTCTGGTTTGACCCCGCGGAACTGCGAGAGAGCGACATTGGGTCCTCTTGTGGACTCAGGTCTCGAGAGAGGCCGAAATCTGTCACACAGGCTCTTCCTTGCAGGTCGATGATCACGTTAGACGGGGAAATGTCGCCATGGACGATGTCGCGGGCATGTGCGAACGCGCTCGCCTCGAGAACGTCATTCGCCACTGCCAGCATCTCGCGCTCGATCAGCGTTCCCCCGATGCGCAGGCGCTCTCGAAGGGACTGGCCGGCCACGTACTCGAGTACGACGTAGGGAGGGTCGTGCTGGAGATTCACGGAAAGCGTTCGCACGATTCGCGGGTGCTGCAGCTTGTGTTGCGCAGCGGCTTCAACTCGAAGCGTTCCATGGGCTCCATCGACCGCTGGGAACTTGATCGCCACGACCTTTCCGGGCAGGTCCGGGTTCTCCGCCTTCCAGACCACACCGAACCCGCCTTCGCCGAGCTTCTCGCGAAGCACGTACTCGCCGATGCGGTCGCCGGTCTGGACCTCTCGCAGATTTCGCTCCCTCAGCCCAATGGTAGAAGTCAGCGGCCAGCCCGGTGCGCGTTCGCTCCAGGGGCGAACCCCCTTCTTCGGTCCCGCGCAAGTCGTCGAAAAATCTGGCACGCTCCCCGCGTCCAATCACGCAGAGCCGAGTTGGCTGCCAAGTGAGAGGTTAGCACGGTGGGCGGGGGCGCGTTCAAGCGCGGACTGGGCGGGGAAGCTCGGAGAAGTCGCGCGAACGAGTTGAAGGGCGCTGGTACAGTTCCGCCCCGGAATTCTTGAGAGGGAAATCTCATGGCTGAAGTGAACGCGGTCGACGTGCGGCTTGATCACATGCTCAAGCGGCTCGAGACTCTGGAACGTCGCTGTCGCCGGTTGCGTCTCTCGCTTGTGCTCGCAGTCCTGGTCGTTGCGCTCGGCGCGCAGCAGGCCTGGCAACACCTCGACCGACTGCTGCCGGCAGTAATTCATGCGGAGCGGTTCGAGGTTCGCTCTGCCCGGTTTGGGACCCCCGTCGCAATTCTGCAGGCGGGAGAGACCGGCGGCGGATCGCTGACCTTGAACGAAATGTCCGGGGCGGAGCGTGCATCGCTGGGCATCAACCGACTGAGAGCGTCGTCTCTGGAAACCGACCAGCTCAGGGTCTCATGCGGAATCTATGCCGGCCTGGCTGAGAACGGAGACCCATGTTTTGTTCTACACAACAAGGGGAACGAGAAGGAGCGATTCGTCGCCCGCATCCGCGGAACCCACGGTCCCGAAGTAACGATGTTCGATGGGGTCGGCCGCGAGCGGTTCCTGCTCGGTGCCAGCCCCAAGGCCGTTCTCATGTCCTTGTTCACGACGACCACGGACGGCGGGTTCTCCGCGATGGCGACCGATGCGGGGGAGGTCTCCGCGCAAGTCACGGCGGCCAACGGCAAACGGGGAATCGTTCAGCTCGTCGATTCTGACGGTGCCAAGATCGGGTGCGTCGACGACGAACGCCGCAACCGGTGTGCCTTCGGGATAGGGCCTTCCGGTTTCCCGGTGATGCGGTTCGCCGACGACGGGGGCAACGACCGCATCATCATGGGCGTTCTCTCGAAAGACCGAAACGTGCTGCTCTTCCGGGACCGGGATAACAAGGACCGCGGCACCCTCGGATTGGTCGACGGAAACCTGCCTGCACTCGTGTTTGCAGATGCTGACATGAAGGAGTCAGTCATCCTCGGGTTCACGCCGGCCAAGTTCACGGGCCTGGCGATCCGAGGGCCGGACGAGTTGAACCGGGTCAGCCTGGGAACCGTGAGCGGCGGGACTGGATTCGCGATGGCCGATTCGACTGGTCGCGTCCGGAGCCGACTCTCGATTCTTGAAGACCGGGAATCGTTCACGCTCATGGGTCCCGATGGCGCTGAGCACTGGAGTGCCCCGACCACTCCGAAGTAGCGGCCCAGCAGGGCAACTACTGCGAGGGCACGCGCCCGGGCGCTTCCGGGGCCTCGGGCGGCCATCGTTCCTCGAACATCGCGATCCCCAGCGCCCGCCGCCGCCACCGCACCCGGGCCTCCGGGACGTTCAGGGTCTTCGCCGCGTCCGCATCCGACATCGTCCCCAGCACCTTGTCGTGCTCCGGGTTCCACGTCACCGTGTTCTTCTTCGTCCTGAACGGCGGGACGCCAAGCTCCAGCCTTCGCCGTGTGATCGCGCGAGGCGTACGATCAAGGAGCTTCGCCGTCATGACGTCAGAGTCCTTCCCAAGGAGCGCGTCGTCATCCTTGGACCAGAGAAGCTCCCGTTTCTGCCTGCGATTCGACGCGACTCGCAGCTCCTGACGGCGGTTGAGCACCGCGCCGACCGAGCAGCCCTTGTCCGCCGCGATTGCCTCGTCGGTCTCCTTGCCGAGGCGAGCGTCGTCCTCCTTGGTCCAGACGACCGGCGCCGCCACGTAGAGCGGCGGGATTCCCTCGTGATCGCGCATCGACTTGACCATCGCCTCCGTGATGCCGAGGCGGCGCGCGTTCGCCACATCGGTGAACTTCCCGAGAAGCGCCTTTTCCTCGGGCGTCCATTTGCGGCTGAAGCTGTCGCGGCGCTTTTGAAGCTGCAGCCGTTTGCGGACGACGGTCGGCGGCGTGATGTTGTAGCGCTCAGCCAGCTCGCGGTCGGTGTGAGTGTCGAAGCAGGCGATCATCTCCGCCGTCCACTTGACCTTGGGCCGGGGCTTCTGGAACGACTTGATCCCGCGCGCCTTGCGCTCCACCGAGACGACGTAGCCCGAGACGCCGAACTCCGCCCCGACTTCCTTGTCGGGTGCCGTTCCCATCTTCGCGATCGCCCCGGGCGGCAGCACGATCCGCACGCGCCCGCCGACGCCATACGCCGGAACTCCGAGCCGCCGCCGGCGATAGCTTACGGCCGCAGCGGGAACGCCGAGCTCCCTCCCGATGATCGCGTCGGAATCCTTCCCCAGCCGCGCGTCCATCGCGGGATTCCATTCGATGAGGGGGCCTTTACCCTTGAAGGCCGGAATCCCGCGGCGCAGGCGCTCCTGCGCGACCGTCCCGGGCGCTACGCCCGCCTCTTTCGCAACCACCTTGTCGTGCACCTGCCCGAGCTTCGCCGCCAGTTCCCCCTCCCAACGGAAGCGGTTTGGGTTGTTGCGCCCAGCAGAGGGAGGGGAGCCAGGCGGAAGCGGGACGCCAAGCTGCCGCCGCCGGCCGGTCCGTGGGCGCCGCCAAGGCCTCGGCTTCTCGCCCATTCCGCCTTCGGACTTCTGCTCCTCGGACATGACCGCGGCTCCCATACCCACAGATGCTGACCACGATGCGCCAAAGCGGTGGCTCAAATCAAGCGCGTCTTGACCTGCCGACCAGCATGCGTAGAGTCCCGCTTGCCGGCCGGGGCAACCCTGATTTCCCTCCCCATTGGCTGCGCCAAGTCCTCGGCCGGCAGCTCTTGCCTCCCCTCGTTATTCGAGTTCGCGAGAGTCTCGCGGCAACGTAGACTTTCGACCATGGGGAGTATCACACTTCGAGAGCTTCGGCGCCGAACGAGGCTCGATCTTCGGTGTGACCTGACCGTCTGCTGCTACGACTATCTCAATAACCTACAGACGGTATGTGAGGCACAGCGCCGAATGGAACGGCGCTACCCCGTTCATGGAATCGTGCGTCGCGCAGCCCTGCGTTTCTTTCAGCGAAAGGGTCACGTCGTGTATCCCCGTGGAGTCACCGTCGATGGAGCCGGTGCCTGCCCAGATTTTGCCTTCCTCAGGGGAGTCCGGATTTGGTTCGTTGAAGTCCTGACAGCAGCTTGGACGGATCGCTCGAACGTCGCGAGAAAACGAAGGGTCGAGTCGTACGGAAGCCTGATCTTTGTGATCGAGGATCGTCCCAAGGTGGAGTTTGAAAGCGCCCGTGAGTGGAGACAATTCCACCGCCGCATTCGCAGCATCGCGCAGCGGAATCCGGTGTACCTCTGTCCCTGCTCGACGGGGCGGCTGCGCCGACTGAGGTCCGATAGTTCGATGCCCGCTCGCTGACGGCTCGTCGAGCCGGAGCTACATTCCAGTGACTGTCTCCGCGCCCCGGTCATCTGCGACTCTCGCGTACTCCAGCGTCGTTGCGGGCTGCGCTGGTTTGCGCGGATCTGGATCCGAAAGTCATGGATCGGATGATCGAGCTTCATCTACGCCTCCTCTGGTGGGAGGCGCCTGTACGCTTGGCTGGCGGGGCGTCAGCATGTTGATAATGCGCCCTGAAGTCGCGCGTTCGTAGCCATCCCAAGGAGAAGAATCATGGCCGTCTCAAAGGCGTCCGGGCTCGGGGCGAAGGCTCTGCTTCACTCCTATCGCGAAATCCTGGAATCCCTAGAGAAGTTGGACATCTCGCGCACCAAGGACAGCCCGGTTGGTGGATACGGAGAGTGGCTAGTTTCTCGGGCTTTTGGCGGGGAACGCCGCGGCAACTCGAGCAAAGGCGCGGATGTCGTAACGCCGGACGGGACGCGCCTTCAGGTCAAGACGCGCTGGTTGCCGAAGGGTGGCGACTCCCGCCAATTGAGCGCGATCCGAAATCTCGATGGCAAGGTGTTCGATTTCATCATCGCCGTGTTCCTGGATCGGGATTTTGAAGTGCTGGAAGCATGGCAGATCCCACACTCCGCGGTTGGGCGGCTGGCGAAGCGGGCCGAGCACACGAACTCCCACCGTCTCGTCCTCGGCCCCGGCGTCTGCGGAGATGCCGAGTGCCGCGAAATCACCGCGAAGATCCGCGCAGCAGATCCTGAACGACGGAGATGAGGGTCGGTATACTCGCCGCTCGCTCCGGGAGGGCGTAAAGAGAATGGCGGCGGGTCGCGGGGACCCGAACGCACCATCATCACTTTGTCAGGGAGTGGCTTCGACCTGACCGGCGGCTTCGACTACAGGAACTGAGAATGGCCAACGAGTTCTTCGACCACCCGATTCTGAACTCCCCTTACGAGTGCCCCCGCAGGCACTGGGAGTTGGATGCCGAAGGGCAGCCGACGCAGCAGCTCATCGAGAGCCGGCGCAGGGCGGACTTCATCACTCCGATCCCGAAGCCGAAGAAGCAGCGGGGCCAGGCGGTTCAGCCGGAGATGGTGTTCGACGAGGGGAAAGGGCTGTCGACGAAGGAGAAGCAGTACGACGCCACGTCGATGATCAACCAGGTTCGCGGGCGGGTTGAGCTTTGGCGGAGCCTGCCGAACCCGAACGACTGGCACGTTACGCCGGAAACCGCTCGCCTGCTTCAGCACTGGCGTCATCACAAGTTCAGCGGAATCCGTCCGTTCTTTTGCCAGGTCGAAGCGGTCGAGACGGCGATCTGGCTCACCGAGGTCGCTCCGCACATAGGGAAAACCGGCGAAGCGATCGTCGAGCATCTCGCGAACTCGAACCACGAGGCCAATCCTGAACTCTCGCGCCTCGCGCTCAAGCTGGCGACGGGCGCGGGCAAGACGACCGTGATGGCGATGCTGATCGCCTGGCAGACGATCAACGCTGTGCGGCGCCCATCGGGGAAGAAGTTCACGCGCGGATTCCTCGTCGTCGCCCCCGGGCTGACGATCAAGGACCGCCTGCGGGTACTTCAGCCGAACGATCCGGACAGCTACTACCGGAGCCGAGAACTCGTGCCGACCGACATGCTGGACGACGTGAACCGCGCAAAAATCGTCATCACCAATCGCCACTCATTCAAGCTTCGGGAGCGCGTCGATCTGTCCAAGGGCGGGCGCTTGCTCCTTCAGGGGCGTACCGGCGATGAACTGAACACGCTGGAAACCGAAGGTCAGATGATCCAGCGCGTCATGCCGGACTTGATGGGAATCAAGAACATCCTCGTGCTGAACGACGAAGCGCACCATTGCTACCGGCAAAAACCCGGCGTTGAAGCGGTCGATGACGACCTCAAGGGCGACGACCGGAAAGAAGCCGAGAAGAGGAACGAAGCGGCGCGCATGTGGATCACTGGCCTTGAGACCGTGAATCGCAACCTCGGCCTACTTCGGGTCATCGACTTGTCCGCCACGCCGTTTTTCCTCCGCGGTTCGGGGTACGCAGAGGGAACGTTGTTCCCCTGGACAATGAGCGACTTCTCGCTGATGGACGCGATCGAATGCGGCATCGTCAAACTCCCGCGCGTCCCGGTGGCTGACAACATCCCCGGCAACGAGATGCCGATGTTCAGGAATCTCTGGGAACACATCCGGGCGAAGATGCCGAAGAAGGGACGCGGAAAGACTGAGGACCTCGACCCGCTCAGCATCCCGACTCAGCTTCAGACGGCTCTCGAGGCCCTCTACGGCCACTACGCGAAAACTTTCCGGCTGTGGGAAAGCGCCAAGGTCGATGTCCCGCCCTGCTTCATCGTGGTCTGCAACAACACATCCACGTCGAAGCTGGTCTACGACTACATCTCAGGATTTCAGCGCGAGAACGAGGACAAGTCTTCGACGCTGATGAACGGCCGCCTCGAACTATTCCGGAATTTCGATGAGAACGGGAACCCGTTCGCCAAGCCGAGGACCTTGCTCATCGACAGCGAGCAGCTCGAATCCGGGGACGCCCTCGACGACAAGTTCCGGGCGATGGCGGCGGACGAGATCGATCGGTTCCGGCGCGAGATCGTCGAGCGCACCGGAGACGCTCGGCAGGCCGAAAACCTGACCGATCAGGACCTGCTCCGGGAGGTCATGAACACCGTGGGGCGGAATGGCCGGCTCGGCGGCGGAATCCGCTGCGTCGTCTCCGTCTCCATGCTGACTGAGGGATGGGACGCCAATACGGTCACGCACGTCCTCGGCGTTCGCGCGTTCGGAACGCAGCTCCTGTGCGAGCAGGTCATCGGCCGCGCCCTCCGGCGGCAATCGTACGACTTGAACGAGAAGGGGCTGTTCAACGTCGAGTACGCGGACGTGCTGGGGATTCCATTCGACTTCACCGCGAAGCCCGTCGTCGCTCCGCCGCAGCCGCCTCGAGAAACCATCCAGATCAAGGCGGTTCGTCCGGAGCGGGACGGGCTGGAGATCCGGTTCCCCCGCGTCGTCGGATATCGCGTCGAGTTGCCGGAGGACCGGCTCTCGGCGGTGTTCAACGACGAATCGGTGCTTGAGCTGACGCCCGACTTGATTGGCGCGACCACCACGCAGAACTCGGGGATCATCGGCGAACAAGTGAACTTGGACTTGATCCACACCGGCGACGTGCGCCCATCGCAGGTCCTGTACGAGCTGACTTCCCATCTCGTGCTCACGCAATTTCGCAAGCCCGGAGAGGAACCGCCTCTCCACCTTTTTGGGCAGCTCAAGCGAATCGCGCGCCAGTGGCTCGACGGCTCCCTGCACTGTAAGGGGGGAACCTATCCCGCCCAGCTGAAGTACAAGACGCTGGCAGAAATGGCCTGCGGAAAGATCGCCGCCGGGATTACCCGCGCTCACGTTGGCGAGAAGCCACTGCTCGCGGTTCTCGACCCCTACAATCCGGTCGGCTCGACCGCCCACGTGAACTTCAACACATCCAAGCAGGACCGCTGGACGACTGATCCGCGTCGCTGCCAGGTGAACTTCGTTGTCCTCGACAGCGATTGGGAAGCGGAATTCTGCCGCGTCGCGGAAGCGCACCCGCGCGTGCGCGCTTACGTGAAGAACCACAACCTCGGGCTGGAAGTTCCGTACCGGTTCGGCTCCGAATCGCGCAAGTACATCCCCGACTTCATCGTTCGGGTTGATGACGGGCATGGCGAGGACGACCTGCTGAACCTGATCGTCGAGATCAAGGGTTACCGGCGCGAGGACGCGAAGGAGAAAAAGGCGACGATGGAGACCTCCTGGCTGCCCGGCGTGAACCAACTCAAGCAGCACGGTCGCTGGGCGTTCGCTGAATTCCGAGACGTCTACCAGATCGAGACGGACTTCAAGGCCAAGGTCGAAGCTGAGTTCAACAAGATGATCGTTACTGCCACGGCCCAGGCCGCGGCCCGGGGGAAATGAGCATGGCGAAGAATCCCGTGAAGAAGTCGGTCGAGGCGCTCAAGCATCAGGAAGCCACGCGAAAGAACATCCCCACCGCGGAGTTTCAGTCCGTCCTGCAGAAGAAGGAGCAGGACCCGATTCGCATCGCATTTGATCGCCGGAACCGCGACCTCGACCCCCAGCTCGTCTGGCGGGGCAAGGACGAGAAGGACTGGAGCGATCTCGTCGTCCACGCACCGCCGCTGTACATCCAGGAGAAGGTCCACCCCAAGGCGCTGATCGACGAACTCCTTCGAGAGACGAAGGAACAGGAACAGAAGGCCGGACAGCCTCAGCAGGTTGACTTGTTCGCCGATTTCAACGGAATCCCCAAGGGCGTGGACAAGACCGAGTTCTATCAGCACGACCAGAACTGGTCGAACCGGATGATCCTCGGCGACTCGCTGCAGGTCATGGCGAGCCTGGCCGAACGCGAGGGCCTTCGCGGAAAGGTTCAGTGCATCTACCTAGACCCGCCCTACGGCATCAAATTCAACAGCAACTTCCAATGGTCCACCACAAGCCGAGACGTGAAGGACGGCAATGCCGAGCACATCACCCGCGAGCCCGAGCAGGTGAAAGCCTTCCGTGATACATGGCGCGATGGTATCCACAGCTACCTCACCTACCTGCGAGACCGGCTCACCGTCGCTCGCGATCTCCTCACCGAGTCCGGCTCCATCTTCGTACAAATCGGCGATGAAAACGTCCACCGCGTCCGAGCGGTGATGGATGAGGTGTTTGGAGAGGAGAACTTCCTATCAATGATCGTGGTCCGGAAAACTGGCGGCGCCACGAAGGAGACACTTTCAACGGTCATCGACTTTGTCCTGAGCTACGCGAAGGACCTGAAGCAAGTGAAGTATCGGCAGCTACTTCTCCCGAAGATCCAAGGTGAAGAAGGCGGCTCGGAGTACTCGCAAATCGAACTCGCCTCCGGTGAACAAAGGCCGCTCAACGGTGAAGATTTTGACCCGCAGGGCGCTCTCCTTCCAGGCCGACGGATATTCGCGACCGACTCAGCGATTTCAGACGGGTTTCGTCAGAATACGTCTGTTCCATTTTCGTGGAACGGAATCACGGTTGATCCCGGAAAGACAAAGAACTGGAAGACCACGCTTGATGGCATGGCCCGCTTGGCTCGAGCCTCGCGACTGATGAATCGACCTGGTGTTCGCATCTACAAGCGATTCATCGAAGATTTCCCGGTCATCAACATGAACAACATTTGGATGGATGTTCGCGGCGCACTTGACCGGATCTACGTGGTGCAGACTTCAAGCACGGTTATCCAACGCTGTGTCCACATGGCCACCGATCCCGGCGACCTCGTGCTCGACCCAACCTGCGGTTCCGGCACCACCGCCACCGTCGCCGAGCAGTGGGGTCGCCGCTGGATCACCATCGACACGTCGCGCGTAGCCTTGGCGCTGGCTCGTGCCCGCATCATGGGAGCCAGATTTCCGTTTTACACCTTGGTGGACTCGCGCGACGGACAGCTCAAGGAGGCCGAAGTCACTCGTAAAGCGCCGAGTACGCAGCCCGTGCAAGGGAATATTCGCCACGGTTTTGTATATGAGCGCGTGCCTCACGTCACCCTCAAGTCCATCGCGACCAACGCAGAGATCGATGTCATCTGGGGGCAGTGGCAGGCGAAGCTGGAACCATTGCGCGAGAAGCTGAACGCCGCGCTCAAGAAAACCTGGCAGGAGTGGGAGATCCCGCGCGAAGCCGAAGCCAAATGGCCGGACGCCGTCAAGAAGTTGCACGTGGCCTGGTGGCAGGCCCGCGTCGCCAGGCAGCAGGAAATCGACAAGTCCATCGCCGCCAAGGCGGAGTCCGAGTTCCTCTACGATAAGCCCTACGAAGACAAGAAGATCGTCCGAGTTGCAGGACCATTCACCGTCGAAAGTCTTTCTCCTCACCGTGTGCTGGCAGTCGGCGCAGACGACGAATTGATTGAAAAGGTCTCCGAAGCCGGCGCTCCATACGCCGAGACCCAGACGTTTTCCAAGATGATCATGGAGAACCTGAGGTCGGCCGGAGTCCAGCAGGCGCACAAGGAGGACCGGATTTCGTTCACCGCGCTCATCCCGTGGCCGGGGCGGTTCATCTGCGCCGAAGGGCGTTACCTGGAGGGAGGCGGCGCCAAGGGAACCGAGCGGCGCGCAGCCATTTTCATCGGCCCGGAGTTCGGCACGGTCACCCGAGCCGATCTTGTCGAAGCGGCCCGAGAAGCCGGAGACGCGAATTTCGATGTTTTGATCGCCTGCGCTTTCAACTACGAAGCGCATACGACGGAATTCAATAAGCTCGGCCGGATCACGGTGCTCAAGGCCCGCATGAACGCCGACCTTCACATGGCCGAGGACCTGAAAAACACGGGCAAGGGGAATCTCTTTGTTGTTTTCGGCGAGCCGGACATCGACATCAAGGAAGTCGGAAAGGGCATGATGCAAGTCCAGGTCAAGGGCGTGGATGTCTTCCACCCCAACACCGGCGAGGTCCGCAGCGACGGGCCGGACGGAATCGCGTGCTGGTTCATCGACACCGACTACAACGAGGAGAGTTTCTTCGTCCGGCACGCCTACTTCCTCGGGCAGAACGATCCCTACTCCGCCCTCAAGACAACTCTCAAGGCCGAGATCAACGCGGAGGCTTGGGAGACGCTTCACAGCGACACATCGCGTCCCTTCCCAAAACCGAAGTCCGGCCGGATTGCGGTCAAGGTGATCAATCACCTCGGCGACGAGGTCATGAAGATCTTCAAGACGCCGTGATCGAACTTCGAATCGCCGACACTTTCACGGACAGTCTCGCCCGGCTCACGGGTGACGAGCAGAAGGCCGTGAAGACGACCGCCTTCGACATGCAACTCAACCCGGCCAGTCCCGGCATGAGCTTTCACAAGCTCGACAGGGCGAAGGACAAGAATTTCTGGTCAGTGCGCGTCAGCAGCGACGTCCGGATGATCGTCCACCGGAGCGCGGAGAGCCTGCTCCTCTGCTACGTCGATCATCACGACAAGGCGTACCAGTGGGCAGAGCGGCGCAAGCTGGAGATCCACCCGAAGACGGGCGCGGCACAACTGGTGGAGTTGCGCGAGACGTTCAAAGAGGTCGTCGTGCCGGTCTACGTTCAGAAGGAATTACTGCCGGCGCCCAAGCCACTGCTCTTCGCGAAATATGACGACGCGCAGCTTTTGGGATACGGCGTGCCGCAGGAGTGGCTGAACGATGTGCGGCAGGCGAACGAGGACACCTTGCTCGCGCTGGCGGACCATCTACCCAGCGAGGCCGCGGAAGCCCTGTTGGAACTCGCCACCGGCGGGCAGCCTCAGGTCGCGAAGCCCGCGGCCGTCGGAAGCGACCCGTTCGAGCACCCCGACGCGCAGCGGCGCTTCCGGGTCATGACGAACATCGAGGAGTTGCAGCGCGCTCTCGAATATCCGTGGGAGAAGTGGACCGTCTTCCTTCACCCGACCCAACGCCAGGTCGCCGAGGCTTCCTATAGCGGCCCCGCTCGGGTCGCCGGTTCCGCAGGGACCGGAAAGACGATCGTGGCACTTCATCGGGCCGTTTTCCTCGCCCGCTCGAATCCCAACGCGCGGGTGCTGCTGGCAACGTTCTCGGACACTCTCGCCAGCTCGCTCCGGACGAGGCTCAGGAGGCTCATTGGAAACGAGCCGCGCCTCGCCGAACGCCTGGAGATTCACTCGCTGAATGCTATTGGCAATCGTCTGTTCAGGTCGCTGGTCGGCCCGATCTTCATCGCGTCGCGAGATGAGATCGCCCAGCACCTTCGCAACGCCGCCGCGGAAGTCGCCGGCCACAAGTTCAGTTTCGGCTTCCTGCTCTCGGAGTGGGATCAAGTCGTCGATGCCTGGCAGGTGGAGACCTGGGAGCAGTACCGCGACGTGCGCCGCCTGGGACGAAAGACCCGGCTGCCGGAAAGTCAGCGCGTCACGCTCTGGGCCATTTACGACAAACTCCGCGTTCGGCTGGCGGCGGCCAAATTGACGACGTTCTCCGGAATGTTCAGTCGCCTTGCGCGCGCTCTTGAGGGCGGCACCAAACCGCCCTTCGAGTTCGCCGTCGTGGACGAGGCGCAGGACATCGGCGTCGCGCACCTCCGGTTCTTCGCGGCGATGGGCGGCGACCGGCCTAACAGCCTTTTCTTCGCAGGCGACCTGGGCCAGCGCATCTTTCAGCAGCCGTTCTCCTGGAAGGCACTGGGAGTGGACATCCGCGGGCGCTCGAAGACGCTCCATGTCAACTACCGCACGTCGCACCAGATCCGGATGCAGGCCGACCGCCTCCTCGGTCCTGAAGTCACGGACGCCGACGGCTTGACCGAGGAACGCGACAAGACCATCTCTGTCTTCAACGGCCCGGCGCCGAACATCCGCATCTTCGATCGCCAGGACGCCGAGATCGAGGCCGTCGGCCTCTGGCTGTCCGGGCTCACGAAAGAGGGCCTCCTGCCCCACGAAATCGGCGTGTTCGTCCGATCTGGCGCCGAGTTCGATCGCGCGCAAAAGGCAGTTGAGTCCGCTGGTCTGCCGTTCTCGTTCCTGGACGAGAACGTGGAGACGATGAGTGGCCAAGTCGCGGTCTGCACCATGCATGTGGCGAAGGGCCTGGAGTTCCGGGCGGTCGCGGTCATGGCCTGCGACGACGAGGTCATTCCTTCGCAGCAGCGAATCGGGGAAGTCACGGATGATGGCGATCTGGAGGAGGTCTACAACACCGAGCGCCACCTGCTTTACGTCGCGTGCACCCGGGCGCGGGATCAGTTGCTGATCACCGCTACAGCGCCGGCGTCTGAGTTTCTGGATGACCTCAAGCCAGCACCGAAAACCAAATGAAGAGGACGGAATAGTCATGGCCATCTACGAAATCACCGCGGACAAGCTCCGAAAAATCGAGGAGACCACGTTCAGCGCCGCGAAGGTGCGCGAGCGCGCAGACCTCCAGCGGCTTCTGCGCAGCCAGATCGAGATCATCTCTCCCGACACGCTCGTGATCGCCGAAGAGTTTGGCGAGTGGGAAGACAGTAAGCGCCGCATCGACCTTCTCGGACTCGACAAGGACGCCAATCTTGTCGTTTTCGAGCTGAAGCGCACTGAGGACGGCGGGCACATGGAGTTGCAGGCGCTTCGCTACGCGGCGATGGTCTCCACGATGACCTTCGAGAAGGTGGTCGATGTTTACGCTGCGTACCTCACCCGGAACGGTGGCGGAGAGGCTCGAGCCAAGGTCCTTGAGTTCCTCGGCTGGGAGGAGCCGGACGAGGAGAAGTTCGCCCAAGACGTGCGAATCGTCCTTGTCTCCGCGGAGTTCGCAAAGGAGGTCACGACGGCAGTCATGTGGCTGAACGAGCGGGAACTGGATATCCGCTGCATCCGGATTCGGCCCTACTCCGACAGCGGCCGAGTTCTGGTGGATGTGCAGCAGGTGATTCCGCTTCCTGAGGCGGCGGACTACGTAGTGAAGGTCCGCGAGAAAGAGGGCAAGGAGAGACTGGCTCGCCGAGAAACGGATACAGAGAGGCGGCTTCGCCGCTTCTGGGCCGAGTTGCTCAACACAGCGAATACGCAGACGCAGCTTCATGCCCGCGTGTCGCCGGGGAAATCCTGGTATCTCCCCGCGGGAGCCGGCAAGGCGGGTGTCTCGTTGACGTACGCCTTCGGAAAGGAGAACCCGCGCGTCGAGCTCTGGATAAGCTCACAGGATCGAGAGGAGAATAAGCGCATCTTCGACCAGCTCGCCCGCGCGAAGTCTCAAATCGAGGCGCGATTCGGCGACGTCCTCGGATGGGAACGACTTGATGGTAAGAACGCATGCCGCATCCGATTCGATTTCGAGGCGCCGTCGGTCCTGGAAGAGAAGGGCTGGCCCGAGCTCCAAGAGAAGATGATCTCGAACATGATCGGATTCGAGAAGGCGCTGCGGCCGGAGCTGGACAAGCTGCGCTAACAAGCTGCACGTGGGGCGAGGCAGCGCTCAGTAGCGGCTCCCTCGTTCTGCCTTCAGCCGGGCGAGCTCCTCGCTGATGTCCTTGCCCACCTTTCGTTCCGCCTCGAGGCGTTGGGCTTCCTTCGGTCTGATCCACCCTTGTAACTGGCCCACGATGATCGGGTCGGGCGTCGGCAACTCGGGCCTGGGGGATCGCCACCAGCCGCGACCCTTTCTGGGCGGTTCGGGAAGCACGTCGGGCCGCGCTGGCTCCGGCGGAAGGCCAACCTTCTGTTTGAGCAGTTCCAGAACCTGCGGGTTGGGAACGATGGCGCTGCGGAACGGCTCCGGCGCCGACCGGTACTCGCGGCGCTGAAGCGTCTTGAGCAACTTGTCCGTGCGCACGACGTACTTCGTTCCGATCTTGTTGTACGGCCCCAGATGCCAGCCCTTCATCAGTTTCTTCACCGTCCGCGGGTGCATGCCGAGCCAGCCCGCCAGAACTTCGGATGAGACGATCGGCGGGATCGGCTGCATGTAGATGTGGTAGATGTTCCCCTTGCCGTCGTACTCGACGCCCGCGGGCCGGAGATTGCGCGGCGGCGGGATCGGGGCAGGACACTCTTTGGCGATCGGCAGGGGAGTGGAATCGGGCGAGCTCATCGGTGGCTCCTTTCGAAATGTGCGTGATGCAGTGACAGGTTCGGCTTCTCAGGAAGAAAGGAGACCCGCCGATGCCGAGTTCGCCAAGAGTTCACTCGCCGCTACTCGCCACGTTCGTCACCCTTGCGCAGGTCTCGAAGCGACTCTCCGCCTCACGAAAGTCGATCCGCCGATGGCTGTCGGCCGCCGACATCCCCGCCTTCTATCTCGGGGAGGGAAAGAACGGGAGCGTTAGGTTCTCCGCCGAAGCCCTGGATGCCTGGCTGCTCTCGAGAAAGGGGAGCACCTGATCAAGGGGACGCGGGCGGCGGAGCTCACCCATGCGCTGCGTCCGCTGGGTCAGGCTTGAATGTGGCGGGCCAGAACCGCTTCAATGTCCCGCAGGATGATGTGATCCCGGTCGCCTTCAGGCCTCGGATGCGATTTTCCCAAGGGAGTGAAAGGATGATCTCGGGCATTGTTTCGATCTCGAAGTTCGACGAAGCCCCCATCCCCGTGCACCGCACAACTGACAACCTCCTGGGTTGGCTTCGCGAGCACCAGTACCGGCTCCACCTCCAACCTCAGCTTGATGAGAGTGGGGCCACTTCCGCTTGGGGCCTTGCTCGCCACTTCCTGTACGAAGTTAAGGACGAGACCTTCGTGCCGATTTCCGTGGCGGTCCCTTGGCATGGAGTACGCCTTCAACTCTCGCAGGACGACGATGGCCTCATGGCGTCATCCCACCTCGCCCTCATTCCGATCGAGGTGGCAAACGAAGTCGACGAAAGACTGAAGAGCGAGAGCGATGAAGTCCGCCTCCGGTCCTGCTGGCCGCTCCTGAGGTGCTTCGTTTACCTAGATATTTCGGACTACTCCACCTATCCCCCAGGTCAGCAGGCCTTGATCGTGGCCTCTTTGACGAAGTTGGTGGAGGCGGCCCAGCGCCGGCAGCACAAGGAGTCTACGGGCACGCCCGAGCGAGCGATCTGTTCAGGGGATGGCTACATCTTCCTGTTTCTCGATCCCGGTGAGGCGACTTGGTTCGCCGCCCAGTTGGCCACCGAGATTGAGCACGCCGTCGCCAAGAAGTCGGTGCCGGTCGAATTCCACTTTCGGATGGGGATTCACATCGGGGAGGTGTTTCCCTTCGAGGAAGCCGGGCAGCCGAGCAAGTGGAACTATGCAGGCGACGGTATCAATGGAGGGAGGCGGGTTCTCGACGCGATCGGCCCTGACGCGGACGACCTGGTGTTCCTCTCCGGCGAAGTGCTGAAAGCAATTCGGGCGGAGTCCGACAGCGTCACAAGCTACTCGGAGATCCTGGACTACTTGGTGAACCGGGGTCGCAAGAAGGACAAGCACGGCCGGGCGTGGCGCGTGTTCGAGCTGAACCACAGGGATGCGGCTGCGGGAACTGGGTAGCCACCCCGCCCTAAGCGGAACGTCGAGAAGTCCCCCCGGAAAGTGGGAAGGCGCGTGACGGCTCCGGGGGCTGGACAGGGGAAGCGAAGGGTGCCCAGGTCGGGGGCGAGGCTTCGAAGCGTCAGGAATCAGGACCCCACGAGGGGCTGTGCCTTATCGAGCCAATCCGTGAGCCTGGATGACCTCGGGAAGTGATTTCTGAAGAAAGCCATAGAAGCGATCGTATTCTTCATCGCTCAGTCCAAGCGCCCGCTGAACCCGATCGACTGAAATCTCCTTGCCGAACTCATCTGTTTCCGAGGTCGTATCTTGCACGAGATTTACGCCTGAAGTGTTGAAGTCTCCTAGGTTGCCGACGGTCGGAGACTGGGTCGTCGCATTGACGACTTTCATGTAGATCTCGAACGGACGCTGTCTGGAGCTCATTCCCCCTAGGGTCATCAACTGGTCGCTCAATTCCATCGCAGACTCGCGATACGGCATCGGGTCTGAGAGCCGATGGAGTTCCGCCAAGATCAGCGTATAGAAACACTTCCTGCGGACAACCTCGGCGGTGCCTTCGAGGGCATCCAAGGCGGAAAGACTGGCGCGTGCGAGATCCTCATGCTCATTTCGAAGTCCACGCAGAATGGCCTCGCGACCGAGTTGGTAGGCCTTGTACACCAGCAGCTTGGATTGCAGATCTGGGTTCATCGCGGTTCTCCATCGAATCGTCGCGGATCGTACCTTCAACGACACCTTCTGGAACGGAGCGATTTCACGATGCCGGACGCCAGTGCAATCAACGGGGAGTTGCAGCGCCGGCTGAAAGCGGATGGCCTCGCGTCAGTCGATGCGGTCACCGCGGCGCGCTGGCTTGACCAAGCGGGCCTCCTACACGACTCAGTCCAGCGGCCGGGTAAACCGCTTCGGGATCTGCTCCGGGCTGGTCGGATACTCGGTCAGCGGCAGGAGTCAAATCGCTGGTGGTTCGTCGACCGAGTGCAAGCCGGACCGCCCGCGGCACGAGCCGCCCAACCGCCAGCGGTGCCAACTCCGATTTCTCCGCCAACGCGGGTACGTCCGGTCGCTGAGTCCGGGGAGGCGTGGTACGAGAAATTGAGGCTCGAGTACAGGCCGGAGAGGTTAAAGGTCCTCCTCGTTGCGGAATCGCCTCCTGATCCAGGCAACGGCCCCCGCAGGTTTTTCTATGCGCCGGACTTGAGCCAGCACGACAACCTTTACCGGGGCGTGGCGGAGGCCCTCTACGGCGCCGAGCCGGGATTCAACGTGGACTCTAAGGTGCAAGTTCTCCGTCGCATCCAGGCAGACGGATTCTGGCTCATCGACGCCTCGGAGCAGCCGGTGAACCACCTTTCCAGCGCCGAGAAGACGCGGAGCATCCGCGCGAGCATCCCGCGGCTGGTCGATCGTTGTGTGGCCCTGGCACCGGAGCGCGGAGTCATTCTTTGCAAGCGCGTACTCTTCGACCTTGCGGCAACGGCGCTACGCGCGGCGAAGGTCGCGGTGCTTCACGACACCTCGATTCCCTTCCCGCTGGGTAACCACCGAGCACAGTTCGTGGCAGATTTCCGTCGGGCGCTCAAGCACCCGCAACGGTTGGACCCGTCGGCTTCTGAGTCGCGTCTGTGACCTGGAGATCCACTTCCGGCAGCGTGTTTTTCCCGCCGCACCGGGGGCAGACCAGCGACTTCGGATCGTAGATGTTCGCGTTCGGGCCGCGCTCGAACGTCGCGTCGGGTATCCCGTGCTTCTCCTGGCAGTCGAGGCAGCGCAGCTTCTTCACCAGCACTCGGATCTGGAACATCGGCGCCTCCGGAATGGGGATGGCGCATGTGTTCTTACCTGGGACGGCGCGGGAAGCCAAATCCGAGCGGGACTCTCGACTCGCCTGAACCTGCTCAGTATCTTGGCTGCACAGGGAGGCCAGCATGGGCGGGATCAATCTTCGACGGATGGAGCTGGTTACGACGACGGGCGAAATTGTCGGGCACAAATCCGGACTGGCCCTGACTCGAGAGGAATTGAGCACCCATGTGCCGAAGCACCTCGAGTCCGTGTGGTACGGCGACGATTCGGAACTGGTGAGAATCCGGTCGGAGGAGTTCGAGGAGGTCGTCGGCTCAATTCTGCACGGGGTGGGCAACATCGAGGCCGCCATTCAGGCTCCCGTCGGGATCAGGATTTGGAAGAAATACAGAAACGACCCGATGAAAACGGTCATTGTCGAGAGCCTCCTCGCTGCGCTTCCGGAGTATCTGGAAAATGGCCTGAAAGAAGAAGCCGCCCGCGGCGACAAGAAACTTGACCCCACCCCATTCCTTGAGCGGGCCGGACATGATCATGGCAAGGACGGTCTGGATATCGGGGCAGAGATTCTGTTGGGATTGAACGCTGACCTCCACCGATCCCCGTGGACATCGGTTCGTCGAGTCGAGTGGAAGGACGTTGCGGAACTTCGAGACCTGTTTAAGAGTGAGTCGCTGGAGACCCTCTACGGAGATTTCCTCGATCAACGCTTCATCGACTACCTCGACCAGAATTTCGGCGACATTGGTTCGATCAACTGGCGTAAATTCGAGGCGCTCGCGTGTGAGTTTTTCAAACGTGAAGGATATGAGGTTCAGATTGGTGAGGGGCGAGATGACGGCAACATCGATGCCCGCGTCTGGCGGAAGGACGTTGAGAGATCCGGGCCTCCGACGATGCTCGTGCAGTGCAAGAGGGAGAAGAAGAAGGTTGGCAAGGTGGTGGTGAAGGCCCTGTGGGCGGACGTAGTTCACGAAGGCGCCAATTCGGGGCTGGTTGTGACGACCAGCGCGCTAGCACCGGGCGCCATGAAGACGTGCACAGCGCGAGGTTACAACATCGATCAGGCAAACCGAACGACGCTTCGAACTTGGATTTCAGCCATGAGAACTCCGTTCACTGGTGTCTTTCTTGGGCCGTAGGTGGTCCCGTGGGCTTTCCCGTGCTTCGCCTGGCAGTCCAGGCAGAGCAGCTTCTTCACCAGCACGCGGACCTGGATCATGGCGCCTCCGGAAAGGGGGTGGGCGCATACACCCGATTTCGCGGCGAATGGGGAAGAGAAAGCGCCGCCATCTCATCGACACGGCGTGTTCCTCGGACTAACTTGATCCCCACCTTCCACTTCGCTGAAGGAGTCCCCCGTGGCCAGCCCGAACGATCACTTTCCAGCAGTCGAGGAGGCTCTGCTGCTCCCTGTCGAGGAGTTGGGTCTTTGCCTGCTTGATTTCCTGCGGGCGATGCAGGAACAGTTCCTGAATGTGGGCAACTCCACGGGTGCCCGCTACTGGCAGGAGTACGCCGGCCCGAAGCACGAGGAATTCGTCGTCGCGCTATCCGAGGCATGGGCGTGGCTCATTCGCGAGGGGATCGTCGTCCCCAGGCCGGGAGACCATGGAGGGTTCATGGTTTTCTCGCGGCGAGCTGAGTCGATCAAGAGTAAGCCGGACCTGGATGCCTACCGCATGGCGAGGGCGTTCCCGGCTGGATGCCTTGAGGTTGTTCTGGAGTCGAAAGTGCGGCCTATCTTCCTCCGCGGGGACTACGACGTGGCGGTCTTTCAGGCGTTTAAGGAGGTCGAGGTTCGGGTAAGAGATAAAGCAAAGCTGCCCGCAGCTTGTCTCGGTGCGGATCTTGTTCGAACCGCCTTCAATCCGAAGTCCGGACCGCTTACCGATGCCGGCCTGGTCGATTCGGAGCGCGAGGCGATTTCGCACCTTTTTGCCGGAGCAATCGGTGCGGTCAAGAATCCAGGGAGCCATCGAAAGGTCACGATGGGAGCGCAGGAGGCAGTAGATCTCATCCACTTCGCCAATCATCTTCTGAGAATTGTGGCTTCGCGACCCTAGAACTCGACGCTGAGACTTTGAGCTAAGGCCGTGTCGTCGCTTCGCCCATGAGCCTTGCAACGATCTTCGCTTCCGCAGCCGAGAGAAGTCCTTTCTCAAGGCGAGCAGCCAAGTCCCGGAGGCTACGGGCGAGTCGAGCATCCGTGGCGGCAGCTGCTCGCGGAGCGGGGACACTTCGGTCCGCCAACTCCTTTATCTCGAAGCCTCGTGACCTGAAAGCCTCCAGCGTCGTGAGCCAGGCCCACGATGGCACGACCGTGAATTGTCCGTCCTTCTGGTAGTCACCGGCTGCCCGTGTGATGGGGACGTACAAGTCGTGAAAGGACCGGGTCCGAAGGATCGTCAAGTCCGGCCTCACAATGACGTCGTCGTTCCCCAGGCGTTCAAAGCAGATGGCTCTCGAAATCGGAGACTTGTCATTGGACTGAGCTGGCACACGGCCGAGCATCCTGCGAAGCTCGACTAGACTGCATGCCGGAAATACTTCGCGGCGCCTTCGGACCAGCTTCTTTCCCCGGTTCGATCCCCGACCAGCGCCCGATTTCGAAGCTCGGCTCCGTGGAATGCTGCTTGAGTCGTCTACGGCATGGGCCGAAGCGCCGCCGTCCTTGGCTTCGAGGACGCGCTGCAGCAGTTCTCGGCGCCCCTTCTGCCGGGCGGTCGCCTTACCCCATTCGTCCCTCGGCATCTTCGCTCCTTGATCTGAGGTTGACGGACGAATGCGACGCCATTCCTGCTCCGAGCGAGCGCTCCTTAGACCTGCTCACCCTTGATCCAGCGTTCGGCGAATGCGTGTCCGCCGGGAGTAAGCGTCAGAACTTCCAGGTTGTAGATCACCAGAGGATTCCCCTGCTCGTCTTTCAACGACTGGAAGGTGGTGTAGTTCCCCGGGCAGGGGGAGAAGGTCACGAGGCCATCCTTAGCCAGTCCGAGGAACAAGATTCTGCTCCCGCCAGGTATGACTTCGAACTGCCGATCGCCGGGACGCGCGGCGAGTTCAGCTAGCAGCCGAATTTCAATCTGGTTGTAACGACCCGAGAGCACGCCGAGGTTTCGCTTGTAGATCTGCATCGACTTCCGATCGATTTCACCCTTGTCGTACCGCGTGTGGCAGTTCGGACACAACGCGATGAGGTTCTCGAAGCTGTGCTCCTGCACCTTCGCCCAGGGCTCAATGTGGGCAATCTCAGTAGTTGAAGACTGACATGTCGGGATGGCACAACGGTGCCCAGCCTCGACGAGGACAGCCCGTTTGAGTTCCGCTGGGATCGCCTGGCGCTCTTCGGCCATGCCGAAGAATAGAACGCAGCTTCGCCCCCTGTCGAGAATCGGCCGGTGGAGCCCGAGCACAAGGATGAGCACTTTTTTCCGTCGAGATCCATCGCGCTTCAGATGGTTTCGTCGCACGTCGTCGTGATCTGCCTCGCGCGACCGTTCGCGTGAGCCCCGACGACGTCGCCTTTTCGTCGCACTGCGTCGTCATTGGTCGCGGTTCGTCGTCGTCATAAACCCTTGATCGGGATCGGTTTATGAGTCCGCTGCTCTGGCAGACTTGTTCAGGTCAGAGCGATACTTGCGAGAAAGTAGACTCTCCTGGGAGGTCGGGTTGCGAACTCTGGTGGCGTTCGCGATCGGCCCCCGGGTGCGAGCAGGCCGAGAAGGACGAGCGTCTATGCCGAGTACCTCCTCTTTTTCGGAAACGGCCCTCGCTCCACTGGCCTCTTCACCCGTTTCCCCCAAGGAGTGACTCGAAAGAGTCTCTCCCATCGCTTCTCTCCTGCTTTCGTCCCGGCACGCGCTACGTACCCCCACCTGCAGAACTTCCCCAGCCACGGGCGCGCGTACTCGACTGGGATTTCGGCTCGCTGTGCGAGTTGCCGAGAGTCGAAGGGTGTTGGGAGCTTGCGAGCAGCGGTCAGAATGGCGAACCAGGATGGAGTAGTCATGAAGCGATTCTACGAGGGGAGTGGAAGGATTTGGAGGGCAATCGTGATCTTTAGGACATAACGTCCTAGAGACAGCTCGAGATCGTCTATACTGACGATCAACGGGGGCGGCGCATCGAGGAGACTTGAAAGTAGAGATCTCACTGAGCGGGCGAACTCAAAGCGCCGATTGCTACCGGGGGCGCGGGACGCTGGAGCGTTGGTGTGCGGTTGACGGGGGCTTCAAACGCCGCACCGCGGGAGGTGACTCCGAGTGCCTAGGCAAACCAACGGATTCAGCAGAATGCCTGTGAGCAAGAAACTCGCCGGCCGCTGGCTCACAGGTACCTGGTGACTCTCACCGTTCGCAACGCGACGTCCAGGACAAAATCTTCGAGTGCTGCTGACCACTGCTCTTCGAAGAAGCCACTGGGGGTTGACCCAACCTTGTACCCCGCTGAATCCGTCCAGATGACCCCACCGCCTTCTATCTTGTGAGGCACAATCCGCAAATGCGTCATCCTGAATTCGGAGGCCTGCATCGAAAGCTCGATTGGCACGTCGCGCGGTTCAACTGGCGGAGGGTTCGGCTCAGGGGCACCGTTCGCTGCCAAAGCCCAGTCGCGAATCGTTCGGGGGTCGAGTTTGTCGCGACTAGGCATCTCCTCCCCGAGCGATTCATAGTAGAGAAGCGCCTTACCCTCGGCATCTGGGCGCGTGACGGCGCCTCCCCGGGCGAGAAGGAACGCAGCTACCGGTTCCAGAGTTCCCCAAGTGAGCAAGTCCTTGATCCAGAATGCGCCCCAAGGGAGCCCGCTTTTCGGCCAGTCTTCGAGGGACAGCGCAACCGGGATCACCCCCAGACCAACCTGATCCAGACAAAGCGCAATTACGCTGCCCAAGCCCCAGTTCACCTTGTACGAAAAGTTCTTCGCCGAGTAGTCGTGCCAGGCACTGATTTGATTAGGTTTTGGCTTGATTGGACAATTGAGTGGATCGAGCCACCAGCGCAAGACTATGCGCCAGTCAACCTTGGAGTTGGCTGCCTTCGAGGTGGGAGTGAATCGCGACACCTCCGAAATCAGCGCGACCGTTCGCTCGATGAAACAGAATCGTTCAGCGGGAGACCAATCCGCATAGCGGGTGCCGGACTCCAAGTGCGTGCGAATGGTCGCCAATCGCGCGAGAAGTTCCCTCGCGGAAAGTGGCGGAAGGCTGGTCTTGTAGATTCTCCGGCGCTCATCTCTGTCAGGATAGTGTATTGGAATCGCCCCACCACGGCGCAAGAACGCGCGCTCAAGCAGCGCGGATTCTTCCGATGCAATTCTCGCGAAGCTGCGCGCCCAAATCCTCTTGAGTCCATCTTCGATCAACACGTGGTCGAGCTCGAGGTTAGAAGTATTCATTTGCTGGAGCTCCTCGACGCCAGCGAGGAGTATCCCGTCCAACGTGTCGAGACACTCGATCTCTGGCTTGACACTCCCACCACCGGAAGGCGCAGCAATTTCGGTCTTTTCGAGCCACTTGGAGAACTCCTCCTCCGAGGGAGTTGATGCCAATTTGGCCCACTCCTCGTGAATCGTTTCAAGCAGCCGAGCAAGCGGACTCGTTGGAGTCGTCTGTCTCAGCCCGCCGATCTCGTCTGCGATCGACGCGATGACATCTTTGGCTCCTTGGACAAGTCTCCAAATAGGCTTTTCCAACCACTGCGTCGGCGCAGAAAACGGCACCAGCACGAGGGTGCGTCCCTCAGTTCCATGACCGGGTCGGCCAGCACGGCCGACCAAGTTCATGAATTCCTGTTGCGACATCAGCCCCTTTCCGGACCGGTAAACCTCGGGAACCAGGATGTACTCAACAGGGAGGTTTACACCCTCGGACAGAGTGGACGTAGCGAGGACAAGTCGGACAATCCCCGCTTCTATGACCGTCTTCAGCCTGCGCGCAAGAAGGGCAGGCATCTTCCCGTGATGGACTGCAATACCGTGTTTGAGGAGCCGGTACTCGGCAGAAGCCTCGGTGAAGTAATCTCGCATCGTCGCGAGACAGTCATTCCACAAACCACGATTCACATCGTCCTTTGGCTGGGCCGGGATGACCGGCAGAGGGAGTCCAGCCCAGTCCTTCTCCAGCAAGACCAGGAAGTCCTCCTCGTAGGCTGTGATGCGGCTCATCACCGATATGAGTACTGTGCGCGGAACTCCATCGTTTCCGGAGGAGACGAGGTGAAGTGCGGCCCAAAGGAGATGCGGCCGCATGGCAGCAGTTGGAGTGCGTCCAACGAAGCTCGGTGAGGGAGGATGCTTCGAAAACGGACTCGGAACATATGGAGACTCTTCGACCTCCGCAAATGTCAATTTTGCGCGATCGAGCAGATCGTACTGGATTCTCGACTCCCCTGATGGGAAACACTCGAGGCGTCCCACCAATTGTCGCGTACTCCTGTAATCCGAGTTAGCGGGTTTGGCAGCATCTCCGACGAGCCAGCGGCTGATGCTTCCTTCGAGACCTGCCGTCACTGCGGATAGTGCGATGAGTCGATAGTGACAGCCTTCCAGCGCACGCAACAGTCGTGCGCCGAGGGACTCGAGCTTCAATTGCCGATTCTCACCGCTGCGGAGTTCATCGGTAGATCCACCGAACTGGACGAAGTGTGCTTCGTCGACGATCACACACTTGACGCGCTGCATGAAAACAGGCCCCAAGAAGCGAAGCAGGGCTTCAGCTTTTTCATAGGTACAGACCAAGACTGTCGGTGCGTCAGAAGTCAGCCACGCATCAGTCGGCCCCCAGTCGGTCCCCCCGTATAGCCCAGTAACCTTCGTTTGATGACTTCCGAGCTTGCGCAAGTCCGCTCCAAGACGCTGCTCGATCTCCGCGGCCAAGGCCCTTGACGGAACGAGGTACAGCCCCAATGGCGCCGGCTCACTCTGCGCCGGAGGGACATTGTTCGCGGTCGAATTGAAAAGGGCCGATACAAGCGCCAATTCTGCGACGGAGGTCTTCCCCGATCCGGTCGGAGTACAGAGAACAAACGATTCTCTCGATGCGAGTCGCTCTATCCCGACCCTTTGAGAGGACCAGACAAGACTCCTGCCGGAAGCGAAGGCGGCGCGGCCGAATCTGTCGAAGGCACTACGGACGGAGTCCGGTTCTCCTTCGCCGAGCGCGGCAAGATACGGCCAAATCATTGACTCCGAATACTGCCTGGCCGCGAGGGCGCACAGCTGAGCAGTTACGCCAGAGTGGCGAACCTGGCTGTACTGCCCAACCGCGGCCAACTTCCCCAACTTTTCAATCGCCGCCTCGATTCGCGATTCATCGCCCCAGCGCATTTGTGCAGCCAGCACGGTGAAACATCGCAAGGTTTCGACGATGACGGCTCGGTTGATGCGCTGTTCAAGGTCTGAGGACTCTAGGGGTGTGGATTCAACCCTTCGAAGTTCCGCGCTGGCCTCGAGAAGCAGTTCCGGGAACCGTGCCCCGAGAAATAGGCGCAGAATCCGCTCAGTGCCTCCTGTTTCGGGAAGGGATGCCAACAGTCCTGACGCCATCGCCGGATACGCCGCGACCTGATAGGCGGCTGCAGATAGGACGGCGGTAGGGACTTCTCCCAAACGGAAACCTCTGTCCGACAGCCACTCGAGCAGTTCCGCGGCTCGCCTCACTCCCTTCCGCCAGTTTCCGAAGTGAGCTGACTCGCGTTCAGCGAACGCCGCATCAAGAAGGAGCCACACTTCTTCAAGGCGGTCGTCCGCCTCAGTCGCCTTGAAACCAGCAAGCCCAGGTCGCCCAAGACCAAGGCGAGTGTGCTGACTGTAGAGCTTTGCCTGCGCCGTAGTGAGTCGGCTGCCGGCAAGGCGCTGGCGCGTTTCGGTCACAAGATCGAGGATCGTGGGTCGGGGAGGTGCCATGCGTCTTAGCCTCGGTAGATTTCCCGGACCAGCGAAACGAGGTCTGACAGATGAATCTCGACCACTTCGAGCTTCCGTTCGCCGCTGTAGTCAGGGTGAGCCTTGTCACGCGGTGCCCACGACGTTCGGCCCTCAAGGCCCGCCGGTTTGTTGCCCGTGGAGTAGACGAGCACATTGACCCGGCCGACTTGGGGACTGCCGAATCGGAATCTCTGAAGAATCTCTCGCCACTCACGTGCGGGTTGCTCGGTGTAGTCGGAAAGCAGCTCTATGAGGTCCCTCACGCCACTTGGACACTCTAGAGACTTACTCAGTTGCGAATGTCCTTCAGAAAGCTTGTCGGGACGATGCGTGGCTAAGCACTTGGCCTCGCAGACCATTACGCGCAGAAGCTCACCGTCATCTCCTCGAAGGAACGCCAGTACGTCGTTTCCGGTTCGGCCAGGAATGATGGCGGCGGGGCTATCGACGTCGCCCACCGACCCACGTTGGAGGAGGAGGTTGCGGCGATCTTCGAGTTTCTGAAATGCCACCTGATGGAACCGGAATGGAAACGCTGGAACTATCCAGGACTGCGAGTTGTGGAGGCGGGTGTGCTCCGCAGCCATCCCGGCGAGGATCTCCCCGAAATAACCCATGAGGGTTTGAATGTGGAGGTCCTGCGGATAACCGCTCGCAGGGTCGTCGGTCGAACTCCTGAATGGCGACAGGTCAGGTGCCAACGCTGCCCTAAGCTTGCGCCTAGCGTCGTCGTGAGCCTCCTGCACGTAGGCTTTCAGCTCATTCCAGACCACCGCTCGACCGCCAGCTCGTTCGTTCAGGACCCGGAGCACATAGGAACCGTTCTCGGCCCGGTTCAGCTCCTCGCTAAACCACGGGGCAAGTCCTTCGATCGAGATTCTGCGTGAGCGGATCATGGTTGTAGGAATCGTTCAGACTGGTGATGCGTACCACGTACTTCGCGATGCTGAAGCACTTCCAAGTCGAACTGATGTAGAGGTCTTGATCGAGTCAGATTCACTCTGCCCAGCAGTAGCGAAGATGCAATTTGGAGACCGCGACGGAGATTGATGTTCATGCTTCGGCCCTTCCGAGTGCCCTGAGGATTGATGTCTCGCTTGAGGAGTATCGCACCTCCGCGCACTCGGTCGAGCTTCGAACGATGCACTTGGGCTCGGCCGTCCCGCCGGATCAAAGGGGGCTCGCGAGTTGTTAGCCCCGAAGGCCGAGTTGGCGGGGCCAGATTTACGAAATCACGGACCGTGTTTGCGCTGCCCTTCTCTCGACCCGTGGCGCCCACTCCCGATCAGAGCCGACCGCTTGAAAGATTTCCACATTCGGCGCTGGACTTCGCGTTATACGCCGTTATTCTTATTGAGTGTCCGCGAAGAGAGTGACGCGCAAGGAACGCCCAATCGTCCACGATGAGCTCGTGGCGTTCCGTATTCCGAACCGGCTTCGCTCCGGCCTCGAGCGGCTCGCGACGCGCGACCGCCGTACCTTTTCCGACTACATGAGAATCGTCCTGGAGGACCACGTCCGTGCACACAAACCAAAGAAGTGACCCCGTCCGGGGGCGCGGAAGCCGCGCCTCGCCGGCGACGAGGGTTTTCCTGTTCTTCGCGGCGGAGACGCCGCGGAAGGGAGGAGACCGATGGCAAGGGTCTATCTGGACCCGCGCTCCAGCAAGTCGCGCGCGGTGCGGAGGTGGGTGATCGATTACGTTGGGCTCGACAGGAAGAGAGTGAGGGAACGGACGATGGCGACGACAAAGGGCCAGGCCGAAGCGCTTCTTCACGCGAAGATCCACGAGTGCGCGAAGGCTCAAATCCTCGGCGTGACCACGGTTCAGTCCGTTCGTCCGATGCCCTTCTCGGAGTACCTGCTCGGGGAGTACATGGACCACTGCAGGTCGACGCACACCCTGAGGACCTTTCAGGTCGACGGGTACACGGCGAGGACGCTGGTCGAGTACTTCAAGACGTCGAACCTCCGCAGCATCACGTCGGGCGAGGTTCAGAAGATGGTCGACCGCTCGGTTTCCCAGATCACGAGAACCGGGCGCCCGATCCGTCCGGGGACCATCAACAAGCGCCTCATGTTCCTGTCCGGCGCCATGTCGGAGGCCGTGAAGCGCGGGTACATCGACCGGAACCCTGTCACCGGAATCAAGCAGTTGCATGAGCACAACGACCGGCTGAGGTTCTTGTCGAACGACGAAGAAGACAGGCTGATGGCGGTGATGCCGGAGTGGCTGAAGCCGATCGTACTGACGGCTCTTCACACCGGCATGCGGGTCGGCGAGATTCAGCGACTGACCTGGGAGGACCTGGACTTCAAGCGTAGGCAGGTGACGCTCGCGCTGACCAAGAACCACAAGACGCGGTACGTCCCGATGAACGACATCCTGGTCGCGACGCTCCGGTCTGTCCTGCGGTACACGGGTCCGCTCGGTCCGAGTCCTTTCGTGTTCACGAATCCCAAGACCGGAAAGGCGTATCTTTCCTTCACGCATGGCCTCCAGGCTGCGGCAAAGACTGCGGAGGTATCCGGGATCTGCTTTCACACACTTCGCCATACTTTTGCCTCACGGCTGGCGCAGGCGGGTGTTCCGCTCAACACCATCCGGGAGCTCCTTGGCCATGGGTCGATGGATATGACCCTTCGGTACGCCCACTTGAGCCCGAACAACCACAAGTCGGCCGTGGACGTTCTGGCGCAGGCTCAGCCGATGCAGTTCCTGCCGGTGCCTGTACGGCCCGAGCGGAACGAGCCGGCCACAAGTTAGGAATCGTTGTCGGGACGGCGCTCCATGACAGGGAGCGTCCGGGTAGGGCCGGGCTTTCCGGGACTCGTTCCCGCGAAAGAACGGTGACCTGAGAGTGGTCAAGAGAGGGCGCCAGCGGTAGGGAAGGAGATTGGGCTCGAGAAGGGAGTTGGCACAAATCCGGCACAAAGATTAAGAAGTGCCAGATTCGCCCCGAGCGGCTCGAACGACCTGTTTACGGCAACCCGTTGACTTCCATCAGGTTCGGACTAAAATTCGCCGTTCACTGCTGGCCTAGCTCAATGGTAGAGCAGCGCTTTCGTAAAGCGCAGGTTGTGGGTTCAAATCCCATGGCCAGCTTTTTCAGGCTCGCGAAGCGAGCCTGAAAAAGCCCTGAGCGAACCCGCCGGAGCGCGAAGCGCGAAGGCGGGTGAGTCGAAGGGCACCGAAGAATTCTGGTTCGCACCGGCCTCCCCCGAGGAGGCCGCGTTTACATCGGGGAGGCCGCTTCACCATGAACGACAAGATCGTCGCCGACTTCATCGCGCACACGCTCGCTTCCCCGTGGTCCTACATGGGCCGCGACATGCCAGACATCCTCAACGCGTTCCTCGACGCCGCGGGCTGCAAAGCCTCCGAGCTGACCGGGCCCGCGCTCGACAAGGCGCTTCAGAGCGTCATTCCGCGCATGAAGAAGGCGCGGCTCGACGACGCGCCGAAGATGATCGGCGGGTTCATCGACTGGGCTGGGAAGGCGCTTCTGCTCCCCAACGCGAACAACCTTGCGAAGGACGCGGTCAAGCGGGGCGAAGCGCTGGCACGCGAGGACCAGGCGAAGCGGCTTCCGGTGAAAGTTGCTGTCGACGAGCCGGGGCGGAACGACCCTTGCAACTGCGGGAGCGGGAAGAAGTACAAGAAGTGCTGTGGCGTTGGAAAGTGAGAAGGCAGGGGGTAGTAGGTAGGGGGTAGTGGGTAGGAACTACAAAGTAATTCGCGCCGCATGAGGAATTCAGCATCCGCCCGGTCACTGCGCGCCGGAATTGGCCTTACTACCCACTACCTCCTACCCACTACCTCCTGTCCAGGTGTCACCGTTGCCGAAACGAATTCCCTGGCTCACCCTCGCCCTCGCGCTCGCGACGGTCTCCATCGTGGTCGTGCTTGCGCTCTCGCTTCGCTCACGCGCTCGCGACCGGCGCGTCGACGCGAAAACAAAACATGCGGCTGAAATGCTCATGGTCGGGGATTACTCGCGGGCTATCGCGGACTACGACGATGCGCTCGAGGAACGGCCGGGGGACGTCAAACTCCTCGAAGTTCGGGCTACGCTGAAGTACGCGGCGGGGAATCTCGGCGGGGCGCTGGCGGATTGCGAAGCGGCGATCGCGGGCGGGTCGCGCGGTGTGTGGGCTACGCGGGGGGCGGTGAAGGCGGCGCGGGGGGATTTCGACGGGGCGCTGGCGGACTATGCCGAAGCGATCAAGGTCAAGCCCGAGGACGGGTCGGCCTGGGCGTGCCGGGCGGACGCGCTCCGGCTCAAGGGGGATTTCGCCGCAGCGCTTGGGGCGTACGACTCGGCGATCGGCTTCGACCCGAAGCCGCCCCGGCCGTGGCGGGGGCGAAGCGAGGTGCGCTTTCGCGCCGGAAACTACGAGGGGGCGAAGGCCGATGCCGGCGAAGCGATCGCGCGCGACGGGTCGGACCCTGAGTCGTGGTTCCTGCGGGCGAGCGCACGAAAGGCGCTGGACGACGCGAAGGGCGCGCTGGAGGATTGCCGGAAGGCGCTGGAGGTCGCGCCGCGGGAGTGGCCGAAGCGGGCGGACCTGGAGAAGTGGGTGGAGTCGCTGGAAGCGGAGCAGTAGGGCGGCCGGGGGCGTCAGGCCAGGAAGGACCCGAGCAGGTCTTCGCGCTTCTGCGCGGAGGGCATTCGCGCGTTCAGGCGGGCGGGATAGAAGGTTCAGTTTATCCGGAGCTGGTCATGGCAGCGGCTCGATCCCGAAGTCCAACGCCTCCGCCCCGTCGATCTCGAAGTGCTCGACGAGGATTTCGTGCGCGCCGGCCGTCAGCTCAACGACGGCCTCGTCCGGCGCCGGAGCATGCCAAGTCCAATTGTCGATGACCTTCTTCCCGTCGATGTGGACGCGGACACCGTCGTCGCTGGTGGTGGTGAAGCGCCATTTTCCGGCGGGGAACGTCATCGTCGTGCGGGCGCGCGTGGCGAAATGGTCGTGCGGGATCGGCTGGTCGGCCCAGGGGGTGCGAAGCGACTTGAGCTTCGTTTTGACGGCCGGGCGTTCCAGCATGAGCTTCGTCCATCCCGCGTCGTCGAGCTGCTTCGCGTAGCCGCCGTGCTCGCCTTCGCCGGGTTGCCAGGAGCGGAACTCGACGTCCCAACGCGCCACTAGAAGAGTGCCCGAGGCGCTGAGTTTTGTGCCGTTGTTGGTTGTCACCAGGAGCTTGAATTCATACACCCCGTCTCCGGCCTCCGACAAAGGCATTACCTTGAGCGACCCGGGAATCTTCGTTCCTACCGGTTCAGTACGCATTCCTTCGGACACAGCGCGATAACTCCCCTCCGGGCCGAACACGAAAAACTCCGCTTCCTCCCACGCCGTCTGCCGCGCGGGGAAAATCTTCGCCACCGTCGGATCGCACGGCCCCCACTCGTCCACCACGATCGTCTTCATCCCGCGCTTCGCGTCCTTCGGCAGCATCGCGTCGATCTTGCCGTGGAGATCCGGCTCTTTCTCCCTGTGCGCGATCGCCGCGAAATCGAGATTCAGCGTCTCCGGGCCAAGCGAGTACGCAACGTCGTCAGTGTCCCCGGGCTTTCCGTCTTTCCACAGGCACGGGCCGATCGCGATCTTCGAACCTGTGTCGTTCCGGAACCACCCCGGCGACTCGCCGAGGACGCGATTGAAATCGAAGCGGAACTCCGGGCAGGTCCCCTTGAGGTCCGCGAGGCGGCCGCAGCGGTCGAACTCGTTGCTCTGCACCGCCACGTCTCCCGTCTGCCCGAGGCGCAGGCCGAGTTTGCACTTCCGGAAGCGGTTCAGCGTGATCTCGTAGTCTTCAGACCGGCAGTGCCGCTTCTGGCCATAGACACCCCCCGTGAGATCTGCGTCGTCATCCCACCAGACTTCAACGCCGGTCGCGCATCCCTCGAAGACGTTCCCCTCGATGCGGTTGGCGAAGCCGTGTTCGATGGCGACGCCGGCGACGCGAGCGTCGCGGCAGATGTTTCCCGCAATGATCGTGTTGAACGAGTAGCCGGCCCACACGCCGTAGTTCGAATCGTCGAGCCTGTTTTCGATGAAGCGGTTCCCGTCCGAGAACGTGCACTCGATGGCGTTGGCGACGGCGTGCGAGAAGTCATTCCGGTACAGGAGGTTGCGGTTGCAGCCGCCCTCGCCGGTGAGCTGCGTGGTCTCGTGGCCCGCGTACATGAAAATCCCGTCGCCGCCGTGCGTCGCGGAGTTGTACGCGATGACGTTGTCGGAGCACTGCTCGAACATCAGGATCCCCGACGAATCCTGCCCGCGGTCGTACACGCCGAACGAGTACCCGCGCACGGCGTAGTCGCAGCGGTTGTGGCTGATCTCGTTCTTCGACGACCGCCACATCGCGATCCCCCAGCCGCTCATCCAGCTCATGTCGTTGTCCGTCACGAACGAGTCCGTCGTGTCCCGCAGCACGATCCCGTTCTGCGTCCGCCGCCCGCGGCAACCCGTGACCGCGCAGACCTGGCAGCCGTCGAGATAAATCCCCGCGCCGTACTCCGTCCACCACTCGTTCTTGTCGTTGAAGTGCGGGCCCAGCCAGTCCGCGCCGTCGTCGCAGCGCGTCGGCGTCGACTTCAGCCTCTGCGCTCGGTTGTCCGAGACATCCGCGCCCTCGACGAAGACGCCCTTGCAGTCCTTCAGGTAGATCCCGCCGCGGTAGCCGCGCATCGCGCCGCCCTTGATCCGCACCCCGGCCGCCCCCTCGACGCGCACGGCCGTTCCTTCAAAGGTGTCCGGGGAAGCGCCTTCGGCCGCGCCGACGAGCGTCACGCCCGTCAGGTCCACCGTCACGCCGTCGGCCTTCACGCGGATGACGCCGTCCCCGTTCGAGTCGGCGACGCGGTATACGCCCGGCTTCACCCGGACGTCCGCCGTTACGTCGATATCGTCACGGTCGATCGTGATCTCTATGGGAGAGGGCTTGTCGGAGGCATTTTCGCCGCCGCCACAGCCTGCGAGGGCGAGAAGCGCAAGACCTACGGCAGACGCGATGCAGACGATCGAGCGTTCGGACACTTGAGTTCGGTGCTCCTGAATGCGGGAGGGGTGGGTTGGAACCGTGCTCAAACCACAGAGCGCACAGAGAAAGTCAACAACATCTGGGTCAAAACGTCGCCGCATCCGCGGCTTGAATCCTGTTTCGACATTGTGGGCGTTCTCTGTGCTCTCTGTGGTTAGAACCCACGTTCGCGCGAAAACCTCCCCCCTATTTCCCCCTCTGCATCACCTTGATCGTGTTCCCGTCCGGATCCCGTATCTCGAAGAACACGCCGCCATCGTCGCTCTTCATCACCGCCCCCACCGGCGACTTGCACCGCTTCGCCACCTCGTCATGAAACGCCGCCGCATTCTCCACCACCAGGTGAACGCTATCGCAGTGCCCCGGCACGCCGTTCCCGCCACCCTTTCCCGGTACGTACAGGCACAGCGGCACCGCGCCCGTCTCGTACTGCGCCCACCCGTACTCCACCACCGCGAACTCCTCCTTCAACCCCAGCGACTCGCGGTAGAACGCCGCCGCCTTCGCAAGGTCGGTCACCGGGATTTTCACGAGACCGACAGTTGCCATGGGAGCGGTCCTTTCATTGGAAGCGCAACCGGCGATGAGCGCGGCGGCGAGGAGGGCGGTGAGGAGTCGCATGGGCGGGATGCTAAACGAAGTTCAGGGGAATACGCGGTGTTACGTTTCGGCGATGCCGGCGTCCTTGGTGCAAGGGAGCGTGTACCCGCAGTCGCCCTCGCATCCGGAAAGCCGGTTTACTTCATAGGAGATCTTCATGTTCCGCCCCGTCCTCCTCACTGTCCTTCTCGCTCTCGCAGCCCGCGCCGATAACCCCGACGCCGGCAAGCCCGAAGGCGACGGATGGAAGTCCGCCGACCTCGCTTATGCCCCCTGCCCCAGGAATTTCCCCTTCACCTGCTTCGACGGCGCCGCCACTCCCGTTTCCGGCGCCTCCATCGCCCTCCCGACAAAAAGTGGAAGCGGCGTCGCGGTTTTCCCGACCGATTTCGCGATCGGGGTGGACACCTTCGGGGACGGGAAGCAGCACGAGAAGTTGACGAGCGACGGCGCGACCGCGCAGTTCATGCTCACCTACGCCGACGGCTTCTCCGCGCCCTACCTGGCGCGCTTCTTCAGGAAGATCCAGAAGAAGACCTGGAATTTCGAGCGCGCGGGCTATTGGAAGGGAAGTGTCGGCGGCGAGGCGATCGCGCTGATCGACCAGAACAACGACGGGATGTATGACGGGTACGGCAATGACGCGGTCGCGGTGGGCACGACGGTGTACGCGACGCCGCTGTCGAAAGTGGTCGTGCTCGGCGGCGCGCTGAACGAGCTGCGCGTCGCGCCATCGGGGCGGCGCCTGTGGGTGCGCCCGTACAAGGGCGAGACGGGGAAGATCGACGCGGTGACGGGGTACAAGACCCAGGGGAAACTGCTCGCCGCCGTCTTCCGCTCGGGCGACCTCGCGTTCAACGTCGTCGGCAAGGACAAGGCTTTCGCACTCCCCGCCGGCAGGTACGAGCTGGTCGGCGGCGAAGTCGGCGCTTCCGCTGGAGGCCAGAAAGCGGAGATGCGCAAGGGGACGATGCCGGCGCTCGAAGTGACGTCCGGCGGGACCGCGACGGCCGCGTGGGGGATGGACCTCAAGATCACGTTCGCGTGCAGCCTGGACAAGGGCGTGCTGGCCATGAAGGGCCTGGACGTCCATGCGTACGGTTCCGGCGGGGAGGAATACGTCAATATCTCGCCCGTCAAGCTGACTCCCGAGATCACGGTTTGGAGCGGCAGCTCGCCGAAGCCGGTACTCACAGGCAATCTCAGCATCTGCCCTCAGGGGTCGATTGACGACTGGAAGAGCGCGGTCGCGGGAGCGGCGGGGACATTGAAGGTGCAGCTGGTGGAGAAGAAATTTGTGAAGATGTTTGGAGTGTTTCAAAGTGAGGTAGTGCAGAAATAGGCGGGAAAAAAGGCAGCAGGGGAACCGCCGAACGGACGTCAATTTTCGTTTTTTGTTTTTCCTTTTTCGTTTTTCCTTTCGTTGTTGCTGTTTTCAGCCCCTCCAGCGGAGTCCTACATGCGCCCATTCTTGTTTTTCGCCAGCCTCCTGCTCGCCCTTCCCGCCGTCGCCCAGACTCCAAAGGCGAAATCCGTCGAGAAAGAGGGCGAATTCGACGTCGTCACGCTCGAATCCGGGGCACTCTGCAAAGTCTACGTGCCGAAATCCCTCAAACCCGGCGTCTCCCCCGGAATTGTCCTGACGCTTCACGGCCATGGCGGCAACCCGGAATCGATGCTGCAGTTCGGGCAGAGCGTTGCGGAGCACCGCGGCGATGTGTGGGTCGCCTACCGCGGGCCGGAGAAGACCGGGCCGGGGTACGGCTACAACGCGGGCGCGCCCGAGAAGGACATCGTCGACGTCGCGAATTACTCCATCGCGGCGTACAAGGCGGACGCGAAGCGGGTGATCCTCCACGGCTTCAGCGCGGGCGGCGCGATGACGTGCCTCGTCGCGCCGAAAAACAAGAACCTCTTCGCCGGCTTCATCATCTGCGCCGCGCCAGACGTGCCGGGCGGAAGAGGCGGGGATGCTAAAGGCACGCGCGGTGTGATCTTCATGGGGGTACAGGACCCGAACTACTCGCTGGCGCCGCAGGCGAAGAAGGCGGTTGAGAAGTACGCGCCGGACGTCGCGTTCCGCGAAGTGAGCGAGCTGGCGCACAACCTCCCCGACGCGATCTACATCAACGACGCGATCAACTTCATTTTCGACCGGACCGAGAAGGGGGACGTCAAGACGCTTCCGAAGCAGCCCGATCACGCGCTGGCGCCGCCGAAGGGATTAGTCGGGCCGCCGCCGGATTATTTCCACGTCTACATTGCGTGGGAAGTCGATGGCGGACGGCCGGCTGGCGAAATTGAAGAAGAAGGAACTCACGCTCGAAGACGCGCTGGCCGAGTCGGACGACGCGGCGACGAAAGAGGCGAAGGGCGCGATCAACATGGAGCAGATGGCGGCGTACGGGCAGAAGCTGGTGGACAAGGCGAAGGGAATGAAGGCGGAGGTGTGGGAGATGGTGGAGACGGAGAGCGGGTATCACCTGGTGTGGAGGGCGAAAGCTCCGTAGGGAAAAACGACCAGGACAAATCCCAAATCCCAACTCCAACTCCAAATCCCAACCCGCGATCACAGTTGGGATTTGGAGTTGGAGTTGGGATTTGGGATTTGTCGTGGCCGTTTCCCCGGCCTAATCTCTCCAGTAGTGGCACGTGTATCCCCTCGGATTCTTCTGCAGGTAATCCTGGTGATACCCCTCCGCCGGCCACCATTTCGCCGCGGGGACGATCTCCGTCACGATCGGGTTCTTCCACTTGCCCGACTTGTTCACTTCGTCTCTCACCATTTCCGCGACCTTCTTCTGCTCCTTGCTGTGGTAGAAAATCGCCGAACGATATTGCGTCCCCTTGTCGTTTCCCTGGCGGTTCGCCGTCGTCGGATCGTGCAGACGGAAAAACAGCTGCAGCAGGTGCTCGTAGCTCACTTTCGCCGGATCGAATTTCACCTGCACCGCTTCCGCGTGTCCCGAAGCGCTGTCGTGCGTGTCGTCGTATTTCGGATTTTCCAGGTGACCGCCGGTGTAGCCGACCTCGGTGTCGACCACGCCTTCGACCTTTCGGATGAGTTCTTCGACGCCCCAGAAGCAGCCTCCTGAAAACGTGGCGGTCTGGACGTTGGCGGGCATGGCGACGGGTCCTTTCTGTTCGTTTGCGGAGCCGGAATCGCCGCAACCTGCGAGAAGCAGGGCCGCAGCGAGGAGAGGCGCGGAACGCATGAAGGAATTGTGCATGCAGGAGATACGCGCGGCGAGTGGAAACGGATCGGTCCGGGCATGGAGTGCGGAGCCGGGGGTCGGGAGTATGATCGAGGTATGCAGCGTCGAGCCCTGGCGGTTTCGATCGGACTCCTTTTCGTCGCGGCTCCTGCCTTCGCTCAGAAGGCGAAGTCGGTCGAGAAGGAAGGCGACCTCGAGGTCGTCACGCTCGAGTCCGGCGCCATCGCGAAGGTCTACAAGCCGAAGGATCTGCGCCCCGCGGAAAAACCCGGCCTCGTCGTCGCGCTGCATGGAACCTCGATGCGCCCCGACGACATGCTGACTTCCGGCCGCCGGCTCGCCGACCATCGCGGAGATGTCTGGGTCGCCTGCCGCGGAGGCACGGACATCGGCGGGGGATTCGGCTGGAATCCCAAGGGCGACGTGAAAGATGTCGCCGAGATGGCGCGCTACGCCGTCGGCGCCTACGGATGCGACGGGAAGCGTGTCGTGATTCTCGGTTTTTCCGGCGGCGCGATGATCGCGCTCGACGTCGCTTCGGCGGGGCGCGGCGCTTACGCAGGAGTCATCGCATGCTCCGGCCCGCGGCTCGCCTGGCGCGGCGCCGCGATCGGCGGGATGCGCGCCGTCGCGTTCCTCGGCGAAAAGGACGACCAGTTTCCGCTCTCGGCCGAATACCGGACCTGCGTCCTCGGCAATCATCCGGCGACCTGCTTCTGGGTGATGAAGGACACAGGGCATCAGCCGCCCGCCGACGTCTACCTCAATGACGCGCTCAACTTCGTCTTCGACCCCGCGGAAAAACCGTCGGAGAAGAATCTCCCCGCTTCGCCGGATCACGGCCTCGCCGAGCCCAAAGGCCGCCCCGCGCCGCTTCCCGAGTTCACACAGATTTACGTCGCCTGGAAATCGGAAGCGGCCCCCGGCGTGTCGCGCGACAAGGCCGCCGCCAAGGCGACCGCCGAAGAGTTGCTGGCGAAGCTGCGCAAGAAGGAGTTGACCGTCGAGGCCGCGGTCGCGCAGTCGGATGACGCCGGGACGAAAGCGAAGGGCGGCGCCACAACCGCCGAGGCGCTCCAGAGATTCGGCCCCAAGGTGCTGGAAAAAGCGGCCGCGATGAAGCCGGAGACCTGGGAATTGGTGGAAGGAGCGACGGGTTACCACCTGCTCTTGCGGCCGAAGAACCCCGCCCGATAGCGGAGCACAAGTCGACCCCCGACTCCCGACTCCCGTCTCCAGTCTCCCGACTGCCCTTCACTTCTTCATCCCCTTCAACGGCACTCCACCCTCAACCGGCGTCAGGTCGTCCCTGTACTTCGGCGCAATCCCGGCCCACCATTTCGCCAGGTCGCCCTTGGGAAACGACGCCACACCCGTCAGTTTCGTCAGCGAAGCGCTGACCCTCGTCGCCGCCGCGTTCCGGACCGCCGCCGGTTGCCCCGGCCCGCCCGAGCATTTCGCTTTCAGCTCGATCAGCGCCTCGACCGAGGCCTTGCTGCGGATTCCGCCGAGAGCTTCCGCCGCGGCGTTGATCGCCCGGCCGCGGTCGGCGTTCGTCTCGCACATCCACGCCAGCGCGCTCGCCTTGATCGTCGGCACCGCGGCGGCGTCGCCGAGCGTGCCGAGCCCGCGGAGAATCGCCTCCACCGTTGCGACGCGCGCGACATTCGGCGCGATCGCGGCCACCAGCGCCTTCGCCGCGTCGGCCTGCCCGACCATCGTCCCGATCGCCTCCGCCGCCGCCACCCGCTGCGCCTCGCTGTCCGACTTCAGAAACCCCGAGAGCTCGAACACTACCGACGCGTGCCGGCACTTCGCCGCTTCCGCAATCGCCGCTTTCCAGCCGGCCTCGTCCCGGCCTTTCGAAGTATCCCGCAGCTTTCCGATCGCCGCCTGCGCTTCGGCATTCGTGGGCGCGGGCGCGTCCTCGGCGAAGACGGTCGCCGCCGGCAACATCGCGAGAATGACGAGGAAGCGTTTCATGCTAGTACCCGCCTCCGCCGGAGCCGCCGCCGTCCCAGCTGCGCCGCATCCCCGCCGGCCGCGGCGTCAGGTCGTCGTTGAACTCCGATCCGTGCCGCTTCCACCATTTCGCGAACTCCGCGCCGCGCGTCGCTTCGCCGCCGGTGAGCTTCGTCTGCGCCGCACTCGCCGCGCCTTCGACCGCCGCCATCGTGTCGGCGAGAATCAGGCCCGCATTCGCCGCGATCTTCGCGCGCGCCGAGATGAGCGCGTCGACGCTGTCCTTGTGCCGGATCGAACCGAGCGCCGTAAGCGCCGCTTTCACGGGCGCCGAAAACGCCGCTTCCTTCGAAGTCACCAGCTGCACCGCGAAATCGCGGCAGACGGAAATGGAAGCGCGGTCCGCAAGCGCGCCGAGGGCGACGAAGATCGCCTCGAGCACCGCCGGCTTCTTGAGGTTCGCGCCAATGCCGCCGTGGAGGACCTGGACCGCCTCGGGGATCCCCTTCATTTTCCCCAGCGACTCTGAGGCCGCCATGCGAAGCGTGTCGGATTCCTTCGAGAGAACGGCGGCAAGTGCGGAAGCGGTGGAGGCGTGCGGCGTCGCGCCGCAGTTTTCGACGGCGGACTTTTTCGCGGCGTCGTCGGCGCCTTTGAGTGCGGCCTGGAGAGAAGCGACGCGGGTTTTGGCGTCGGTGGGCGCGGTGGGGTCGGCGGCGAGGGGGAGGGCGATGAGGGCGGCGAGGGCGAGTGAAAGGAATCGCATGGCAACCTCCGGACTGTCGTGGCCCCCGCCGTGGAGGAGTGATTACGAACGGCGTGCCGCGGGAGGCGAGGCGGCGGAGATTGATTTAAACCCTTAAAAAGCATGACCTTGGGGAAGAGCAAAAGACGCTTGACACGGGCACAATCCAGTGCGAATTCGTCAACTTTCGTTGCAGCGGTGCCGGAAAGTGGGCAGGGCGGCGGAGAGGGGAGAATTGGGGCGCGGTAAGGGTTCTGTTCTGACACGGAGTTCACAGAGGCCACGGAGTTCACGGAGACAAGAAGTCATTGATTGCGCTCCCGAGGGTTCCGGCCGTGCCTTTGATGACCTGAGATTTCTCCGTGAACTCCGTGCTCTCCGTGAACTCCGTGTCAATCCAGGAACACTCACCCTTTGCCCACCATCCACCCCGCCGTCCCTCGATATCCCTCCTCTCCCTCGCGGTACCATGCCCTCATGCCGGACTTCCAGTCCCTCGCCCGCGAATCCGAATTCCTCCACCGCTTCCGCCGCACCCTCGTCGGCCCCGACGACGTCCTCTCCTTCGGCTCCAGCGACCCCGGCCCGGGATTTCACGACACCCTCCACTGCCTCGACCGCGCCACCGGCGCCAACCGCTGGGAATTCGGCGGCCGCGACAGCCCCTTCGACATCCTCGGCCCCGCCTGCGCCGACGCCGCCCTCGTCTACGTCGGCCGCTCCAACGGCGTTCTCTACGCCCTCCGCCGCGGCTCCGGAGCGCAGGCCTGGCAACTTTCCCGCGGCCGCGGCGTCGCCGTCCCTTGCCTCCACGACGGCGCCCTCTTCGTCAGCGAAACCCCCGCCGGCATCCTCCGCGTCGACCCCGCCACTGGCGACCTCCTCAAAGGCGCCCGCGACGCCCTCCACGACTCCCCCAACGCTCTTCGCGCCGTCCTCATCCCCCACGGCGAACTCCTCTTCCAGATCACCAGCAACGGCTCCCTCACCGAAGTCACCGACCGCTGGCGCGGCCGCTGGCTCTCCCTCGTCGGCGCCCACGTCTTCGCCCCCGCAACGCTCTTCGTCGCCATGCCCGAAGGCCGCCTGTTCTCCTTCGACCTCGGCGACGGCGGCGAACTCTGGAAGGCCGACGGGCCGACGGACGTGAAGCGGCTCGTGACCGACGGCCGCACGCTCTGGACCGCGTCCGCCGGCGGCGCGATCGGCGCCCTCGACGCGCTGACGGGCGAGCCGAGGTGGTCGCGCAGAATCGGCACGGCAGCGTCGATGGTGGAGTGGAAGGGGCGGCTCTACCTCGACATGAACGCAAAAGTCGCGGTCCTCGACGGCGCCACCGGAGAGTCGGTCGGCGAGATCGCGCTCGAAGGCGCGCCGTACGGCGCGATGGAGGTCGAAGGCGAAACGCTCTTCGTCGCGCGTGCGGCCGAGCCGGAGGTCGTGATGCACGCGGTGCCGGTGGGCGCCACCGGTGTGAAGTGGCGGACCGTGATCGGGGGGTATGGGTTGACGTAGTGGAGCGTCAGGGTTGTGAAAGTCAAATCCCAACTCCAACCCCAACTCCAAAACGACACCATTTTGGGGTTGGGGTTGGAGTTGGGGTTGGGATTTGCCGTTGCCTTGCCTCGGTGGCAGGATCAACCTTGATGCTCCAGCACGCGGCTAGGGCAGATACCGCCCCACAATAAAATGCCGCAGCGCTTCCGACTTGAACTGCTTGCTGTAATACGAGTAGGAAGGCGGCGTCCCCGGCGGCTGCGTCTTCGTCCCCGTCAGGCTCCAGGTGTAGCCGAGGTAATTCCCCGCGGCGTCGACGTAAATCCGCATCCACCCGCGCCCCGCGCCTTTCCACTCCGCCGCCGCGCTGCCCGCGCCGAGCTCGCCCGCGAGAAAACTGCGCGTGTCCATCGAGTGGCCGGAGTTGCTGGAGTCGAAGACCTCGAGATCGCGGAAGCGGACCGTCGTGGACTTCTTCGGGAACTTGTAGACGACGACGGGGCCGAGCGAGCGCACGACCGCCGAGTGGCCGGTTGTAGAAGGGTAGCCGGTCGACGGATCGTCGATGTACCACCACGCGAGGACGTCGCCTGCGAGAACGCCGTCGAGCGACGTGATGCGGACGAACCCCTTCCCGTCGCGGATCGCCTCGTAGATATGTTCGCTCGACGGATAGTTGTAGCCGGTCTTGGCCTTCCACGCTTCGTCGGTCGTCCCCCAGCCCGTCTTGAGCGCGATGGTCACGAGCTGGTTGCAGAGCGAGCGGTTTTCCGCGAAGGGGTTTCCGTCTTCCTTCCAAAGGATGAGGTGGCCGTTGACGTGGTCGTTCAGGACATCGCCGGTTCCATTGAAGCGGAGGCCCGCGAGCGTCTGGGCGCGCAGGTCCGCCACGAGCGTGTCGAGGCGGGTGACGTGCGGCGGGGGCGTGCCGTCGGCGGTGGCCATGAGCGCGGCGAGGATAGCCGAAGCGGCGGCGGCGGAGAAAAGGAGGGCGAGGCGCATGGCGTGCCTCCCGGATCGCCGCTCGCGGGGTTCAGGCGGGGCGGCAACCGAAATTGTATCCTGTCGGCATTAGAATCTTAATTGTTTATGATTTTAATGCTGGCGGGCATACCCAGCGTCCGCATCGGGGGCCAACAAAGCAGCCCCGGCAACATCACCGGGGCTTGAGGGGGCAGCTTCCGTCGATCTTCGCCGTCCTACGGCACCGTCACCCGTCCCACCGCAAAGTGCCGCACCGCTTCCGCCTTGAAATTGTTGTTGTAGTACGTCCAGCTCGGCGGCGTCCCGGGCGGCTGCGACTTGTTGCCGGTCATGCTCCAGGTGTACCCGAGGTAATTGTCGCTCGCGTCGACGTAGAGGCGCATGTAGCTGCGGCCGGCGCCGGTCCATTCGGTGTACGGGCTGCCCGGGCCGAGCTCGCCGGCCTGGAAGATCCGGTTGTCCATGGAGTGCACGGCGCTGGTCGAGTCGAAGATCTCGAAGTCGCGGAAGTGGATCGTCACACCGTTGGAGGTGAAGGTGTAGGTGTACATCGGGCCGACCGAGTTGATGATGCCGGTGTGGCCGGTCACCGTCGGGTAATTGGCGTTGGGGTCGTCCTTGTAGCTCATCGCGAAGATGTCGCCCGGGGCGAAGTCGACGATGTTGTTGATCCGGACAAAGCCCTGATTAGCGACGATGTTGTTGTAGTACCGCTCGGCAGTCGGCGACGTCGACCCGAACTTGGCTTTGACGTAGGTGTCGCTCCAGCCGTAGGCGTGCTTGAGCTGGACTGTGACGTGCTGCCCGCAGACGGTGCGGTTCTCGGAGTACTGGTTGCCGTCCTCGACCCAGAGGATGACTTTCTCGTTGATGCAGGCGTTGAGCGCTTTGCCCGCGGCGTTGGTCGTCTGGCCGGCGAGAGTCTGGTTGCGCAGCGTTTCAGTCAGGAGTGAACACCAGGTCAGGTGCGCGGGCGAGCTGCCGTCGGCGCTCGCGGGGGCGGGAGAATAGAGAGAAACGGCGGCAAGTGCGGCGGCCGCGAGGCCGGGTGCCCAGATCGTGCGCTTCACGTTGTCGATCCCCCGTTGTTGACGTCCAGTTTGACAGCCACCGTCCGTTCCCTCGCTGTAGAATATAGAGCACGAAATTTCAGAGAGGGGCGTGGTGGAGCCCTGGCAGTTCGATCGAAGCGGACCAATTTCAGGCGATTGTTGAGCGGACCGATCAAGTATCGCTTCGACCGAGGGAAGGCGGAAAATCCGTTGTAAGGGATGCAGGTGCTTCACGCCCTTGACGAACACGCGCGGGGCGCGTGCAGAGATGCACGGCGAAAATATTTTTCAATTGCTCTTGACAGCCTCCGCAAATCACTTCGTTTCTCTCGGAAAACATGGGTTCCTCTTCGCCTCGCCTTGCTTGCCGCCCCTGAGCTTCAGGCTAGAATGTCCCTTCGCTACCTTTGAGGCCGCACCCATGTCAGACGTCTTCATCGCTTCCGCTTGCCGGACCGCCATCGGCAAGTTCCAGGGCGCTTTCAACGGCGTCGGCGCGCCGCAACTCGGCGCGGTCGCAATCAAGGAGGCGCTTCGCCGCGCGGGCGTCCCTGCTGAAGCGGTGGAAGAGCTGATTTTCGGCTGCGTCCTGCAGGCCGGCCTCGGACAGAATCCGGCGCGGCAGGCCGCTCGCGGCGCGGGGATTCCGGACCGGGTGGGCAGCTTCACGGTAAACAAGGTCTGCGGTTCGGGGCTGAAGAGCGTGATGCTGGCGGCGCAGGCGATCCGCGCGGGCGACGCGGACCTGATCGTGGCGGGCGGGATGGAGAACATGACGCGGGCGCCGTACCTGCTGCCGCAGGCGCGCGAAGGGCAGCGGCTCGGGCACGGCAAACTGGTTGATGCGATGGTGAACGACGGCCTGTGGGACATCTACAACGACTTCCACATGGGGAACACGGCAGAGCTGGTCGCGGAGAAGTACGCGGTCTCGCGTGCGGACCAGGACAAGTTCGCGGCGGAATCGCACCGGCGCGCGATCGAGGCGCAGGGGAAGGGACACTTCAAGGAGGAGATCGTCGCGGTCGAGATTCCGGGGAAGAAGGAGACGGTGCGGGTGGAGGTGGACGAGAGCCCGCGAGCGGACTCGACGTTCGAGAAGCTGTCGGGGCTGAAGCCGGCGTTCAAGAAGGACGGAGGGAGCGTGACGCCGGGGAACTCTTCGTCGATCAACGACGGGGCGGCGGCGGTCGTGGTGGTGAGCGAGCGGAAGGTGAAGGAGCTGGGTCTGAAGCCGCTCGCGAGGATTACGGGGTATGCGACCGGGGGCGTCGCGCCGGAGTGGGTGATGATGGCGCCGGTAGAGGCGGTCGCGAATCTCGCGGCGAAGACGAAGAAATCGGTGAGGGACTACGATCTCGTGGAGATCAACGAAGCGTTCAGCGCGGCGGCGGTTGCGGTGACGCGGAAGCTGGAGCTGGATCCGGCGAAGGTGAACGTGAACGGGGGAGCGGTGGCGCTGGGGCATCCGATCGGCGCGAGCGGGTGCAGAATACTGGTGACGCTGCTGCATGCGATGAAGCAGAGGAAGGTGAAGACGGGGTGCGCTACTTTGTGTCTTGGCGGGGGGAATGCGGTGGCGTTGGGGGTGGAGGGGTTTTGGTAGGGGAGGGGGAATGGTCCCTGGGGTTACACGGAGATCACGGAGACCACTGAGGACACAGAGAAAGACACAAAAATCTTTTTGCTTTTCTCTGTGACCTCTGTGGTCTCCGTGACCTCTGTGGTCTCCGTGACCTCCGTGTTCCAAGAAAAGCCTGACGCTCTGGCAAGTTGTGGAGCGCGATCGTCTCGCCACGAGGGCAAGGGAAAGGGAAAGGGAAAGGAAGAGAATGGACATCAAGCATGTCGGGGTGATCGGCGCCGGACAGATGGGAAACGGCATCGCCCAGGTCGCCGCGATGTCCGGCCTGCGCGTCACCATGGTCGACGTAAAGCCTGAATTCGTCGCGAAAGGCCTCGAGACCGTCAAGAAGTCCCTCGCGAAGCTCGTCGAGAAACAGAAACTCTCCGCCGCCGACCAGGGCGCCGCCCTCGAACGCCTCGGCACCGCGACCGACCTCTCTTCCGCCGGCACCTGGGACATCGCCGTCGAAGCCGTCATCGAGGACGAGAAAATCAAGCTCGACCTCTTCCGCGACCTCGACGCCAAATGCCGCCCCGGCGCCATCCTCGCCAGCAACACCTCTTCCATCAGCATCACCCGGATCGCCGCCGCCACCAAACGCCCTGCCGATGTCATCGGCATGCACTTCATGAACCCCGTCCCCCTCATGGCCCTCGTCGAGGTCATCCGCGGCCATTCGACCTCCGACGCCACCGCCGCCGCGACCGTCGAGCTCGCGAAGAAAATGGGGAAGACACCGCTTGAGGCCAACGACTACCCCGGCTTCGTCGCCAATCGCATCCTCCTCCCGATGATCAACGAAGCGATCTTCGCGCTGCATGAAGGCGTCGCTTCGAAGGAATCCATCGACGGCATCATGAAGCTCGGCATGAACCACCCGATGGGCCCGCTCGCCCTCGCCGACTTCATCGGCCTGGACACCTGCCTCGCCATCATGGACGTCCTCCACCGCGGCCTCGGCGACGACAAGTACCGCGCGTGCCCGCTTCTCAAGAAAATGGTCGCCGCAGGCCACCTCGGCCGCAAGTCGGGACGCGGGTTCTACGCGTACGAGGGCGGCGGCGCGAAGTGATCAAGAAGATTCTGGTCGAGGACAACATCGCCACGCCGCCGAACCGGCTCTGGCTGATCCTCACGATGCCCGCCGAAGTCCGCCGCTGGTTCGGCGCAGGAGAAGTCACCTTCGAGCCGCGCCTCAACGGCGAGGTGCGCTTCCGCTGGACCAGCGCCTCCACCAAGGGCCAGATCGTCCTCTGGGCGCCGCCGACGATTTTCGCGATCCAGTTCACGCCGGGCGCACGCGTCGAGTTCTGGTGCGATCCGCTCGAAACCGGAACGCGCCTCGTGATCAGTTCCACGGTCGAAGGGAACGATCCGGCGCAGGCGGCGGAGCTGCTGAATACCTGGTCCGCGTGCCTGGACCGTATTAAAGCTAGAGCCGATTTGCCGAAGGGCTAGTGATCGGGCGGGCAGGCGGGCAGGCGGGCGGGCAAAGGACAAAACGACCTCCTGATTTCGGGAGGTCGTTTTTTTTCGCCCGCTCGCCCGCTCGCCCG
>WSZJ01000233.1 GCA_009773755.1 Planctomycetota bacterium | reverse complement strand
CCGCTTCGGCGGCCACGCCGACGGCCGGAATCGCCGCGAGGCGCCGGAGCGTTCCCCCCGTGGCCTGGGCCGCCGGCGGCGTGGCCGCAGCGATGCTCCTTGGAGGGAGCGTTTTCTTCGCGGTTCGCGGGCGGAACAAACCGCTCGTCCCTCCGCAGATCCTCGGCACCTCCACCCAGACGCAGGCGCCCGCAAGCGTGTCGGGCGGCGCGGCCTGGGACGCCGCGCTCGCTTCGGCGCTTGCCCACGCGCGCGATTTCGAAGCGAAGGACGAGTTCCGCCGCGCGCTCGAAATGATCGGGTCCCTGCAGCCTCCGGACGCGCGCGCCACGGCGACGGTGTCCCGCGAGAAGAAAGAGCTGATACGCCGCGCGGAACTGCGCGTCACGAGGGAGACGGCGGCATCGCAACGCGGTGCCGCGGGGGCGCGCAAGCTCCGCGAACTCGCCGAGAAAATGCCCGATGAAGCGGCCAGGCCGCTGCTGGACCTCGCGGCGGCCTCCGAACGCGACTGGCAACCCCGCGATGGTTTCCCCGCGCTGAGCGGGCTCTTCGCGACGCGCGACATCCGCGCCATGAAGGACGCGCTCGCGCGCATCGACCCTCCGTCGAAGCCGGAGGAAAGGGAGACTCTTGTGGGCGCGCACAAGGCCGTCGGCCGGTTTCACCTGCTCATCGAAACCGCCGGCGCCTGGTACAAGAACCACATCGGCCAGGAAGTCGTCGTGCGACGCTTCGACGGTTCGACGACCTCCGGCAGCATTCATCGGGTCGCGGATAACAGCGTCCTGATCGCCACGGGGTCGGGCCAGGTCTCCCTCGGAATCCGCGACGTCGCCATTTCCGAGTTCGCCGCGCGGGCCCTCGACGGATGCCCTTCGGACGAATTGGTTCTTGCGGCCATCGACGCGACTCTTCTTGCCGGCAGGCCTGGCGAGGCGTGGCCTCACGCCTACCGCGCCCGGCGCCGCGGGCTCGAGCTCGAACGGGACCGTGAGAGAATGCTGCGCGAGCAGGTCCCCCCGGAAGCTCGAAAGGCCGCCGAGGAGCTGCTGGTGCGGGTCGAGAAAGCGAGAAAGAATCCTGCGGTGGCGGGGCCGCTCGTCCGCGAGTGGCTTCGCCTGTTCGACGCGCTTCCGCTGAATTCCCAGATGTCCGCGGACGCGAGAGAGGCGATGCGCGTCGCAGGCGGACCGGCCGCCGCCGGGGACGCGCAGCTCTACCTGCGCGCGGACGTCGCCGCGGCGGGACAGGAGATCGTCCTGCGCTACGACAACGCCGACGCCCTCCTCGCCGATTTCGCACCCAGGGCGCGCGCCCGGGCGCTGGCCGGGAGCGGCCCGGGCCTCGAGGCCGAATCCGGATACGCGTACCTCATTCTCCGGGGCCTCCATTGGACCGAAATCGCCATCGACGCCGAGATTCGCACCGACAGCGTCCTCGCCTTCCTGCCCGGCTGGAGGAGCAGATACGAAACTCTCAATCTGGCGCTGGAACCCGGAAAGAACGGCAAGATTCAGGTCAAGCCGCCGATCCCCTCGAAGGCATTCGAAGCGGCGCGAGACTCCGAAGGCTGGATTCGCGTGTCGATGGCTCTTGCCGATGGCCATTTCAATGCGAAGGTCGCGGGCGAGTCGTTCGCATGCGAGGTCCCGGGATCGTGGACGGGAGAACTTGCCCTCTGGTTCGAGAATGCGTTCGAATTCCGTCGCATCGAGATCCGCGGGCGCGCGAAGTTCCTTGAACCCGACATGGACGAAGAGTTCGCGCCGCTGACCAGGGCGATGAAGGGGAGGCGGAAGGACATTCCGTCCAACTGGCGCGATTGGATGGAGGGTGAACCGGAAAAGGAAAAGGCCGAGGTGAAGGCGGGGGCGAAGTGGAAATGGCTGCGGCCGCCGGCATGGGAAGCAGGGGATGACTACCACATGAAATTCAAAGCCAAAGCGGGGGACGGCGCGGAAATCGCGATCAGCGTGCGAGTCGGGGAAGGTCAGCGTGAGATCGTTCTCGGCGATGAGTCGGCCAACGGCTTCGTCGCCGACGGCCGATTCCTGCTCACCGGCAACGGACTTCCGCTTCCCCGCTACGAATGGGTCTCGGTCGACATCCAGGTCCACGGCAATCTCGCGGCGATCGAGGTTGGAGGAAAAACCTGGTTCGGACACCTGGAGCCGCTGGAGCATGGAGGGGTGGAAATCGGAGTGAAGGGAGGAACGGTCTCGTTCATGGATCTGAAGATCGAGCAATTGGGCGATTGAGCGGCAAGCGATGTGCGGTCATTTCATTCTGCATTTCATATTCAATATTATGTATTACATATTAGTCCTTTCCTTTTTCCCCGAACCCGCGCGCCCCCCCATCCGTATGCATCCTCCACAGTAACCGGAGGAACTCCCATGCGCCCCGCCCTGTCCGTCTTCATCCTCGCCCTCGCCGCCTCCCTTTCCCGCGCCCAGGGCTTCATGCAGGTCACCGATCCCAACGCGTCCCAGATGACGCTCAAGACCCACCTCGTCGACGTCTCGCTCGACAACCAGGTCGCCACCACGACCGTCGACCAGGTCTTCCTCAACCCCAACGGCTTCCAGATCGAGGCCACCTACCTCTTTCCGGTCCCCGCAGGCGCTTCCATGGAAAAACTCTCCATGTGGATCGACGGGAAGGAGCAGGAAGCGGAGCTCCTGGAATCCGGCAAGGCGCGCGGGATCTACGAAGCGATCGTCCGCTCGCGGCGCGACCCGGCGCTGCTGGAATTCGCGGGGTCGAAGACGTTCCGGCTGCGCGTTTTCCCGATCAACCCGGGCGAAGAAAAGAGGGTGAAACTGACGTACAGCGAGGCGCTGAAGGGCGACTCGGGCGTGGTCGAGTACAAGTACGGTCTTTCGACGGCGAAATTCTCCCGTGCTCCGCTTTCCGAAGCGCGCGTCACAGTCAAGGTGACGGCGAACGTGGCGCTGAAATCGGTCCTCTCTCCTTCGCACTCCGTCGACATCGCGCGGCCGGATGACCACCACGCAACGGTTTCGTGGGAAGCGACTCGGGTCGCGCCGGACCGTGATTTTCAGCTGTACCTCGCCGCGCAGGACGGCGACTTCGGCATGAACCTCGTCGCGCAGCGCGGCGCCGGCGAGGACGGCTACTTCATGATGCTGCTCGCCCCGCGCGTCGTGACGAAAGCCGAGGCGATCCGCCGAGACGTCTGCTTCGTCGTCGACTGCTCGATGTCGATGATGGACGACGACCGCATGTCCCAGGCGAAGAAGGCGCTGAAGGCGGGCCTGCAGACGCTGAACCCGGGCGACCGCTTCAACATCGTCCGGTTCTCGACGGAAGTCACGAAGTGGAAGGATTCGCTGGTCGACGTCAGCGAGCAGTTAATCGCCGAGGCGAACACGTTCGTGGACACGCTCAAGGCCCGCGGGGCGACGAACATTTCCGAGGCGCTCGAGGTTGCCCTCGTGATGGCGCCGGACCAGTCGAAGCGGCCGTACATGGTTCTTTTCATGACCGACGGCGCGCCGACGATCGGCGAGACGGAGCCGGACAAGATCGTGGAGTTCGCGCGGAAGCGCAATCTCACGAAGGCGCGCATCTTCACGCTCGGCGTCGGCTTCGACCTCGACGTGCGCCTTCTCGACCGGCTCGCCGGCGAGAACCACGGTCTGCGCCAGTACGTGACGCCGACGGAAGACCTCGAAACGCGCATGGCCGCGTACTACGAGAAGTTCAGCTCGCCGGTTCTTGCGGACGCCGAGCTGAAAATCGACGGCTCTGGGGTCGAGATCTACGACCTTTACCCGAAGCGGCTGTCCGACGTCTTCAAGGGCCAGCAGATCGCGGTGTACGGGCGCTTCAAGGAGGGCGGTCAGCGCAAGGTCCGCCTGACCGGCACGGTCGAGGGCGAGAAAAAGGAATTCGCGTGGAGCGCGGACTTCCCCGCTTCCAGCAATGCGCACGACTCCATCCCGCGCCTGTGGGCGGTCTCGAAGGTCGGCCACCTGATGGATGCGATGCGGCTGAACGGCGAGCAGGAAGAGCTGAAGAAGGAGGTCATCGCGCTGGCGAAGGAGTTCGGGATCGTGACGCCGTACACCAGCTATCTCGTCCTGGAGGACAGCGCGCGCGTCGTGGCCGGAACGGGCGGCGGCGGTCGCTTCGGCGACCTGGAGCGTCCGCGCGACGCATTCGAGCGCAAGGGAGTGCCGGCCGCGGGGCAGGAACCGCCGGCCGAAGACCCGGCCATTTTCTTCCCGGAAGGCGAGGAATCCGATCACAGCGAAAGCGCGGACGCGGACGCGGGGAAAATGAAAGGCGACGGCGCTGATTTCCTGAACGGGGCCGGCGGCCGGCGCAACCTGGGCAAGGTCGAAGCGATGGGCGTCGGCGGCGGCTCCGGCGGCGTACGGGCGAGCCGGGAGGCGGACGAAATGAAAGGCGGCCGCGGCGGCGACTCAAAGGCGGCGAAGCGGATCGGCGACAAGACGTTCTACTTCGGCGCAGGCGCGTGGCGCGATGCGGACTGGAAGGAAGGGATGGAGACGGTCAAAGTCGAGTACCTGTCCGAGGAATACTTCAAGCTGACGCAGGACAAGCCGGAGCTGGCGAAGTTCTTCGCGGTCGGGGAAGCGGTGGTAGTGGTGTTTGAGGGGAAGGTTTACGAAGTGAGCGTGAAGGCGCCGGCGACCAAATAGCGCCGCCTGACAGATTTCTTTCAAACGCGGCCGGGCCATGAGCCCGGCCGCTTTGTTTCCGCGGATGTTCGGTAAATGGCGGGAATTTGTGGAACCCGCGCCGCGACGCGGCGTCTTACTTCCGGTAACGAAACCCAATCCGGAGGTTCCCATGCTTTCCCGCATCGTTCATTCCCTCGCCGTCCTCGCGCTGGCGGCCACGATCGCCCGCGCCGACGGGTTTATGCAGATCGACCGCCCGACCCGCAACGCGATTCCGATGGCGGTCAAGTACCACAAGGTGGACGTCGAGATCGACAACCAGGTGGCGACGACGAGCGTCGACGAGGTGTTCGTGAACCCGAACGGGTTCAACGTCGAGGCGACGTACATGTTCCCCGTCCCCGCCGGCGCGTCCGTCTCGAAGCTGTCGATGTGGATCGACGGCAAGGAGATGGAGGCCGAACTGCTGGACGCGGACAAGGCGCGTGCGACGTACGAGGAGATCGTGCGGTCGCAGCAGGACCCGGCGCTGCTGGAGTACGTGGGGACGAAGATGTTCAAGCTGCGCGTGTTCCCGATCCTGCCGAACGAGGAGAAG
>WSZJ01000232.1 GCA_009773755.1 Planctomycetota bacterium | reverse complement strand
GCGCCCGCTTCGCTCGTCTCCCAGTGGCGCGACGAAATGGAAACGAAGTTCGACCTCGAGTTCCACATCCCCACGGACGCCTCCGAATGGTCGAAGCGCCTCGTCGTCGCCTCGATCGACTCCGCCAAGGGCGCTCGGAACCAGCAGGCGCTTCTCAAGATGCAGCACGAGCTTGTGATCGTGGACGAAGCGCACAATCTGAAGAACCACCGGACGCAGAACTGGAAGCTGGTGAACGCGCTGAGGAAAAAATTCCTGCTACTCCTGTCGGCGACGCCGATCCAGAACGACCTGATCGAGCTCTTCAACATGATCACGCTGCTCCGGCCGGGGCAGCTCTTCACGCTCGGCCAGTTCAAGGACGCCTTCCTCGACCCGAAGGATCCGCGGAAGTGCAAGGACCCGGAGCGGCTGAAGCTGCTGCTGAAGGCGGTGATGGTGCGGAACCGGCGCACGGAGGTCGGGATCCAGTTCGTGCCGCGGCGGGCGGCGACGGTGAACGTGGACCTCGAGCCGGAGGAGCGGCGGGTGTACGACCTGGCGACGCGCTTCGTGCGCTCTCCGGAGTTCGCGCAGGTGTACGAGGACAATGCGCGGCTCGTCGCGATGGCGATCCTGAAGCAGGTGAGTTCGAGCGTGCAGTCGCTGGCGTTCACGGTGGACGAGAAGCTCGCGCCGCGGGCGAAGGACGGGCCGGCGGCGAAGGCGATCGCGGAGCTGCGCGACGCATGCCACGCGGTCAAGAAGGTCGGCAAGGCCGAGCGGCTCTGCGACCAGCTGCGGCAGGACGCCGAGAAGTGCATCGTGTTCACGCAATACCGGCGGACGCAGACGATGCTCGAGGAGCGGCTCAAGCTCGCGGACGTCAGCTTCGTGAGCTTCCACGGCGAAATGTCGCGCCCCGAAAAAGACGCCGCCGTCGCCGCCTTCCGCTCCGACAGGCGCGTCCTCATCGCGACGGAATCCGCCGGACAGGGCGTCAACCTCCAGCACTGCCGCCGCATCGTCAACTACGACCTCCCCTGGAACCCGATGCGCGTCGAACAGCGCATCGGCCGCGTCCATCGCCTCGGCCAGACGCAGGAAGTCCAGGTCGTAAACCTCATCGCGAAGGACACGCTGGAGGTCGCGCTCCTCGATCTCCTCGACCGCAAGATCGAACTCTTCCGCCTCATCGTCGGCGAGCTCGACATGATCCTCGGCCGCACGCGCGTCGAGGACGACCTCCTCGACATCTACCTCGGCTCGAAGAACGACGACGAGTTCAAGAAGCGCGTCGACAAGTACGGGGACGATCTCGTCGCGCTGAGGAAAGATTATGAAGCGGCGAAGGCGCTCGACGCGCGGGTGCTCGATGGAGTTGGCGGGGGAGGGAAGGCGCCGGCGCCTCCGACACCGACTCCCGCGCTGGTTGTCGCTGCAGCACCGGCTAAGAAGGCGCCTTGAAGTCGGACGCGCGACTAAGCAGTGTGTTGACGGGCGTCATCGTCGCGGTGAGCAGCATTCTCGCGCTGCTCCGAAGTAGTCTTCTTCCCCTGTCGCGCCGCAAAAAGTAAAGTGCATTAATCAATGGCGGCCTCGCTCCCCAAAGACCCCAACCTCTGGCTCGCGCCTCCGGAAGGATTTCCTCCGGTCGAAGAGCGGGCGAAGAATCTCGCGCGGCATTTCGCGCTGATCCTTGTGGTTCTCCTGGCGCTGGCGGCGCCCGTCGCGCTGGCGTGGATGGCCGGACGAAGCGCCGTTCCCGCACCTGCGCCGGCGAACTGCGACGGGAACTCCTTGGGGAACTGACTGCTTTCCATCGCGCCTCTCCAAGGGCCGGACCCGTGCGATAGCCCGTGCGTTGCGCTACCCTGGTTTATCAAGGACTTCGCGCGCCATTTGAAGGAGGTCGTTCAGGGCAAAAGGTTTCTGGAGAAACCGGCTTCCCGGTTCCAGGACGCCGCTGTGAACGATTGAGCCGCTTGCGTAACCGGACATGTACATCACTGGAGGACCGGTCCCTGAAGCGGCCAGCCGGTCGGCGATGTCCTTTCCGCTCAAGTCCGGAAGCACGACGTCGGTGATCAGCAGGCGGATGTCCGCTTTTCGCGATTCCCAGCAGACCATCGCCTCCTTGCCGTTCGATGCCGTGAGCACTTCGTATCCCTTCGAACGCAGCTTCTCGGCGGAGAGTTGGAGCAGGGAAGAATCGTCTTCGACGAGGAGAATCGTCTCCTTGCCGGAAGGGGCGGCGGAACTTCGCGCAAACTCCGGCTCCGGCTGCGAAAGGGATGAGATGCGGGGAAAGTAGACCTTGAAGGTCGTGCCGACGCCGGGCTCGCTGTAGACGCAGACGTGGCCGGCCGCCTGCGTGACGACGCCGTACACCGTAGCTAACCCGAGCCCTGTGCCTTTTCCGGGCTCCTTGGTCGTGAAGAAGGGCTCGAAGATCCGGAGGCGGGTGGCTTCGTCCATTCCGCACCCGTTGTCGCTGACGGAAAGCAGGACGTAATCCCCGGGTTTGACGCCGGAATGCTGATGCGCGTAAGCCTCGTCCAGCGCCGCATTCGTCGTTTCGATTGTGAGCTTGCCTCCTTCCGGCATCGCGTCACGCGCGTTCACGGCGAGGTTCATGACGACTTGCTCGATCTGCGCTGGGTCCGCCATCGCGGATCCCAGCCTGGGATCCAGGATGGTGAGAAGCTGGACGCTCTCGCCGATCAGGCGCCGCAGCAGGGCCTCCATGTCGCTGACAACTGAGTTCAGCGAGACGACCCTTGGCGAGATGACCTGCTTCCGGCTGAAGGCGAGCAGTTGCCGCGTCAACGAGGCCGCGCGATCGGCCGCGCGGTGGACCTCGAGGATGGGCCGACGTAGCGCGTGGGACTCCGGCAATTCGTCCAGCGCAAGCTCCGAATAGCCGCTGATCACGCCAAGCAGATTGTTGAAGTCGTGCGCGACGCCGCCGGCCACCCGCCCCAGCGCTTCCATCTTCTGCGTCTGTAGGAACTGCTCCTCGAGCTGTTTCCGAATCGCGAACTGGCCGAGCTGGGAAGCGACGTTTGACAGGAGCTGGAGAACCCGGGAATCCTGTTCGCGCCGGGTCGTCGAAAGCAGGCAGACGACGCCCAGCAGCTTGCGGTCCGGCATGATGGGGAACGAGACGCCGACGATGAGCGCCGCCGCGCCCGCCATTGAGCCCCGGGCGAATTCCCGCAGGCCTGTCACATCCAAGAACCACGTCGGCTCGCCCGACGCCCAGGCGCGCCCGACGGTTCCTTCTCCCTTCCGGAACGCGCACTCACGGCTGGCCGATTCGAATGCGTCGAACGCCGGAGCAGGCACATGCCAGCACTCGCTCAGCTTCAGCGTCTCACCGCGCAGGTCGGGCAACCAGAGTTCGGCGACCTCCCAGCCCAACTGCCTTGCGAGGATTTCAAGGACGCGCGGGGAAGCCTGCCGGAATGATCCCACTTCCTTGAGAATCGCCTCAATCGCCGCATTCGTCCGCCTCAGTTCCTCTTCGCTTCGACGCCGCTCCCCGAGCTCGGCGTCGATCCGGATCCGATCGCGTTCCGCCTCCTCCGCGCGCCGTCTGTCCGTGATGTCTCGCGCGATCGCGTAGATCACGCCGGGCTCGACCACGGGAGTCGCGCTCCAGGCGAACCAGCGGTACGATCCGTCTCTGGCCCGATACCTGTTCTCGAAGTAGAGGACCGTCTCTCCGCCCTGCTGCCGGTTGTACTCCACCTTTGTCGAAGCAACATCGTCGGGGTGGACGAACTCAGCCCACGGGCGGCTCATGAGTTCCTCGCGCGTCCAGCCCAGGTTCCTCTCCCAGGATTCATTGAGACGGAGGAAGAACCCATGCGCATCAGCTACGCAAAGAAGGTCGAGCGAGAGATCGAAGAATCGTTGAAACTCAGGATTCACTCTGCTTTTCCTCGGCAGATAGTCGCGCAGCTCTCAACAGAAGGAATTCAGCGCCAGACCCAGCCAGACAGTTTGCCAGATTCGAAGTGCCCTGGCAATTCATGTCATCCCGCTGCGGCTTCCGAAGCGAACGGGGATTTGGGAAGCGCCCCATTCTGTGCGAACGACCTGCGAGGTCGTTTTTTCTGTGTATCTCGGTGGCCCCCGTGACCTCCGTGTAACCTGTCGGGCTCCCCCCGCCCATGCACGGAGCCCCGCATGTTCACCGAGCCCTTCCCCGCACTCTGGCGCGCCCGCTACGGCGAAGCCGCACCACCCGCCGAAGTCCCCGCGCTCACCCCCTTCCTCCGCCACCGCTCCGTCCGCGATTTCGCCCCCGAGCCGATTCCCGAAGATACCGTCCGCGTCCTCTTCGCCGCCGCGCAGGCCGCCGCCACATCCGCCAACCTCCAGCTCTGGAGCGCGATTTCCGTGCAGGAGCCGGCGCGGCGCGACGCGATCGCGAAACTCTGCGCGGACCAGAAGCAGATCCGCGACTGCGCGTGGTTCTTCGCGTTCGTCGTCGACCACTTTCGCCTTGAAAAGGCCGCGCGCGACGCGGGGGAAAATCCGGCGGGGCTCGATCTGGCGGAATTCTTCGCCATGGGCTGCGTCGACGCGGCGCTTGCGGCCGAGCGGCTGACCTGCGCGGCGGAGTTCGCAGGCCTCGGCTGCTGCTACATCGGCGCACTCCGGAACGACGTCGAGGGGGTGAAGCGCCTGCTGGAGATTCCCGGGCGGTGCTTCCCGATCTTCGGGCTATGCCTCGGCAAGGTCGCCGCTTCCTGTAAAGCCGAAGCCAAGCCGCGCCTGTCGCAGCCCGCGATCTGGTTTCGCGAAAAGTACGACGCTTCCCCCGACACCGCCGAATACGACCGCCGCATGGCCGCGTTCTACGCGTCGCAGGGGCAGAAGGCGGACGTGTCGTGGGCGCAGCGGTGCGGGCGGCGCGTGGACGGGAGCGCGAAGTCGATCACGGGGCGCGACGGGCTGAAGACGTGGATGGAGCGCGAGGGGTTCAGCCGCCGATGAGCGAAGCGGCCCCCCAGCCCCGGCAGATGAGCGGAAAGCTCTTCCTCCTTTTCATCGCGCTCGGCCTCGGCGTCCTGGCGGCCGTGTTTTTCACAACGCGCGCCGCGTGGCGGCCGCAGTCGCGGCGCGTGGAGTGCGAGACGAGGCTGCGGGCGCTGGCGACGGCGGCGAGGCTGTACCGCGACAAATTCGGCGTGTGGCCGCCGGCGACCGGGCCGGCGTTCTGGGAGCTCGCGGTGCGCGGGTCCGGGTACGAACCGGAGCGGAAGACGGACCTCGTTCACTGCCCGGTGACCGGGAAGGCGTACCGCGGGCCGGCG
>WSZJ01000231.1 GCA_009773755.1 Planctomycetota bacterium | reverse complement strand
CGCGCGGCGGCGAGCCGTGGACGGTCGCCGTCAAGGAGCCGCGGCGCGAAGGCTGCCTCGCGACGATCGCCGCCGCGCCCGGAGGGATCGCGACGTCGGGCGACTACGAGCGCTTCTGGTTCGTGGACGGCGTCCGCTATTCCCACATCCTCGACCTCCGCACCGGCTGGCCCGCGCGCGGCCTCGCGAGCGTCACGATCATCGCGGAGGACGGGACCGCGGCCGACGCGCTCGCGACGGCGGTGTTCGCGATGGGAGCTGAGAAGGGGCTCGAGTTCGCGAACGGGCTCAAGGGAGTCGAAGCGATGCTGGTCCGGGACGACGGCGGCGAGCTCTTCACGCGCGGCCTGCGGCGGAACGGCGACCGGCTGGAGGTGATCCGGTGAACGGCTCCCAGGTGCGCGGGGCGATGGTGCTGGCGGCGGCCTCTGCGGCCGCGGCCGTCCTCGGATGGAGCGCGTTCGCGACCCGGGAGGGCCCCACGCCGGCGCGGCCGGCGGGCGATTCGTTCGCCGTGTTCTGCCGTGAAGTCGTCCCGGTGCTGGACCGGCGGTGCGGCGGCTGTCACGGCGTCACCGGGGACGACTACGAAGTTCTCGCCGCCGAGCCGCAGAACCGTGCGCTCTTCCGCTGGCCCGTCAACGAGTCGGGGCGGATCGCGACGGCCGGACAGCGCTTCGAGGTGTTCCGCCGATGCACGGAGGACTCCGCGGGGGGCGGGAAGAAATTCGCGCCGCTGGACCGGCGCGGGCCTGCGCTCGCCAGCCAGGTGCTCCGCGCGCCGCTGGCGGAATCGCTCGGCGGCTACGTCCACCCCGAAGTCTTCGCGGCGGTTGCGGACCCGGACTTTGTCGCGCTCTCGGCGTGGGCGAGCCTCGAGATCGCCGCGCGCCCCGAGCCCCCCGCCACACTCGCCCCCGGCGCCGAGACATTCTTCGCTGCAAAAGTCATCCCGATTCTCGAACGCAAGACCTGCTTCGGTTCCAACTGCCACGGCAAGCTCGCGTTCAACGACCTCAAGCTCGACCCCGGCATTCCCGCCCTCCGTGAACGCTTCACCGCCGCGATCCACCGAGCCAACCGCCGCGCGATGCTCGGCGACGTCACCCGCCTCGTGAACCTCTCCGGAGACGTCGAGCAGTCGAAGCAGCTCAAGAAGAGCATTCCTGTCGAGCAGGGGGGGATCGTGCACAAGGGCGGGAACGCTTTCCTCGACAAGGGCGAGCCCGACTACGCCGTTGTGAAGGAATGGCTTGAATTGGAACGAGCCGAAGCGCGGCGCGCCGCCGGGGCGGAGCTGGGGGACGTGCGCGGGATCGTGTTCGTGCGTCGGCCGCGAGAAACGCCCGAGCGCCATTTCGAACCGCTCGTCTGGCTGCCGGGGGCCGACGTGATCTGGCTGCGGGACGGCCGCGAGACGAACCTCACCGCGTTTCTCCACCCGTCCGCCCCCGCCGACATCCGCGCGGCGGAGGTCAGCTACGACGCGCGGCGGCTCGCCTTCGCAATGCGCCGGTCGGCGGAAGAGCCGTTTAACGTCTGGGAGATCGACCTCGACTCGCGCGCCGCCCGGCAACTCACGTTCTCGACCGACCCCGCGGTGCACTTCGTCGATCCGGTCTACGTCCCGGACCCGGAGGACGCCGGCGGCCTCCGACTCGACCGCGCGGATCTCGTTGTGCTTTCGAATCTCTCGTGCGAAGTCTGCGACGTGAGCCCCGACGGGATCCTGGGCGAAGCGGAGGGAGGGACCGCCGGCGTGATCGACGACTCCGACCTTGCCGAGAAGGCCGGGACGTTCGACGGGCGGCGCGTGCGCATCCTCCGCGGCGCGAACGCAGGCGAAGCGAGGACGATCGCGCGGCAGGATCAGGGCCGCATCCGCGTCGATCCCCCTTTTGCGTCGCCGTGCGACGCGACGACCCACTATGTCATCGAGGCTCCCGTCCGCGTCGCGCCGAAGTTCGACCTGTACCGGCTGCACATGGCGCCTCCGGGCGGTGAACGCGCCGCGTTCGACGCGACGCTGCGACGCATGACCTGGTCGCCGTCCCAGGCGCGGCGGCCCTTCCTGAGGTCGAGCGGGGAAGTCATGGCTACGTACCTGCGCACGGGCTGGCAGGAAGGGCGGCCTTTCTTCAACGGCGCGATCTTCCGGACCCACGTCGACGGCTCGAACTTCCACACGCACGGCGGCAACCGCTCCGGCCTCCCGATCCACGCGGACGGACGAGAGACCGTGGACGGGCTCGAAGTCCGGATCGGGCGCGACGCGGATTCGTGGTGGGGAGGCGTGCCGATCCTGGTCGACCACCAGTTCGGCCCGCACATCGAGGACCGCAACCCGATCGACGACCTCGATCACCCGTGGCGCGGCGGACCGCCGAAGACGGCGCTGACGCGCTTCTCGTCCGCGTGGATCCCGCTCGACGGCACCTCCTCGCCCCGAGGCGTCTCCGCGGGCGGCGCGTGGCACGACCTCTTTCCCATGCCCGACGGCTCCATCCTCGCGTCGTTCGCGCCGGGCCCCGTGGATCTCCACGATGCGGCCGCAGCGCCGGATTTCGACATCGTGCGGCTTGTCCCGGACCCGGCGTTCCAGTCCGTGGACGGATTCACGAGCGGGAAGTTCCGCCGGGTCGCCGTCGTCACGGGCCCTCTCGCCGAACTTTGGCCGCGCCCCGTCGCGCCGCGGCTCAAGGAACCGCTCACCAGGGCTCTCAAGCTCGAAGAGGAGCTCTTCGGCCCCGCCCCCCGCGATCGCGGCCTGGCCCGCTATCCGGAAGGCGCCGTGGCCGTGCTCCAGGTTTTCGATCTGCCGCTTCTCGACGCGTTCTTCACGCAGTCGACCCCGGTCGGCGTCCGCCACATCGCTTCCGAAGTCTGCCCGTCCTGCGGTGACGCGACCCCCGACATCGACCAGGTCCGCTTCGCGCGCGTCGTCGGCCTCGAGCCCCGTCGCAACCCGGCGCAGCCGCCGCGCCGCTTCTTGATCGCCGAAGTCCCGCTCGCCGAAGACGGCTCGGTCCAGGCCGCGATCCCCTCCGGCGTCGCCTTCGACATCGAGTCCGTCAACGCGCGCGGCATGGCCCTGCGCTCCCCGAACCGCTGGCTCTACGCCCTCCCCGGCGAACGCCACACCCTCTCCATCCCGCGCCCCCTTTTCGCGCAGACATGCGGCGGCTGCCATGGAGGACTTACCGGCGCCCCCGCCGACGTGCTGCGCCGCCCGGACATCATCACGTCGGCGTCGCGCACCCAGGCCATCTGGGACGCGGGGAAGCGCCGGCGGGTCGAGCCGTGGAACTGGAACGGCGGCCGCGCGCCCGCCGCGGTCGAGGTGAGCTTCGAGAAGACCGTGCGCCCGATCCTCGAGCGCCGCTGTCTCGAATGCCACGAGGGAAGCGGCGCCGCGGGCGGGGTGGACTTCTCCGGCGGCGCCGGGTTCGAGTCGCTCCTGCGCTTCATCAACCGGGACGACCGCCGCGCGATCGTGTCTCCGCTCGCCGAGCGGCTTGAAGGTCGGGAACTGCACGCGCCCGGATCGGCGCCCGCGACGCCGCATCCGGAGGGCGCGCCGCTTCCCGACGAAGACCTCCGCGCGATCTACCGCTGGATCGACCTGGGGGCGGAGCGATGAAGAGCGCTTCCATCGGAGGCATTCTCGTTCTCGTCGTGGCGCTTACCGCGGCGGCGTGGCTTGCCTTCGATGGTGCGTCGGGCGGGGGGTGTGCCCAGTCCGGGGATTGCGCGCGGTGTCACAAGGGCTCGCCGCCGTCGACGCACACGCCCGGGTACGTCGCCGAAGGGCACGGGCCCGCGGCGCTTCTCAACCGGGCGTCGTGTCTCGGGTGCCACAAGCGGGAGTCGTGCGACGAGTGCCACTTGAAGGAGAGGCCGAAGTGGCACACAAGCGGGTTCCGGGCGCCGGGGCGAGGGCGCGAGGAGAGGGAGGAGCACGTCCGCGTGGCGGCGGCGCACCGGCAGGCGTGCGGCGAGTGTCATGCGGTGCGGTTCGCGTCGCAGTGTGCGGAGTGCCATCGGCCGGACGAGGCATGGCTGAAGGCGGCGGAGGGAGAGCGATGAGGGTGCCGGCGCTGAAACTGACCGAGGGCGACGCGATCCGGCCGCTGCATCCGGCGCCGTCGGTGCGCGTCCGCACGGCGGGGCTGCGCGAATGGGTTGCGCCGGGGGACCGGGTGGCTGCGGGAGATCTCATCGCGGAATCGCCGGAAGGGGAGAGGTTCGGGCGGCGGAGGCACTCGCCCTACGACGGCGTCGTGATCCCCGCGAAGCGTTCGGGCGAAATCCAGATCGTGGGTCGACCGCGCGAGCAACTTCCTGCGCCGCACCGCGAGCCGGCGACGCTTTCGCCCCATGCGGTTGTCGCCGCGGTGCGCGATGCCGGCATCGAGGGAATGGGCGGCGGAGTGTTCCCGACCTGGGTGAAGCTCTCGCCCGGCCGGCCGGTGGAATGCGTGATCGTGAACGGCTGCGAGTCGGAGCCGTACCTCGCGTGCGACCGGCGCGTGCTGGCCGAATTCCGCGGCGACGTCGAGTGCGGGATGCGTCTCGCCATGCGCGCCGTCGGCGCCGACCGAGGCGTGATCGTCCACGACGACGAAGGCTATCCCGGCGGCTACGAACGCTTCCTCGTCCGGCAGGTCCTCGGCCGCGAGGTCCCGCCCGGCGGTCGCCCCGCGGACGCGGGCGCGATCGTGATCAACGTGCAGACGGCCCGCGCGATTCACCAGGCCCTCTGCCTCGGGCGGCCGCTTCTCGACCGCGTCGTGACCGTCGACGGAGGCGCGGTGAGGCGTCGAGGGAACTTCACCGTGCCGCTCGGCACCGAGCTGGGCCACATTCTCGCCTGCGCTTCCGCCGACCTCGAACTCGCGGCCGCGATCGTCGCGGGCGGGCCGATGATGGGAGTCGAATCGCCGCTCGACGCGGTCGTCGAGCCCGGGACGGGCGGCGTTCTTGCGCTCACCCGCGAGGAAATCCGCCGCCCGGCCGACAACCCGTGCATCCGCTGCGGCGACTGCCTGGAGGCCTGCCCCGTCGGGCTGAGCGCGCGCCACCTTATCCTCCGCCCCGCCGCCGCGCTCTCGCGCTGCATGGAGTGCGGCATGTGCCAGTACGTCTGCCCCTCCGACCGCTCCCTCGTCGCCCTTCTCCGGCGGGCGAAGGAAGCGCTGAGATGAGAGAAGAGCATCCGGCGCGCCGGCGCATCGCGACCTTCACTCTTCTCGCCGCCGCCGCGGCGGTCGCGTTCGCGCTTCGCCCTGTCGACCCGGACCGCGCGCTCGCCGAGCGCCTCATCGGTCCCGCCG
>WSZJ01000230.1 GCA_009773755.1 Planctomycetota bacterium | reverse complement strand
AGGCTGGCGGAGGCTGGCGAAGGCTGGCGAAGGCTGGCGAAGGCTGGCGAAGGCCAAAGAACTCCTCGAACCGACAATCACTGAATTTGTACACACTGCCGACGATCATTTAGACCTCACGGCTGTGGCGATCCAACTCGTCGACCAATTCAGTCGATGACAAAGTTCCACCGCCGCCTAGAACAGCAAACCGAGTAATCGAGTTCATCACTGTGGCCTCTCCGATTGCGTGGTCAAGGAACGTGGCTAGCATGCCCTTGGATACATCGCTTGGAAGGCTGACCGCTGCAGCGCAGTGCATGGCTACTTCGATTCCGCGCTCGCCCCTCCTAACATCAAACGTCGCATCGCCAATGTCGATACCATATATTCTCAGTACCAGTGCCATCGCATCAGGGAGCAGTTTTCGTTGGCGTCGACCGTGCACTACCCACCCCGGAATGCCCGGAAAGGCGCTAACCAATTCATCGATATGTTTGGCGACATCGCTGTCGCCCTCGGGGGTGAGAACAAGGACCGCATGGTCGTTCTCCTGCGTGAGGTCGAAGCAGTAGTCAAATCCATTGCTTTCAAGCAAATCCTCAATCCGCTTGAAGGCAATCCGTAGTCCTCCTTTCTTGATCATAGTTAGGAGATCCCTGGATTCTGAAGCAATGGAGCGCCAAAAGGACTTCGTGGGATCACTTCTCATCGTCTTGTTTCTTCGGAGGGAGAACGAAAGGGAAGAAACTCTTGGGCCGTCGTGCATTCTCAAGGACTCTTCGCCCCGCCTGAATCCGTGCTGCGTTCTTCGCCGCGCCGGTGCGCAGTGGCGCTTGCCGATTTGACAAGTTGGCTAGTCCACGCTCTTCGACGAGGAGTGCCTCCACACCCGCCTCCTCCAGTAGCGTCAAGTCAGCAGCAACCAATCTACCTCGAGGCGGTCTTCATGCCGGCATCTTCAGTCGATGGTCTGGGTCCGCCCACCTGGACAAGAGGGGACGTCTGGTCTTTCCGATGTAGTCCCTTCCAGAGCTTAGCTCGCTTCCAGGCAGCTCGTAGACTTTTCCAGGACCGCCCGATCCCCTAATGACAAATGGACCCCTGGTAAGGCGACTGGCAACGCCATGAGCAGCTAGCACATCAAGGGTCAGTCCTTCCCCGGCATCGAGCCAAGCGACGGCTTGCTCAGAATCATCGTGCTCCGCGTACTCCGTCGCCGCGTACTTGCCGAGGATGATCTCGCGATCGAAGTCCTTTCCCTCCCAAGCTGAGTTCGCGCGGTCGAAACTCAGACCCTTTGCTAGTAGTGAGCCCAACACCATGAAGTCGGAACTCGTGTCTGCGCCGCCGAGCTCCTCTTCATTCTCGTACATCTTCTCGGCGGTTCTTGTGAGCTGCTCTTCCATGGCAACAAGAGCCTTCGCTTCGCCAACCCCGGGAACCTGATCCACCGCCCTGTCTGAGTTGATGACGGCATTCACAACTCTCTGGGCGACTGCGGTAGGTGGAAAGTACTTGTTGAAGGACCCAGCTTTTCCACCAAACCATTTGGCGATGCCGTCCCCCGTGCTTGTGTCGTCAGGGTCTTGCGGAGTATCCGTCATTGCCCTCCAGAGGGCTCGCCAAGGATCGCGACCGTCTGGATCGACGTTGTTCACAGGGTCGTTGTCGGTGAAAATGTAGAGATTTGGATGCGAGACCGGGTCGCGGCTCGTGAATCGGCCGGTCATGGGGTCATACGACCGCGCCCGGAAGTGCTGCAGCCCTGACTCGGTGTCGCTCTCCCGATTCTGGAAACCGTAGCGGTCGCCTGGTCCGGTCGGGAGCTTGGGCAACCCGATTTCGAGATCGTTGCCCCACGCGTCGGTGAACTGGGTGCGTACGACCGCGCCCGAGGCGTTCGTGACCTGATGTACCGATTGCAAGGCATCCCCGAAGAAGTACTTAGCCTCCGCAGCTTTCGCCAGCCTCCGCAGCTTCCGCCAGCCTCCGCAGCCTCCGCCCGCCTCCGCAGCCTCCGCCCTCCTTCTACTTCGCCTCGAATCCTTTGACGATCTTCTCGAACTCCTTCGACGCCTTCTCCCATTCCTTCGCGCCGCAGGCGAGGCGCGCGACGACCCACTTCTTGCCGGCGTCCAGGACAACGATTCCCATCTTGATCTCGCCCAGCTCCTCGCTCGTTCCGACGATGCCGCCCGCGGGAACTTCCAGACCATCGACGCTCCAGGAACGCTGCTTGCCGTCCTGCAACTCGGCCTTGGCGCTGTCGACCGCTTCCTGAAGCGCCTTCTCGCCGTCGCGGTTTTTCTTTGAGACGGCGTGGAAGGACGCGGCGCCGTCCATGCCTTTCCAGGTGATCGTGACGTCGGTTCCGTCCTCCTGGACTTTCCAGGCGGCCTTCGGACTCTTCGTGAGGCGGTAGAGGTCGTTCTCGGCGAGCGCCGCTTCCTTCGTCTCGACGGCAGCGGGCTTCTTGCGCTCGACTTCCTTGATCTCCTTCGTCTCGACGCCGGCCCAGACGGCGGCGCGCGCCTTGTCGCAGCCCCTGCCTGCGGTTTCGAGCCAGAGGACGTCGCTGCCGTGGCGTTCGAGCACGGTGCCGCCTTCCCAGCTGGTCAGGTCCTCGCCGTCGTCGGTTCCTTCGGCGCCGAGCTTCTTGTTCAGGGCTCTCTTGGCCGTTTTTCTGAACTCCTGCGCGTCCTGCTCGGAGTCCCACGTCGTGAAGAACGCGAGGGCCGTGGCCTCGTCCTTCCGGTACACCGCGTAACGGTCGCCGTCCCAGCCGGCCGCCGCCTTCGCGATGGTCTTGGGGGACTTCTTGCGGCTGATGAATTCGCCCAGCATCACCTGCACGTTCAGCTCGCCCAGCGTGTTCTGGTCGACCAGCTCCCAGCCCTTGCCCAGCGACTTTCCAAGGTCCGGCAGCCGCACCTGCTGCGGCCAGTCGCCGTCGATGAACTTTTCCGGATGCAGGATCTGCTCCGTCGAAAGCGGGAGCTTCGTGTACATCTCGTGCACCTTCTCCCACTCCTCACCCTTGATCATCACGGCGTGCACGAACACCATCCCCTCCATGTAGGGGAACGCCAGCCCGCGCTTGATGAACTCCGGCGCCGTGTTCATCTTCTCGGAGCCCTGCGTGCCGCCTGCCAGGAGCATCTTGAGGCTGGGAAGCGCGCGAAGCTTCATGCCCTTCTGCCCGAGAACGTAGTCGAACATCACGTAGTTCGCTTCGCCTTCGAAGAGGCACTGCATGGCCTTCGTCTGGTCGTCCTCGCCCTCCATGTCGGTCGGGATCGTCTGGAGGTCGTAGTGCTGGTCCTGAAGCGCGTGCGTCAGCTCGTGAATCGTGGCCATCGTGTCCCAGTCCGTGCCGTACATCTGCTTCGCCATCTCGTTCATCTTGTCGTTCCCGCCGGCCTTGCGGCGGATGAGGAAGAGCTGCTTGGTCTTCGGGTCGTAGTAGCCACCGACTGATTCGGCGAGCAGCTCGACCATGAACTTGCGGATGTCCATATCATGGGGGATGACGCCGAGCTTCTTGTAGCCGGCTTCCGCATTCTTCGCTTTCTCCTCCGGCCACTCCTCGTCGATGCTCTTCTCAAGCATCTTCTTGAGGTCGTCCTCGTCCTGAACCTGCACCTTCACCGATTTCTTGAACTTCAGCCCGCGCTCCTCCTCGACGATCTTCTGCAGTTTCTTCACGGCCTTCGAGTCGAGCGGCTTTTTCTTTTCGTCCTGCGCGAAGCTGACCTGCGAGAGAAGAATTGCGGCGAGCAACAGCATCGACTTCATGGGCGACTCCTGTCGTTGCGATGGAAACGGGTCCTGAGGACGGGAAGTGTACGGGCGGCAACGGAGCGGCGTGAGGCTTCAGACCGCGAGAAAAATTAGAGCGCCGTCGGCGGTCGGACCTTCGCGCCCCACCGTCGGAACAGCTCGACGGCGTGTCGCTCGCCTCGACCGCTCGCCGTCGCTCGAATTTTTCTCGCGCTCTCGGAAAACGACCCTGAGAACGTGAGCATCAGTCGCTCGCAGGCGGACGTCGCGCGCCGCAGCGCGATTGTTGCTCTCGTTTTCAGCTTATTCAAATTTCACGCTCGTGAGCATTTCTTGAAGCGCTTTTTTCATCCCCTCCGGAGCTCCTGAAGCGGGCGCCACCGCCTCCAGCCGGATCGCGTTCTTTCCCGCGACGGACCAGGCCATGTGCGTGCGCCGCTCGGGATTCGGGACGACGAACTGGCACCACGCGCGGCCGTCGGCGGTGCGGGTTGCGTAGGGAAGGAAGGGCGCGACGCCTTGCGGGCTGGCAAGGGAGCGCGCCCTGGAGAAGACGAGGGCGGGCGGGGCCTCGGCGGCGAGGAGGTGAAACGTCACCGTGACCAGGAGCCCCGGCGAAGGCGTCAGGACGAGCGCGGCCGGTTCGGCGCGCGCCTCCCAGCCCGGGGGAATGTCGAGCGTGAACGCTCCCGCCGCGCGGAATGTCCGGATGCCGGTCTTCGGGTCCGCGTCGATGCGGCCGCCGAGGGGCACAGAATTCGGCGGGTCCGCCGCCCAGCCTTTCGCGAGCGCGTCCGTCGTCGCGAGCGCAGCCGCCACCGCCTCCCGAGGCGCCAGCACCAGCGGCGCCGACGGCTCTTCCTTCACGGTCCGCCCCGCCCATGCCGATTCCGCAAGCGCCGCCGCCGCTTCGTCCGTCGGCATTCCCTCGACGACGACACAGTCGCGGCCTTTCCATTCGACGACGCCGCGCGCACCGCCGGACTCGAAGCGGATGCGCGTGCCATCGGTGGCCGATTTGCCGCGGCCGTTGCGAAGGACGCCCGCGACGGCCGCCGCTTCCGCAAATTCCTGGGCGTCCTCGGGAGTGTCCCAGGTCGAGACCCAGGCGAGGGCAAGCGCGCCGGACCTCGAGGCGTAGACGACCCAGGCGTCGCCATCCCAGCCGGCTGCCGCGCGGCGGGCGGGCTCCTCGTCCAGCCCCGGTCCGCCCGGGCCGCCCGCGCGGCGAAGCGACTCGGCGGTCATCGCTTCGCCGAGGGTGCCTCGCGCCACGAACCCGAAGCCATCCACACCGCGAGGAAGCGAGAGGTCGGCGAGCTGGATGCGAGAAGGGGAGTCGCGGTCGACGAAGTACTTTTCAGGGTGAAGGATCTGCTCGGTCGAGGACGGAGGATCGTCGAGCACGTGGAATGCGAGCCGCCAGCCGCCGGCGAATTTCGCGGTGCGGGCGAAACGGGCGCCGTCACGCTCGGCGAAGGCGCGCCAGGCGGCGAGGAACGGTGGCGTGTCGGGAGGCGAAGGGGAGTCGCCGAGCGCCGCAAGGGCGAGCGCCGCTTCCCCCTGGTCCGGCGCGAGTCCCGGGGGGTCGAGCAGGGCGTCGAGGGCGACGGCGGCGGCGGTGCCGGTGCGGGTGG
>WSZJ01000229.1 GCA_009773755.1 Planctomycetota bacterium | reverse complement strand
ACAGGTCCTCGATCACCGCGAACGCGAGCGCGTGCAGCCGCGCGCGGTCGCCGGGGAGCTGGAGCTGGTAGGCGGCGTCGCGGAGGAGGGCGTGGCGGAAGAGATACGTCTTCTCTGCGGTGAGCGAGCGATTCGAGTCGGAGGATCCGTCGGCACGCGGCGGCATCAGGTCGCCACGGACTTGCGGAGGATCCTGTCGAAAGGTCCGCGGAGCCCGTCGGCGCCTTTCAGGTCCATCAGCGCGCAGGCCTCCTGGACCGCGCGCACACCACCGGGACGGTCGCCGCCGGCGAGGCGGGCGAGGGCCTCCTGCTCGAGGAGAAAGAGGCGATCGCGGAAGGGCAACCGGGCGGGGTCGAGGAGCGAATTGGCGACGCGGAGGCCTTCGAGCGCGGCGCCGGTTCGGCCGGCCTGTGCGTCGAGACGGGCCAGGAGGGCGAGCGCCAGCGCGCGAAGCCGGGGATGAGCGAATTCTCCGGCCAGCGACAGCGCTTCTTCGGCGAGCGGCCTGGCCGCCGCCGCGCCGCTCGCGCTCGCCTGCAGCATCAGCGCTTCCGCCAGGTCCCCACGCTGGTCGATCCGCCGCGCCATCGCCGCTGCATCCGCCGCCCGCGTGGCGGAAGCCGCCGCGTTTCCCTCGCGGTACTCGAGGTCGGCGAGGATGAGCAGGGCCGTCAGGGATGCCGAAGGCGCCTCGACTCCGGCCAGCTCGCGTGAGAGTTCCGCCAGCGTCTCGCGCGCGGCGGCGATCTGCCCGAGGGCCTGCTGCGCCTCCGCGATCCCGGACCGGCCGTGCGCGGCGCCCGAGCGGTCGCCATGGGAAACCGCCTGCGCCAGCCCCAGGCGGCACAGTCGAAGCGCTTCCGCGAATTCGCCCTGCCGCGACCGGTGCCGTCCCAGATTGACGTAACTCAGGACGACGCCATTGCGGTCGTCGACGGCCTTCATGAGGGCCATCGCCTCCGCGTATTCACGCGCCGCGTCTTCGAAGGCACCGAGCTCCGCGTGGATTCCCGCGATGTTGCCCAGCGTCGAGGCCAAGCCCGCGCTCTCGCCGGATTTCCGCCGCATGGCGAGGGCTTCCTGAAGAACCTCGAGGGATTCTTCCAGCCGCCCCTTCCGCTGGAGCAGCGCGCCGATGTTGTTCAGGCAGATGGCGGCGCCTTCGTGATGGCCAATCTCCCTCTGCAGCTGGAGCGATTCCCGGAAGTCCGTCAGAGCGTCCGCAAGATCGCCGCGTTCGAAGGAGATGACGCCGACGTTGAGGAGCGCAGCCGCGATTCCCGCGCGGTTGCCCGTGGCGCGGTGAAACGCGAGCGCCTGCCGGGCCGCGTCGAGCCCTTCTTCCGAGCGTCCGAGTCGCAGGAGGCAGAACGACGCGCACTCCATCGCGCTGGACGCCCGGGAGCGCAGGCCGAGGGACTCGAAGATCGCCCGCGCCTTCAGGTACGACTGAAGTGCCGGCTCGAACCGGCCGGCACGGCGCAGAACCCAGGCTGAATCCATGGCGATGTCGCCCTCGAGTTTCCGCAGCGTCACGGACGCGGGATCTGGCGGGATTCCCTGGAACTCCGCCTGCGCTTCCCTGAGTCGCGCTTCGGCTTCCGCGATTTCGCCCAGACGGTGCAGGACGTCGAACGCCTCGAGAAGCGCGGAGACGCGCCCGGGGCCGTGGCGCGCGGTCGCGACGGCCTGTTGCGCGGCCGCGAGGCTGCTGCGCAAGTCGCCTTTGCGGTGGAAGATCCTGGAGCGGACGATGAGGGCGAGCGGCTGTTGATCGCCGGTCGCGTCGAACCGGTCCGCCTCGGCCAGCGCCTCGTCGATCTGCCCGAGCCCGAGCAGCGCCTGCGCCGTCGCCGCGCGCGCCGTGAACCCGCAGCCCAGCCGCGCCGCCTCGCGGCTCTGCGGCAGCGATTCCTCCCACGCCCCTTCGCTCTGCGCCTCAGACGCCGCTTCCATCCACATCCGCGCCGCCGCCGCGAGGTCTCCCGCCTCGTCGCGATGTCGCGCGGCCAGCACCTTGACGCGCCGCCCTCCGTCTGCGATCCGGGTCTCGAGAAGCGCCGCCGTGGCGGAGTGAAGCCGCGCGCGCTCTTTTTTCGTCACGAGGCCGTAGGCGGCGTCGCGGATCAGCGCGTGGCGGAAGAGGTGCTGATCGTCGCCGGGAAGGAGCGAGCCTGCCTGGGCGAAGACAAGCTGGCGGCGGCGCGCTTCGGCGATCGCGGGCCCCGCGTCGCAACCGGCCAGATTCGACAGGAGCTTCGTCCAGAAAGCCCTCCCCAGCACGCTTGCCGCCTTGATGACCGTCTTGTGTTCGGTGGGAAGGGCGTCGAGGCGGGCGACGAGGAGACCATTGAGTGTGTCGGGCACGCGGCCGGGGGCGGCCGTGAGACGGAGCGGCGAGCCGCAGAGGAGTTTTTCATCGCGGAGGTACCGCGCGAGTTCTTCGACGTAGAGCGGGTTTCCGCCGGATTGCTCGGCGAGAAAGCGCGCGAGGCCGTCGTCGACCGGCGCGCGGAGCACGGCGGCGCCGAGCCGGCCGGCCGCGGCGGCGTCGAGGTCGCCAAGGGGGAAGCGTTCGATGGAGGAGGGAAGCGAATGTCCGGGGCGCGCGGTGGCGACGATCGCGAAGGGGAGGGGGGCGAGTGCGGCGAGCAGGTCGCCTGTGGCGGCGTCGGCCCAGTGGAGGTCTTCGAGGCAGAGGAGCGCGCCGCGGGCCGCGCGGGCGGTGAGCCACTGGCGCCAGGCGAAGCGCGTTTCCGCGGCGACGCGCGAGGGCTCGAGGTCGCGGACGCGGGAAGCGGGGACGGCGTAACCCAGCGAAATCGCGATGAGGTGCGCGTGATTCTCCTTCTGCGTCGCGCCGTCGCCGGGAATCTGCGACACGAGCAAGGCGACGATCCGGTCCGCGTCGCCGCGATCGAATCCCGAGACCCCGGCCTCCTGACGCACGATGTCGCCGAACGCCGCGAGCGGCAGACGCAGTCCCTCGAGCGCCCGGCCGGTCGCGACCCACGCGCCGGGGTGACGCTCCCGGAATTCGCGGCGCAGCTCGGCAGCGAGGCGCGATTTCCCGATCCCCGCTTCGCCCTCGAGCAGCGCCACGCCTTTCGCGGCCTCCACGCGCTCAAGCAAGCGCGCCAGCTCCGTTTCCCGCCCTACGAACGCCGCCGATGGCCCGTCGGCGCGGTGCTCCGTCTGGCCCGCGAGCTCTTCGCGAACTTCCATCGCTTCCACCGTCTCCTCGCGGCCTTTCACGGCGATGTTTCCGCGCGCGGCGAGCACGAATTTCCCGCGAAGGCCCCGCTCGACGGCCCGCGAGATCAGCACCGTTCCCGGTGCCGCCGCGCTCTCCAGCCGCTGCGCAACGTTCACCGTGTCGCCCGTCGCCGTCGCCTTCTCGCCGCCGACGCTTCCCCAGAGAACTTCGCCCGTGTTGATCCCCACGCGCATCCTGAGGTCGAGTTCACGCTCTGTCGCGAACGCCTCCACTTCCGCCTGCATGCCCAGCCCCGCGCGCACCGCCCGCGCCGCGTCGTCCTCGTGCGCGACCGGCGCGCCGAACACCGCCATCACCGCGTCGCCGATAAACTTGTCCACGGTGCCGCCGCGAGATTCGACGACGGCGCGGAGGCGCGTGAAGAGCGCATCGACGAGGTCCGAAACCTCTTCAGGGTCAAGTCGCTCGGAGAGCGCGGTGAACCCGGAGAGGTCGCTGAAAAGCACGGTAACCGTGCGGCGCTCGCGGGGGTCGGAGGGCATTTCGGGATGCTATCTCACTTCAGGAGCGAAGCGAGGCCGACTCGGCGTTCAAAGAGAGGGCTCGTCGAAGGGAGGCGCTCCGGCGGCCTTGCAGGTTCTCCGCATCACGTCCAGCTTGCGATCGAGCGTGGGAAGATCGCCGAGTTCGCGCAGGATGGCGGCGCCCTCTCGCCACCTTTCGCGGGCCACGCACGCCTCTCCGCGTAAGAGCACGACCAGCGCGGAGCCGCAGAGATTGATCCCTTCGAACCGTCGATCGGCGACTCCCCGGTGAATAGGAAGGGCTTGCTGGTAGGCGCTCTCGGACTCCTCGTATCGACCGGCCTCGAAGTACAGGCCCGCGAGGTTCGACAGCGCTGCCCCCTCCTGGCGCCTGTTTCCCACTTCACGGTGAATGGTGATGGCTTGCCCGTAAGCGTGTTCCGATTTGTCCGGCCGCCCGGTCTGGAGGAGGAGCGTCCCCAGGTTGGTGAGGTCGTTCCCCTCTGCACGGCGGTTTCCGACGTCGCGATGAATTTCAAGCGCGGCCTGGAAACCCCGCGCGGCTTCGTCGAATCGACCCAACTGCCCGAAGAGCGCAGACAGATTTCCGATTGCAACGCCCTCGCCTCGACGATCGCCGGATTCGCGCAGGATGGACAGCGCGCGATGGATGGCGCTTTCCGATTCCGCGACTCTCCCGCTGAACAGATAGAGTGCGGCCAGGTTGCCGAGCGTGGCGCCCTCCGCACGGCGATTGCCGGATTCGCGATGCGTGGCCAGCGCCTCCTCGTACATTCGCTCCGAAAGTTCGAACCGCCCGGTCTGGCGATAGAGGCCGGCGAGGCTCCCCTGCGTTACGCCCTGGCCGCGCTTGTCTCCCGCTTCACGAAGCATGGCGAGCGACCGGTCAAAGCCGCTCTCGGCCTCCGCGACCCTTCCAGTTACATCGTAGAGATCCGCCAGTCCCGACAGCGCGATCGCCTCCAGCCGGCGGTCGCCCTCCTCGCGGTGGAGCGCCACGGCCTGCACGTACAGCGGCTCGGCGGCGTGCGGCCTCCCGCTCCGATCGGTCGCCTCGGCCGCGCAGCGAAGGCACTCGCCCTTCTGGTTTCCAGAGACCAACCCGGCCAGCTGAAGCAGGAGCCTCGCGGATTCGTCGAATTGAAACTGAAGAGCCGCATACGCGGCGGCGCGGCGAAGGTACAGCTTTCGGACATTCAGCATCGGCGAGCCATCGGCGCCGGACGCATCCTGGGCCAGTCGCGCATGCTCCGAGAGTTCGAGCGCGAAGGCGTCGCCGGGAAGCGGACTCGTCCCGGCCCCGTAGGGTTCCAGCGGCGGCGGTTCAGGCGGTCGCCCGCCGGCCAGCGCTTCGATCACCTCGAACGCCAGCCCGTGCAGCCGCGCGCGGTCGCCGGGGAGCTGGAGCTGGTAGGCGGCGTCGCGGAGGAGGGCGTGGCGGAATAGGTACGCATGTTCGCCGATGGGAGGTCTCACGCGGGCATTGAAGCGCGACGCGGCCATGCATTGCGAGCGTGAACCCACCTGCGGGTGCATGGCCGGAATTGCAGTGGCAGTGGCTTCTGAGGGGGACTTGACTCGAGCCATGGCCTCGAAAAGGCAAAATCAAAACCGCGAAACGCAAAGCCAAACGCCAAAAGCAAAACAGAGAACAAATTTCACGGCTGACGCCACACGGCAGGCCATTCGACCACTGCGACTCGACAAGACGGCCTGGTTCTTCGTTTGCGGTTTGTCGTTTCCTTGAGGGTTCTCCTTATTGCCTTTGCCGTTTCCCCTCCCGGCTACCCTGCAATACCGGCCATGCACCCCCACCTGCTAACTCAAGTCGCGCATCAGCGCTTCGAGCGGCGCCGCGAGACCGCGGACGCCGGGAATGGCGAGCGCGTGCTCCGCGACTTCCCGCGCCTTTGCGGTGTCGCCTTCCGCAGCCCGCACCCTGGCTTCGCACTCGGCCAGCGCGACGCGGATCTCCGGCGACGTCTCGGGGAGCCGCGCCGCTTCCGCGAGCGCCGCGTCGATTCCGGCCAGCGCGTCCTTCACGCGTCCGCCCAGCGCGTCGAGCGCCGCCAGCCTGGCCAGGGATCGCGCAACCAGGCCGGGGTCCTCGAGACGGCGCCCGGCTTCGAGAGCTTCACGATGGCGTGAAGCGGCCTCCGCCGGTTGGCCGAGGCCGAGGTACGCGCGGCCCGCGGCGTCGGCGCAAGCGGCACGGAGGCCCGGGGCATCGACCTTGCCGAGCACGCCGTTGGCGTCCACAAGGTGCGCGTGCGCTTCCTCGAAGCGACCCTGCCGTAGTCCGGTTTCCGCCAACCCAAGCAGGCACCGGACGGTCTCAGCGCCGTCTTCGACCTGCCGACAGAGCGCCAGCGCCTCTCCGTAGGTCCGCAGCGCTTCTTCGAATCGCCCCGCCCGGGAATGGACGCCGCCGAGATTCTCCAGAAGCGTCGCGGTGTGCGGGCGGTGCCCGATCTCGCGATTGATCGCGAGGGACTCTTCGTACGCGGACACCGCTTCCTGTTCTTGCCCGCGGTCGTAATGGACATTGCCGATGCCGGCGAGGCAGGAAGCGGCGTTCGCGCGGTCGCCGAGGTCGCGGCAGGCGGACAGGGATTCCTGGAAGCTGCGAAGCGCCTCGGCCTGTCGTCCCAGGGAGGACAGCGCGTTGCCCGAGTTGAGAAGCGCGTAGGCGACGCCTTCGCGGTCTCCGAGCCGGCGGTAGGTATCGAGGCATTCGCGAAAGGACGCGAGGGCGTCTTCGCCGCGGCCGCGCTCGAGGTGGATGATGCCGATCGTGTTGAGGGAGTTGGCGAGACCCTCGAGGCCACCGGTTTCGCGGCGGATGTCCATGGAATCGCCGATCGCGCGGAGGGCGTCGTCGTAGCGGCCCTGAAGGATGTGAAGGAGGCCGGTATTGTGCAGCAGAGCAGCGACGCCCGCGCGGTCGCCGATCGCGGTCCACAAGGCCTTCGATTCTTCGAAATGGCGCATCGCCTCGTCGAATCCGCCCTGCCGCATGAGCGTGAGGCCGATGTAGGCGAGGCACTGCGCGATGCCCGAGCGGTCGCCGATCTCGCGGCGGACGTCGAGCGCCGCCCGGAGCGCGGCGATGGACTCGGGGTAACGGCTCCGTCTCTCGTGAAGGCGGCCGACGAGCATGAGGCGAGCCGCGTCGCTTCCCCG
>WSZJ01000228.1 GCA_009773755.1 Planctomycetota bacterium | reverse complement strand
TCGCGCCGCGATCGCCGCCCTGCGCGCCACAAACCCCGAGGCAGCCCGTTTGCTGGAGCGCCTCGCCGACCGCCTCGCGGCCGGAAGCGCCCTCCTCGTGGAGGCCGCTTTAGCCGGCTCGTCCGCCGGCGCGCACGCCGCGCCCGCTGCCAGCTCCGCGGGCGAGGGCGCCCTCGACAACCCCCGCGCCCTCCCCGATACTGCCCCTCCCGCGATCGCGGCCATCGCCCCCGCCGATCCGTTTGCTTTTCAGCAGGCGAACTGGCCGCCGGACTACGATTCCGCGGTCACCCATTACTTCCATAACTTCTCGGAGGATCTGAAATGAGACGGTTTGCCCTCGGAAGCATCATCCTGGCCCTCTTCGCACCGGCAGTGCTCGCCGGCCCGAAAGAGGATCTCGCGAAGGTCTGGACAAAGGGCGCCGACGCGCTGGTGAAATTGCAGCTCGCGGACGGCGGGTGGGTGATGAAGGCGATGGGAGAAACTTCCGACGTCGCGATGACCGGGATGGCGCTTCAGGCGCTGGCGGGGACCGAGGAAGGGAAGAAGAAGTACGCCGAGGCGATCGCCAAGGGTTGCGACTACCTCCTGAAGAACCAGGACAAGGACGGCGCGATCCACAACGCCTCTTCGGTTCCGAGGCTCTCGAACTACAAGACCGCGATCGCGGTCATGGCGCTCGCCGCGGCGGACAAGGTGAAGCACAAGGATGCGATCGCGAAAGGTGTGACGTGGCTCACGGGGCACCAGTATTCCGAAGACGCTGCGGGGGACTTCAAGGTCGACGCGAAGGACGGCAAGAACGGCGGGGCGGGGTACGGCGAGAATCCGGGGAAGGAAGGCCCCGCCGCCGACCTGTCGAACACGTCGTACATGCTCGAGGCGCTGAACGCCGCGGAGATCCCGAAGGACAGCGACGTCTACAAGCGCGCGCTGAAGTACATCGCGCACTGCCAGAACCGCAGCGAATCGAACGACGGCCCGGGGTTCGACAAGCTCGGGCTGGTCGTCGGCGACGACGGCGGGTTCTTCTACCGCGTCGGCGAGAGCAAGGCGGAGAAAGAGACTCTCCCGAACGGAAAAGTCGCGCTGCGCTCCTACGGCTCGATGACGTACTCCGGATACAAGTCGTTCATCTTCGCGGGGCTCGGCAAGGACGACCCGAAGGTGAAAGCGGCGATGGGCTGGATCGAGAAGCACTACACGCTCGACGAGAATCCGAACATGGGGCAGAAGGGGCTCTACTACTACTACAACGTGTTCGCGACCGCGCTCGACATTTCGGGGATGGACGAAATCAAGGACGCCGACGGTGAGACGCACAGGTGGGCCGAGGAACTCGTCGCGAAGCTGGCGACGCTGCAGAAGGCCGACGGGACCTGGGCCGGCGACCCGAAGTGGTGGGAGGACATGGATCCGCTTCCCACGCTCTACTCAATGATCGCGCTGGGCAAGGCATCGAGGCACCTGAAGTAATCGAGGCGACAACCATGAAGACCGGCGTGTGGATGATCGGGGCGTACGGGAGCGTCGCGACCTGCGTGGTCTGCGGGGCGGAGGGGATCAAGAAGGGGATTGTCGGGCGGACCGGGCTGGTGACGGAGCTGCCGGGGCTGAAGGAGCTGGACCTGGCGTCGATGGGGGAGATCGTGTTCGGCGGGTGCGACGTGCGCCGGACGGACATGGTGGCGGCGGCGGAAGAGGTCCGGAGGGATCCGGGGATCGTGTCCCGGGAACTGATTGACGCGCTGCGTCAAGAGCTGCTGGAGATCTCGAGGGACGTGACCGCCGGGTGCGCGCTGAACTGCGGCGAAGAGGTGACGGCGATGTCGAAGGAAGGCGGGATCGAGAACGGGCGCACGGCGAGCGAAGTGGTGGCGGAGATCCAGCGGCAGATCAAGGCGTTCCGCGAACGGCACAAGCTCGACCGTGTGATCGTCGTCAATCTCGCTTCTACGGAAGCCGGCCACGACGCGCCGAAGGAATACAGCTCCCTCAAGGATTTCGCCCGGCTCGTCGTCGAGGACCGGCGGAAACTCCTGTGCGCCTCGGTCCTCTACGCCTACTCGGCGATCGATCTGGGATGCCCTTACGTGAATTTCACGCCGAGCTTCGGCGCTTCGATCCCGGCGATGGAAGAGCTGGCGACGATTCGCGGCGTCCCGCACGCGGGCAAAGACGGGAAGACCGGGGAGACGCTCGTCAAAACCGCGCTGGCGCCGATGTTCCTCGCGCGCAACCTGCGGCTCCTCTCGTGGGAATCGCACAATATCCTCGGGAACCGCGACGGGCTCGTGCTGCGGCAGCCGGGGGCCAACCGGTCGAAGACCAGGGACAAGGAAGAAGCGCTGCGGCAGCTCGTGAAAGACGAGTCGCTTCACTCGCACGTTTCGATCGATTACTGCCCGTCCCTGGGAGACTGGAAGACGGCGTGGAACTTCATCCACTTCGAGGGCTTCCTCGGAACGCGCATGACGATGCAGTTCACCTGGCAGGGGTGCGACTCAGCCCTGGCGGCGCCGCTCGTTCTCGACCTCGTCAGGATGACCGAGTTCGCCGCGCGCCGCGGAGAGTCCGGCGCTCTTCGCCATCTCGCCTGCTTCTTCAAGTCTCCTGCCCAGGTCCGCGAGCACGACTTCTTCAAGCAGTTCGCGATGCTCATGGAGTACGTCGAGCGGGCGCACAACGACGCGCCGGCGCGGCGCGCCGTCGGAAGAACCTGATCGTTTTCCTCCCCGGCACCCGGCGATTACAATGTCACGATTACGCGTCGTCGCCGTCCTGACCAGGGGGGAACATTCGTGAGCCAGCACATGAAGCCCATCCGCATTCTCGCTCTCGCCCTCCTCGCCGCGGCCTCCGCGCGCGCCGAGGAAACGCCGCTTCAATTCTCCGAGTTCTCCATCGCCCGCACCCGCTTCGAGAAAAAGGTCTGGGCGGACTCGCGCGTCAGGAACTCCGGCACCAGTCCGGTCACCGGCATCAGCGTCGCCCTCATCTGCTTCGAAGGCGAACGCGAAGTAGCCCGCTCGCGCGCCGTCGAGGTCGACCAGGTCGCCCCGGGCGGCGAAAAACCCGTGAGCTTCGAAATCGCCAAGTGCCCCTTTTTCACGAACTACGTCGTCGATTCGGCCTACTTCCTCAACGGGAAGGAGTTGAAAACACGCTTCATCGGCCGCGACCTCTTCAATCCTCCCGTCCCCGAGCGCAAGGACGCCATCCCGGGGACCGCGTACCTCGAGGTCTACAAGGTGAAGTCCGAACGCGTGGACAAGGATGTCACGCTGACGCTCACTGTGAAAAATGCGGGCGAGCTCCCGGCCGACATGGCCCGTATCCGCTTCAAGTTCTACGACGCCGACCACACGCTGGTCCGTGAAGCGGCGCAGGCGTTCTCGGAGAAGTTCGAGTTCGGGAAGGAAGTTCCGCTGATGGTGAAGGTGAAGGGGGTTCCGGAATTTGACAAGGTGCGCGCGGACATCGAGGAGTCGACGTCGCAGGAGCGAAACCTGTCCGAGGGCGAGTTCAGCGGCGAGGCGGAGGTCGAGGCCGCGGGATTCCGCTTCGAGGACCGACAGGACGGATCGATCCGCGTGTCGGGGCGCGTTCGCAACGGCAAGGCGGTCGGGGTGCGGAACGTGGTGGTCAAGGTCATGCTCTTCAATCGCGGCACCCAGGTCCGCGAACTTTTTACGACTCCCGAGCGGCCGCTTCGGCCCCAGGAGACCGCGGGATTCGCGAGCACGGTGAAGGGTCCGCCTGAATTCGACGACTACAAGTACACGGCGTCGTATGAGGAGGACGAGTCGCTGGTGGCGGGGGATCCGCCGAAGAATCCCGGGCCGAAGGATCCGGACCCGAAGGATCCCGGGCCGATCGCCGGCGATCCGCCGAAGAATCCGGAGCCGAAGGTGCCGGATCCGAAGAAGCCGGAGGAGCCGAAAATCCGGTCGGTCGCTCAGGCGACGGCGCTTCGCGGCTCGCGCTGGATCGAGGGGGAGTGGGTCGGCGAGGGGAAGCAGTCGAAGTACCGCGGTTCTTTCCTCGTGCTGTCGCTCCAGTTCACGGACAAGGGCGGGAAGACCTCAAGGGTTGTGCAGGGGGGGATGCTGGAGATGACGTTCAAGGCGCCGGCGAAGAAGGACGTGGTCACGCGCATGAAGATCGAGAAATTCACGTGGAGCGCGGACGCGCGCAAGATCACGGTCGCGAATGCCAAGCCCGGCCAGATGGGGTACGACCCGGACGCGGAGGCGATCGAAATCGTCATCCTCGAGGACAGCAACAACAACGTGTGGAATTACACGCTCGACGCGAAATTCACCTCGGACGAGGGCGACGTCTGGGAGTGGAAGGGACTGGCGGAGCCGTACCGGACCGATGCGGGCAAGCCCACGGGAAGGAAAAAGTGAAATCACGCCCGGACTTTTCGCTGCGACAGATCGAGGTGTTCTGCCAGGTCGCGGAGCTTCGTTCGTTTTCAAAAGCGGCCAATGCGGTCTTCCTGTCGCAGCCGACGGTGAGCGAGCACATGGCGGCGCTCGAGCGGACGGTGAGCAACCGGCTCTTTGACCGCGTCCGCGGCGCCGTGTCGCTCACGCGGGCGGGGCAGGTGTTCTACGAGCACGCGAAGAGGATGCTGCAGATGCAGCGCGACGCGATTCGCGCGCTGGACGACCTGAAAGGCGCGGTCCGCGGGCAGCTCGACCTCGGGGGGAGCACGATCCCGGGGACCTACGTTCTCCCGGGACTCATCCGCACGTTTCGCGAAGCGCACTCCGACGTGAAAGTCACGATCCGCTGCGGCGACAGCTCCGAGATCGTCGAAATGGTCGCTTCAGGTCGGATCGAGCTCGGCATCGTCGGCTCGAAGGTCAAGCGGCGCGGGATTCGCGCCGAGGAAATCGCGAAGGACGAGCTCGTCGTGATCTGTCCGCCCGGGCATGCGTGGGCGAAAAAGCGGCAGATCGAGCCCGCGGACCTCGCGAAGGAGCAGTTCGTGATGCGCGAGCACGGAAGCGGCACGCGCGAGGCGGTGGAGAAACAGCTTGCCGAGTCCGGCGTCGGACCGCTTCAGGTGTCCGTCGAAGTCGGCTCGACGGAGGAGGTGAAGGAGAGCGTGAAGGCGGGGCTCGGGGTTTCGATCGTCTCGCGCCGGGCGATCGGGACGGAGCTGGGCGCAGGCGCGCTGGCGGCGGCCCGGGTGCGCGGGATGGACCTGTCGAGGGGACTGACGCTGATCTCGTCGGACGAACGGACGATGTCGGGAATCAGCCGGGCGTTCATGGAGCACGTTGAGGCGCAGAAAGGATCGCTGTGATCGCGGCCGTCGAGAAGCGGAGCGAAACGCGGGTTCGCCCGAAGCGGGTTCCCCCGCCGCCGCCGCCCCGCGGCTGGCGCGCGCTCTCGGCCTCGTGGGTCGCCGCCGCGTTGCTTCACGTCGCTCTCTTCGCCGTCGCGGCGACGCTGACATCCGTGCTCGCC
>WSZJ01000227.1 GCA_009773755.1 Planctomycetota bacterium | reverse complement strand
GGGGACATCACGCGCGCGCTCGAGGCCGAGTCGCGCGCGGCCGCTGAAGCCGCCGCGACCCGTGCCGCGGCCGAGGGCGCGGAGCCGGTGCTGAAGGACATCACCGAGGCGGAGCTCAAACGCCTTGGAGAGGCCGGGAAGGTGCTGGATGAGGGGCTGGCGAAGTACTACCAGGGCCGCCCGACGCCGGAGATCCACACGACCGACGCCGCCGCTATTCGTGGCATCAGCCGGAGAGGGATTTTGGAATCCCCGCCGACGGCGGGCCCGACGTTCAGCAGCGGCGGACCGGTGAGCACCGTTCGCCGCGGCGAGGCCGCCGTTCGCGTCCGCCCCGAGTGCGTGGGCCGCGAAATCACCTTCGTGAAGGACGGTGCTGGCCGCGGATCGACGCCGCAGTACTGGAAGCAGGGCGCCGGGAACGGCACGCCGAACACCTACATCCCCAAGCGGTACCTCGAGTACTTCGACCTGGAAGCCGGAAAATGGGTGGCGATTCCGTGAGCCGGGACGCCGTCCGACAGGACGTTGAAAGTCATCACCCGCAGCGGCGCAGTATCCGCGCAGCCGGAGAGCAAGAGGAGAAGTGGAAAGCCCCGCAGAATCCAGGATTCGCGAGAGGAAGATCGGCTCATCTCGACCGCCTTCGCCAGGGAGGTGCGGGGGCATTGCCGCTGGGCGCCAGATCGACGATCGGGCGCGCCCCGGGATCGACCTCGCTCGCACGTCCCGAGTAGGACTTCTGGCCGCCGAAGCCTGTCGCGCGAATCTCGAGCGGCCCCGATCCCTCCGCGGGGATCAGGACCGAGAAGACGTCCGGGTCGCCGCACTCCCATGTCGCGACGCGCTCGCCGCCCCGGAAGAACTCGAGGTGGGCGACGTAGAGCTTGATCCCGTCGGTCGTCCTGAGCTCGCCCGCGACTTCCCTTCCCCGACGCAGCGTGAAGCTGACGCTGGCCGATTCGGCGCTGACGAGGACCGGCTCGGGAACCCAGAAATCTTCGGCCACGTCGGGCGCAGCGACGGAGACGAATACGGTCCCCCTCGGCAGCTTGTCCGAGCTCCACTCCCCCGTGGCGTCGGTCAGTCCCGACGCCAGCTCGAACTGAAGATCCCACCCGACCATCACGAGCGCGGAAGCCATCGGCCCGTCGGGCCCGAAAATCCGTACCGTGAGCGCGCGGTCCATCGGCACCCAGGCCGTCCGGAATTCCAGCCCCGTGTCCCCGGCGCGGACCCCTTCGAGCTTCCCCTCCACGTGGCGCTCGTCTTCGCCGGGAGCGGGAATGCGCTCCGAATCAAATTCCAGCGAGACGACGGCTTCCAGCGGCACCAGGATCTCGAATTCGCCATCGTCGCCGGTCGTAGCGGAGGACACCTTCGAACTGTTTACGCGGACGAAAATATCGACGCCCAGCATCGGCTCTCCGCCGGGCCATCGCACGTGGCCGGAAGCGACGCCGGCGTCGTCCGCAACGAGTGTCACGAACGCTTGCCCGCGCGGAGCGACGACGTCGCGCGGCGGAAGGAGGGGCCGGTCCTTGCAAGACCCGAAGAAGGTGGCCTCCGCTCCGTCGCCGAGCCGCAGGGTCGCGACACCAAGCTCGTCGGTGGATGCGAAGTAGTCGTGGTCGCCGACCGAGGCTCCGACGCGTCCATCCACCGCCGCCCCGCGCCGGTCCACAAGATGCACCGTGACGTCCCAGGTCCGCGGCAGGCGGATTTCGACGCCGTCCAGATCGCGGTCCGCCGGAATCTCGATGGTGGTCACGACGCGCGGAAACGACGAATCCTCTGTCGTGATGTGGCACTTCCCCGGCCTCTCCGACTCCAGGCGGAACGCCCCGTGGGCATCGGTGACGGCGTAATGAGTGTCGGACAGGCTGTGAGAGAGGCAGATCGCGCTGTACGGTTCCGGCGTGCCGTCGAAGCGGAGGAGGCGGCCGGAGACGGCGAAGCGCGGGTCGGGGGAAGACTCTCCGGGGCCCTGTTCGCTCTTCCCCGCGTTCCCAGATCCTTCGCCTGACGGGCCCGTTCCCGGCGTAGGCGGCGCCTCGCGGCGTGGAAGCGCGCCAAGGGACGACGGCGGCGTCTTGACGGGGCCGCCCGGCATCTTCCACCATGCGAGGGGCAGGAGCAGCAGAAGCAGAAGCACGGCGACCGCGGTGACTCGTTTCATCTGCCCTGAGTCTACTGTGCGTGTTTGTTCTCCAGACCGCGTAAAGGTAAGGAGGTGACATGGAGGCACCGCGCGAAGGAGCAGCTGCGCTTCCGCAGAGAGAGCGGCAGCCGGTGGAGACGCCCGCGACCCTCCCCGCCACCGTGCTGCGGCCCTTAGAGGAGCCTCCCGAGGCCGCGCGACCCGGGGAGACGCCCGCGACGCTCCTGGGACCGACCGTGCTCGGCTCACCCTCCACGGCCCGCCCCGCAGCCCCCGCTTCCGCACCTCCGGAACGCTTCGGCCGCTACGAACTGCGCGGGCAGATCGGGCGCGGTGGCATGGGCACCGTCTACCGGGCGTTCGACACGCAGCTCAAGCGCGAAGTGGCGCTCAAGATCCTGCGCGTGCAGCCGGGGGACCGCTCGGAGCAGTTCCTGCGATTCAGGCGGGAGGCCGAGGCCGCCGCGCGCCTCCGCCATCCGAACCTCGTCGTTACGTACGACCTCGGCGTGGAGGGCGAGCATCATTTCCTGACGATGGAGCTGGTCGAGGGGGGGAGCCTCGCGCGGCACCTGGCGAACCACGGCGGCCGGCTTCCGCCGCACGACGCGATGCGACTCGCGCGCGACGTGGCGCTCGGGCTGGCGTGCGCGCACGGGAGCGGGATCGTGCACCGGGACCTGAAGCCCGAGAACATCCTGCTCGAGAACTTCGAGGGAATGCTCCGCCCCAGGATCTCGGACTTCGGGCTCGCCCGCGCGGTGAATGAGACAGGCGACGCACGCCTCACGCTCAGCGGGACAATCGTGGGAACGCCCTCGTACATGGCGCCGGAACAGGCCGAAGGAAAGCTGGAAGAAGTGGACGCGCGAAGCGACGTGTACGCGCTGGGGGCCGTGCTCTACGAGCTGGCGTGCGGGCGGGTGCCGTATCCGGGGACCGACCCGATGAAGGTGATCCTGACGAAGATCATGGAGGACCCTCCGCGGCCGCGGGCGATCCACGCGCGTATCGCGCGCGACGTCGAGACGATCATCGAGAAGGCCATGGCGCGCGAGCGCGGGCGGCGCTACGCCTCGGCGCGCGAGATGGCCGAAGACCTCGATCGCTGCCTGAAGGGAGAAGCGATCCTCGCGCGGCCGGAGTCGGGACTGCAGGCGGCGTGGAGGCTGGCGCGGAGGCGACGCGGGCTCGTGGCGGCCACGGTGGCGGTCGCGGTGCTGCTCGCCGTCGCGGGCGCGGCGTGGTGGAGCTCGCATCGGGCGCAGGAGGAAGCGCTCCGGAATCTCCGGTCCGTCGCGGCGACAAACCTCGACGCGAGCCTCGCCCTGCGCCGCGCGGGCGCTCCGCTGGCGCAGCAGAAGCGCTTCCTCGAGGCGGTCGAAAAGGCGGCGCGCGAGGCGGTGGAGAAGGCGCCGGCGCTCGCCGAGCCGCACTACAGGCTCGGGCGCCTGTACCGCGCGCAGCTCCGGTTCGGCGACGCCCTCGCGGAGCAGGAACGCGCGCTCGCCAAGGACCCGGACCACGCCCCGGCGCGGTATGAGCGGGCGCTTCTCGACCTGCGCCGGTGGGACGAGCGGCTGGCGGAATTGCGCGCGGCGTGGAAACGCGACGAGGGGAGACGGCTGGCGGAGAGCGGGCAGCTCGAGCGGGCGGGGATGGGGGAATCGGTGTTGACCGAGCCGCCGGCGGACGCGGCGCTGGCGGAGCAGGACCCCGAGGCCTCGAGGCTGCGTGAGCGGATCGACAGAGATCTCGCGCGGGTGGAGGCCGGCCTTCCCGGAAGCGCCGAGGCGACCTGCCTGCGCGGGTTGGTGCAGCTTCATGCGCGCGGGGCCGGCGTGGCATTGGTCGAGCAGGCGCTCGCTTCCGATTCCACCCTGGAGGAGGCGTACGAGGGGCTGGCGCGAGCGGCGCGAGCGCGAGCGGACTTCGCGGAAGCGGCGCAAGTCTACGGACGCGGGCTTGCGATCGACAAAGGCTACGTTCCCTTCTGGATCGGCCGCGCGGAGCTCGCGGCAGGGGAGGCGCAGCGCGCGCTGTCGGGCGGGGGCGACCCGATTCCGGCGTGCGAGCGCGCCGTTGCGGACCTGACGCGCGCGCTCGAGCTCGATCCGTCCTCGCGGACGGCTCTTCTCCGGCGCGGCGCCGTCCTGCTGAAGTGGGCCGACCGGCTGGGGGACGAGGGCGAGGATCCGGAGCCGAAATTCCAGGAAGCATTCAATGACCTGACAGGCGCAGGAGATTCCGCCGAAGTCCTGCGCCTGCGCGGGCAGCTGCACGACACCTGGGGCTACTGGGAGAGCGACCACGCGCGCGACCCGGGCGCGCGTTACGACCGCGCGGCGGACGACTTCGGCAGGGCCATCACGGCGGAGCCGCTCGCGGCGGCGGGCTGGTGGGGGCGCGGAGACGTGCGGCGCCACTGGGGGCACTTCCTCAAGAACCGCGGCGAGGACCCGCGGCCGAAGTACCGTGAAGCGCTCGCGGACTATGCCCGGGCGCTCGCGCTCGACCCGCGGGCTGCGGATCTCTGGAGGTCGCGGGCCACCGTGCGGCACGCGATGGCGGTTTACGGCCGGGGGCGGGAAGGGGAAATCTGGGAAGGGCTCAAGGAGGCCCGCGCCGATCTCGACCGCGCGCTGGCGCTCGAGCCCGGCTCGAGTCAGACCAGGTACTTTCGCGCTGCGCTCCACATGCTCTGGGGCGAGAGCCTGATGCTCGACGGAGAGGAGCCGGCGGAACCGTTCGGGCTGGCGATCGCCGACTTCGATCTCCTGTTGAAGGCGCATTCTTCCGGGGCTTCTCTCACGGAGCGCGCGACCTGCCGCATCATGTGGGCCGAACACGAACGCGAGCGTGGCCGCGAATCGGCGCACCTTCTCGAAGCGGCTCGCGTGGAGCTTGAGGCCGCCCGCCCCGACTCCGAGGGTTCGTACGTCTTCTGGTGCGCCGTGGGCCGGCGTGAAATCCAGGCCCTGATCCTGGCGCGGCAGAAAGGCGAGGAGGTGTGGGAATTCCTGAAGCGAGGACGCGACGCTTTCCACAGGGCGCTGGCCCTCAATTCCACGGTGACCGAGGCGCATATGCAGCTCGGCGTGCTCGGCCGCTTCGAAGGGCTGGCGCGCGCGGAACGCGGCGAAGATCCCGAATCGGCGTGGGCGGCGGCGCGCGCGGACTTCGATCGCGCGCTCGCCATCACGGCGAGCTGGGAATATGTATGGCTGCAGCGCGGGCTGCTGGGCCTCGATCGGGCCGCGCTCGAGGCGGCGCGGGGTGGCGATGCGAAGGTGGCGTTCGCCGCCGCGGTTGCCGACTTCGCCAAGGTGATTGACGTCAACCCCGGCT
>WSZJ01000226.1 GCA_009773755.1 Planctomycetota bacterium | reverse complement strand
CGGCGGCGCGGCCGCGCGCTTTTCCAGCGAAGCCTTCAGCGCCTTCTTCGCAATCCGCACGTAGATTTCGTTCCGCCAGTACTCGATTTCGTAGTGGGTCTCGCGCTCGCTCGTCTCGCGCTTCGCCGCCTGCTGCAGCCGCGCCGTCGCTTCCTCGCCGCCGATTCGGCCGAGCGAGAGCATCGCCTCGCACTGCACGTCGAGGTCCTTGTCATCGACCGCCTTGAGCAGATGCGGGACACCCGCGGCGTCGCCCGCTTCGCCGAAAGCCTGCGCGGCGGCGGAGCGCAATTCCCATTCGGAATAGTGAATCGCCTCAATCAGCGCGTCGATCGCTTCAGGCGTCGCGATCCGGCCGAGCGCGCGGACACAAAGCGTCCGCGTCATGATCGGTCCCCACGTCGTCGCGCCCGCGTCGGCGCCGACCCGATGCTCCGGCGCGAACCCCGAAATCCCCTTCCGCATCGCCACGATCAGGTTCTCGACCGCGTCCTTGCTCTTCGATTTCCACACGAGATGCGCGCCGGCGTCGAGGTACTTTTTCGGCGCGCTCGAGGTACAGAGCCGGGCGGCGAAGAGCGGCGCCTTGGGGTGTTCGCGGCTGAAGAGCCCGTTGATGGCGGTGAGGCGGACGTTCGGGTGGGAGTCCTCGTAGGCGATCATCTGGAGATAGAGGTCGGCCGCCTGGTCGTGGATCTCGACGAACAACTTCACAGCGGCACAGCGCAGGGCATCATCGTCGCAGTCATACAGTTTTCGCGCGGCGTTGATCGCAGGGCCGACTCCCTCAGGGAGGTTGGGCTCCGGGGGCGGAAGCGGCAGAGGCTTGTTGCCGCCGGCGAGTGCGGGAAGGGCGAGCACGAAGGCCAGGAGAGCGGTGAGGTGGAGGCGCATGAAGGGAAGTAACTGCATCGCTCGTGCCATCCGTTCACATGCGACATAACATTAATGCACCAAACAGCTTGCATCCGCTGACCAAATTTGAATCGCCGTTCAAAACCCACGCGCGCGTTGACAAGTGCGCAAACGCCTTTGACAGTTCTCTCGAAGGATTCCCTTCGTTCCTCACTACCTACTACCTACTACCTACTACCTACTACCTACTACCTACTACCTACTACCCACTACACACTACCTACTACTCACGACTCAACACTCCCCACTCAATACCTGGTTCCGAAGGCCTCAAGCCAGCCCCATGACTCCAACTTCCCACCGCTTCACCCCAGGCGGCTCCTTCGGCAGCGAATCCAGCCCGCGCTGGTCGCCGATCAGTTGCTCCACCTGCCGCCGCTTCCACCAGGCTCCCGCCGCGATGATGACGCCCATAAACGTGAACGACAATCCGAGCAGAATCGCTTCCCAGAGCGGCGGGTCCGCCACGATGAACGACTCCGCGGGGTTCGCGGGGTTGTAGTGCACGCGGCAAGGGCCCCTGCGAAGCGACCTGAGCGTGTTCTCGCGAAGTGCGAAGGTGAATCCCATGGTCGGGATTGCGATCGCCTGTTCCGCCGTGACGCGCCGCCCGTCGAGCAGGAACGCATACGATGCGACGAGCGAGTCGGCGGCGCGGCCATTGGCGACGCGGTCCGTGCGCTCCTCGACCTGAAGCACCGCGCCTTCCGCAACCGGCCAGTTTTCGCGCTCCCAGGCGCGCCGCGTTTCAAGCGCGCCGAGCCCGGCGATCCAGAGGCCGGTCAGGGCCCCCAGCGATCCGCAGACGATGCCGAAGGTCCAGACTTCGAAGCGGCGGACGGCGAGCCAGCGGTTCAGGCGCATGAGGTTTTCTCCTGGCCGTGCGGAACGGGGGCCAGAGAGATGATGCCGGAATTCCCGGAGAATCACGCAGTTTTCGGATTCAGGCGCGTCCAGGCGCCCCGCGCTGCCACCAACCCGTAAACCCGATGCCGATCCCGATTACCAGCATCAGGAACCCGACTCCTGTGAACACCCACTGCAGAACCCCCAGCTCCGGGCGCAGGCACGATTCATTCGGATTCTCGGGGTCGTAGTGCACCTCGCAGGCCGCCCCCGGCGAATACCGCTTCAGGTCCTCATACGGCCCATTCCCCGAGGTATAAACCACGAACGGCTCGAGTTTGTCGCCCGTGAAGCGCTTCCCGCCGACCTCGAATTCGTACCGCACGCTGCACGCGTGGGTGTTGCCGCCTTTTTTCGAGCTGGAAGTCCGGAGCGAGCTTTCGAGCACGGTCCCGGGCGCCGTTGGCCAGCGCGACGCGCGGATGCAGGGGATGCTCATGCCGACGCCGACGCCGCCGAAGATGAGGGCGAAGAGGCCGAAGAGGAGGGCGACGGCGAGGGGTGTCTTCGCCGGACCGCGGGGGACCGTCCCAGTTTTTATTTCGAACATGGAGGTCTCCGGAGGGATGTCAGACGCGGCCGAGCGACAGGAACGTCTTTGCGAAACCGAAACCGCAGCCGAGCACCATGCCGAGGCCGACGAGGACGAAGATCCAGCCGGTGACGGTCGTGCCGAGCTCGAGGCAGCTGACGGACGGGTCGGCCGGGTCGTAGTGAACCGTGCACGGCCCGCCTTTCGGGTACCGCCGCACGTGGTCGTGCGCGGCGGTGCTCGATTCATTCTGGTTCCCGGTCGGGTCCATGTTTTCGCCGCTGAAGGCTTTGCCGTCGACGCTGAAGTGGTACGCGACCTTGCACCGGTATGTCGTGCGCCCGCGGCGGCCGCTGCTGGTCGCGACCGACGAGCTGTCGATGACGCCCTGCACGACGGGCCAGGACTCCGCAGCGCGAACGCGACTCTGGTTCCAGATTCCGAACCAGAGGGCGCCGATCCCGAGGAGGAACCCAAGCGTGGCGCCGACCAGTTTTCCGAAGACCTGGCCGCTGTTTCGCCGGGCGGAGAGGGCGAGGGGCAACGGATTCCTCCTGGATGGCGTCGGGACGGCTAGAGGTCTCTGTACTGGGGCCCGCCGCCGCCCTCGGGCGTGACCCAGGTGATGATTCCGTACGGGTCCGCAATATCGCACGTCTTGCAGTGCACGCAATTCGAGAAATTGATGTGCAGCTTCGTTTTCCCGGCCTCGCCGTCGCGATGCATCTCGTAGACCTGCGCCGGACAGAAGTACATGCAGGGGTTGCCGTACTCTTCCTTGCACTTCGTCGCGCAGATGTTCGTGTCCGCGACTTTCAGGTGGCAGGGCTGGTTTTCCTCGTGCTTCGTGCCGGAAAGGTAGACGTCGGAGAGCTTGTCGACGCTGAGCTCGCCGTCCGGTTTTTTTTTCGGACGGTCGTCGAGGGTCATCGGAATTTCGCCCGCAAGGTTTGAATGGACCGCATGCTTCATGCCCAGGTGGCTCTCGCGCGCGGGGTAAATCCGGTGAAGGCCTCGCCCGCCGGTGAGCATCTGAAGCGTGTAATGGATTCCGCCCGCGAAGAACCCGCCCTCGAAACCCTGCCGGAAATTCCGGATCGAGTGAAGCTCCCTCGCCGCCCACGAGTCGTCCCAGCGCCTGCGGTACTCCCAGAGCGTCGCCGTGCTCGCGTCGCCTTTCTTCAGCGCATCCACCGCCGTCTCAGCCGCGAGCATCCCGCTCTTGATCGCGAGATGAATTCCCTTCAGCCGCTGCGTGTTCACCATCCCCGCCGAGTCGCCCACGATCATCCCGCCGTCGAAGGCGAGACGCGGGACCGACCAGTAGCCGCCCTCAGGGATCGTCTTGCCGCCGTAGCGCACCAGCTCGCCGCCTTTCAGCGCTTCCGCGAAAACCGGATGCGTTTTGAGCTCCTGAAGCAGCCACTGCGGGTCGGTGAGCGGGTTCGCGTAGTCAAGCGACACCACGAACCCCAGCGACAGCAACCCGTCCTTCATCCCGTATGCAAACGACCCGCCGAAATTCGAGAGGTCCAGCGGCCAACCCATCGTGTGCACGACCTTGCCGGCGGGAAACTTCGAAGGGTCCTTCAGCTTCCAGACTTCCTTGACGCCGGTCGAGTAGATCTGCGGATTTTCCCCATGAAGCGCCAGCTTGTTCACGATCACTTTCGTCAACGACCCGCGCGGGCCTTCCGCGAGAACCGTGATCTTCGCCTTGATGTCCACGCCCGCTTCGAAGTTCGAGCGATGCATCCCTTCCTTGTCGATCCCCTTGTCCCCGGTGCGTACGCCAACGAGCCGACCGCCCTCCCACAGCGGCTCCGCCCCCGGGAATCCCGTGAAGAGGTCGATCCCCTTCTCCTCCACCTTCTTCCCGAGCCACCGCACCATGCGATTCAGCGACATCACATAGTTGCCCTTGTTGTGCATTGCCGGCGGCACGTACGGCAGCCGGAACTTCCGCTTCCTGGTCAGGAAATAAACGTCGTCCGCCGTCACGGGCCCGTCGTGCGGCGCTTCGTCGCGCCAGTTCGGGATCAGCTCGTCGAGCCCCTTCGGGTCCATTACCGCGCCCGAGAGAATGTGCGCACCGACCTCCGGCGCCTTCTCGATCACCATCATCGACGGCTCGGAGAGCTTCCCCGCGGTCTTCGCTTCCGCGAACAGCTTGTGCAGGTGAAGGGCGCAAGCGAGCCCGGCGGGGCCGGCGCCGACGATGAGGACATCCGTTTCGAGGGATTCGCGATCAGCCATGGTGGGAACTCAATATGGCGAAGAGTTCACCTTAACCGATCCGGCGGGGATGGGAAGGGTTGGGCCGGGCTGAGAGCGCAAGGCATCTGAGGGCGTTGTAAGCGATGGCGGACCAGAAGGCGACGCAAGTGAACTTTGGAAGGGTCCGGACCAGGAATCGATCGAGGCCGCGAAAGCATTTCAGGTCAGCTGGGGACTGCCTCCTCAAACACCGGCAACTACGAAACGGATCGAATTTCGACGGAATTCGAGCCTCAGAGCGCGACGAAAATCACGCGGGTCGGGCGGAGTCGGCCCCGCATAGGTAAACCGCTTCAAATCACCGGCACTGGGCCGACGCAGCCTGACGCGCGGGATTTTTGCTCGCGTTCTGAGTGACGGTGGATGTGCGTGCCGGGGGCAGGATCATAAGATGGGGTTCGGATGGGAAACGAAGAACGCCGCACCGTTGCCGTGCTGTTCGCGGAGCTGACCGGGCTGTCGTCCGACGACCCCGCGGCGCTGGACGCCGCCTACGTGCGGGTGCGCTCGGTGGTGGAGCGGCGTGGAGGCACGCTGGACAAGTTCGTGGGGGCAAGTGCGATGGCGGTCTTCGGTGCGCCGGTCGCGCATCCGGACGACGCGCGGCGGGCGATCGCGGCGGCACTTGAGCTGTGCGCGTCCGGGGGACCGGAGCCTGCGCGCGCCGGCGTGAATGCGGGAGAAGTGCTCTGGGGGAGCGTTGCAGGGGACAGGCCGACGGCGATCGGGGATGTCGTGAACGTGGCTCACCGGCTGATGGAGTCCGCGGCGCCCGGCGCGGTGCGCGTCTCGGGAGCCGCGCGGCGCCTCGCAGGGTCGACGTTTCGCTACAGGGCCCTCGCGCCCCTCGCGGTCCGCGGCCGCACGGAGCGAGTGGTCGCGTTCGAGGCCGCGTCGGAGATTGAAGCGTCGCCGCTGGCCCGGCCGGAG
>WSZJ01000225.1 GCA_009773755.1 Planctomycetota bacterium | reverse complement strand
AGGAAGACCGGGACGATTCACGCGGGGAATTCGAGCGGCATCACCGACGGCGCCGCCGCCGTGGTGCTGGCTTCCACTGAGGCCGCGAGGAAACTCAGGGCGACGCCGCTCGCGCGAATCGAGGCGTGGGAAATCGCGGGTGTCGAGCCGAGGATCATGGGGATCGGCCCGGTTCCCGCCATCCGCGCCCTCGAAATAAAAACATCGACAAAACTCGCCGTCTACGACCTCGTCGAGCTCAACGAAGCATTCGCCGCCCAGGTCCTCGCCTGCGACCGCGAGCTGAAATTCGACCGAGCCCGCCTCAACGTCAACGGCGGCGCCATCGCCCTCGGCCACCCGATCGGAGCCACTGGGGCACGCATCGTCGCGACGCTGCTGCATGAAATGAAGCGTCGTTCCGCAAAGCGCGGAATGGCGACGCTGTGCATCAGCGGCGGAATGGGGATGGCGGTCAGTTTCGTCGCTCCATAAGGTCCGGGTCGTATCGGCGACACCCGCCGGATAAGATGTTCCCCCCGTGCCCCTCGTCTCCCTCCGCCTCGACCCGCCCTTCGCGCGCTTCACGCTCGCCCATCCGCCGGTCAACGTCATCAACCTCGCGTTGATGGAAGAGTCGCTGGCCGTGCTCAGGCGCGCCGACTGGAAAGGCGTGCGATGCTGCATCCTCGCCGGGGAGGGGAAGTCGTTCAGCGCCGGCGTCGATGTCGGCGAGCACCTCCCGCCACATGGCGGTCGCATGGTCGCGCTCTTCCATGAGCTGTTCCGCGCGCTGGTCGACCTCCCGTGCGCGCTCGTCGCCCGCGTCCATGGCGCGTGCCTCGGAGGCGCCGCGGAATTGCTGCTGGCCTGCGACTCGGTCGTCGCGGCGGAGGACGCGCAGATCGGTTTTCCCGAGATTCGCCTTGGTGTTTTTCCGCCGATCGCCTGCGGAGTGCTCGGAAGAGTCGTCGGCGAAATGCGGGCGCGGCGCCTGATTCTCTCGGGCGAGACGCTGAGCGGCCGCGATGCCGCGGCCGTTGGGCTCGCGACGCGAGCTGTCCCCGCTGCCGATCTCGACGCCGCCGTCGCCGCCGAGTCTGCGCTCTTCACCCGCCATTCCGCAGCCGCACTTCGCGAAACCCGCCGCGCGCTCGCCGACGTCGACCTCACCCGGATCGAAGAGATCTACCTGGGGGGCCTCATGAAAACCGCGGACGCGACCGAGGGGCTCACTGCCTTCCTCGAGAAGCGCCCGCCTCGATGGAAGGACCGATGAAAACCCCCGCCATTCTCCTGATCGTGCACGCCGCCGCGTTCCTGCTGCTTTTCGTCGGGCAGGTATTTCCGGGCCCGGTCTCAAACGCGATCGTTGCGGTCGGCCTCGTCGTGGAGTTTCCCGGATGGTTTGTCGGATTCAAGGTCTGCCATTCGGCGATCGCCGCCCTGGCGTTCACCTTTTTCTTCAACGCGATCATGTATTACACGGGCGGACTGGTGATCGGCCGGGGGACCAGGCGCCGGGCGCAATGACGGGGTAAAGAACAACTCCAACTCCAACCCCAACTCCAAAACGAACCACGCTTGGGGTTGGAGTTGGAGTTGGGATTTGGAGTTGTCCTCGCCGTTTTCCTCTCTTCCAATTGACGATCTCCCCCCCTCGCCGTACTCTTCCGCCTCTTCAAAACCGCCCTGCGGGGGAATTCCGGAGGAGTCATGAGAACGTTCGCGCTTCTTGCCCTGATGTCCGGCCTCGCGCTCGCGGCGAAGCCGGTTTTCGACGTCCCTGAGGCCGGCGGATTCGACCGCGCCTTGGTTACGTTCGGCGTGACGAACGACAGCGACCAGCCGCTGAAGGTCGAGAAGGGCCTCTGCGACGGGCTGACGGTTGCGACGGCGGACGGCAAAGAACTGAAGATGTCGCAGTGCGACGACCTCGGCGCCTTTACGCTCGGCGCGGGGGAAACGGTGACGCGGAGGTTCGACCTGGTGAAGTGTTTCCCCGAGCTCGGCACGCCGGGGACGTACAAGGTGACCTGGAAGCACTCGGCGTTCGGCGCGGCGGACGCGCTGAAGGCCGACATCGAAATCGTCGCGGAGTACGCCGAGATCCAGTTCGTCGACTGGGGGACGATCTACTGCCGCTTCTATGGAGACAAAGTCCCGAAGACGGTTGAAAACTTCAAGAAGCTGGCGACGGATGGCAAGTACGACAACGTGCCGTTCCACCGCATCATCCCCCGCTTCATGATGCAGGGCGGCGACTACACGCGGCAGGACGGCTCGGGCGATCCGGGGTTCACGATCAAGGACGAGAAGTCGCCGATCGCGCATGCTCCGGGGATCCTCTCCATGGCGAATTCGGGCCCGGACACGGCCAGCTCGCAGTTCTTCATCTGTTTCGTAGCGACGCCGCACCTTGAAGGCAAGCACACGACGTTCGGGAAGGTCATGGAAGGGATGGACCTGATGTTCAAGCTCGAACGCGACATCAAGCTGATCCCGAGCGCGCCGAACAGCCAGAAGTTCGGCAAGCCGGTGACTCCGCCGGTGATGAAGAAGGTGATCTGGCACGAGAAAAAGAAGACGGATTAATCAAGGGGGGAGCGCCATGGCGAAGAAAGTGAAGATCGCGACGAATTTCGGCGACATCACGGTGGAGTTGCTGCCGGAGAAGGCGCCGAAGACGGTGGAGAACTTCGTAAAGCTGGCGAAGTCGAAATTCTACGATGGGAAAATTTTCCACCGGATCATCCGCGGGTTCATGATGCAGGGCGGCTGCCCGCAGGGAACGGGGACGGGCGGACCCGGGTACACGATCAAGGACGAGTTCAACGACACGAAGCACGTGCTGGGGACGCTTTCGATGGCGCGGACGAGCGCGCCGAACAGCGCGGGATGCCAGTTCTACATCTGCTTCGCCGCGGCGACGCATCTCGACGGCCAGTACACGGCGTTCGGGAAGGTCGTGGACGGGATCAAGGTGGTGCAGGAGATTGAGAAAGTGCCGGTTGGCGCGAACGACCGGCCGAAGAGTGAAGTGAAGCTGGTGACGATGACGGTGGTTGAGGAGTAGGGAGTGTTGAGTGTTGAGTAGTGAGCAGGAACGACAACTACATGGGCTCGCCGATTCAGGCGGGCCTTTTTTTTCGGAGGTTGCGCATGTCGACGCTTCTTGTGCAGGACGCGAACCTGGTCCGCCGGATCACTGTCAACCGGCCCGACAAGCTCAACGCGCTGAACTCCCAGGTGATCGCCGACATTGATGCGATCTTTGCCGAGACGGCGAAGGACGACTCCGTTCGCGCGGTCGTCCTGACCGGCTCGGGCGAGAAAGCGTTCGTCGCCGGCGCTGACATCGCCGAAATGTCCGCGCTGACTCCCTCGGACGCGTACCAGTTCGCCCTCCGGGGCCAGCACGCCTTCGACCGCATCGAAAACTGCGGCAAGCCCGTCGTCGCCGCCCTCAACGGCTTCGCCCTCGGCGGCGGCTGCGAACTCGCCCTCGCCTGCCACGTCCGCTTCGCCTCCCCCAACGCCAAACTCGGCGCCCCCGAAGTCACGCTCGGCCTCGTCCAGGGCTTCGGCGGCTCCCAGCGCCTCCCGCGCATCGTCGGCACCGGGCGCGCTCTCGAGTGGATTCTCAGCGGCGACCTGATGGACGCTGCGGAAGCCCACCGGATCGGGCTCGTCAACCGGGTGTTCGAGCAGGCCAAGCTGGTTGAAGAGGCGACCGCGTTTGCCGCGAAGCTCGCGAGCCGCGCGCCGGTCGCGCTGAAGCTTGCGCTGGAATGCGTCATTGGCGGATCGGGGTTGTCGCTCGCCGAGGGCCAGCTCCTCGAGGCGTCGCACTTCGGCCTCGCATTCGCCACCGAGGACATGAGAGAGGGGACGAAGGCGTTCCTGGAGAAGCGGAAGGCAGCGTACAAGGGGAAGTAGGGGCGCGATCGAGAGCCAGGTCTCCCGCGGGCACCTGATTGACTGTGCATGAATGAATGCATAGAATGCACCTAGTGAATGCACACGGGAGGTTGAAATGCGTCACCTGACGGTTCGAAATCTCGCCCCCGATCTGGCCAAGGCCCTCGAGCGCGAGAAAAAACGCGGCGGGCGTTCCCTCAACTCGACCATTCAGACTCTTCTCCGACGAGCGCTCGGCCTGGAGCACGGCAAGAAATTCAGCAACGGACTGGCGAAATACGCCGGAGGATGGTCGGAGGCTGAATTTCAGGAATTTGAGCGCAACACCGCGTTTCTCCGGCAGGTCGACGAGGACATGTGGAAGTGAGCCGGATCTGCCTGGACACTTCGGCGTACAGCCAGCTTCGGCGGGCTCACCCTGAGGCGAAGCGGACGATCGACGAAGCGACCGAAGTGCTCGTCCCAGTGATCACGCTGGGCGAGCTCCGGGCAGGGTTCCGCGCCGGAGTCAGGGAGAGAGAAAACGAGCGCGTCCTCGCGGCGTTTCTGAATGAGCCGTCGGTCCGCGTGCTTGACGTCGACGACCTGGCATCGAGGCACTACGCAGAGCTTGCGGCCGAATTGAGGCGCGCGGGAACACCCCTGCCTGCAAACGACATCTGGATAGCGGCGCTTGCGCTCAGGGAAGGGGCGACGGTCCTCACATTCGACGAGGACTTTCGCAGGCTGACGCGCGTCGGGCTTATCCTCTTGAAGCCCTGAGGCGGGTACGCGAAGGGGCGAAAGAGGGATGGCGTTGCGGTGACACTACGGAGAATCCAGGGTCTTGCGGAGTGCCTCATGGCCGGTTCTCGCCGTTGACCGCATTCTTGCCGGTCAGCGTCCGAAGAGCGACAATCGCTCTTCCGCTCGACGATTCTCAAGTCGCCTCAAGGGAGCATGAAATGCCTGAAGACCTCGTCATCCTCGCCGGCGCCAGGACCGCGATGGCCGAGTACATCGGCACGCCGGGGGGCGGGGCGTTCAAGGACGTGAGCGCGAACGAGCTGGGGGCGCACGCGATCAAGGCGGCGCTGGAGCGGGCGAAGGTGAAGCCCGAGGCGGTCGAGCACGTGGTGATGGGGAACGCGATGCAGACGGGCGCGGACTCGATTTACGGCGCACGGCATGCGGCGCTGAAGGCGGGGATTCCCAACGCGGTGCCGGCGCTGACGGTGAACCGGATCTGCGGAAGCGGGATCCAGTCGATCATAAGCGCGGGGCAGATCCTGCTGTGCGGGGAAGCGGAGATCGCGGTGGCGGGCGGGATGGAGAACATGTCGCAGTGCCCGCATGTGATCCGCGGGATGCGCGGGCAGGGGCTGCGGCTCGGGCAGCAGCCGGCCGTCGAGGACTCGCTGATGGTGAGCCTGATGGACGGCTTCTGCGGGTTGTATATGGCGCAGACGGCCGAGAAGCTCGCGAAGCAGTACGGGATCACGCGCCAGGCGCAGGACGAGTTTGCGATGCGGTCGCACAAAGAAGGAACGCGCGCGGTGCAGAGCGGGATTTTCAAGGAAGAGATCGTCCCGGTCGCGCTGAAGAAAGGCGTGTGGGACAAGGACGACCACATCAAGCCGGAGACGTCGCTCGAGCAGCTCGCGGCGCTGAATCCGGCGTTCGGCAAGGAGGCGAAGTCGGACGGCCTCGCGCCGATCGGTCGAATCGTGTCCTGGGCGGTCGTCGGCGTGGACCCGAGCATCATGGGGATCGGCCCGGCGCCCGCGATCAGGAAGGCCTGCGAAAGGGCCGGCCTGAAGCTCGACCAGATCGACCTGTTCGAGATCAACGAAGCCTTCTCCGCGCAATACCTCGCCGTCGAAAAGGAGCTCGGCCTCGACCGCGCGAAGGCCAACGTCAACGGCGGCGCCGTCGCCATCGGCCACCCCCTCGCCGCGACCGGCACCCGCCTCGTCATCACCCTCCTCGGCGAGCTCAAGCGCCGCGGCAAGAAGTTCGGCGTCGCCAGCGCCTGCATCGGCGGCGGGCAGGGGATTGCCATGATCGTCGAGCGGCTCTAGTCGTGAAGCGGTTCGTCAAGCACTTCGCGGCGGCCTGCGTGGTCGCCGTTTTCATTTCCGACGCGAATGCGGAGACGCCGGAAGAGGAGATCCGGCGTGCGATTCTCCGGCTCGGCGACGACGACGAGAAAGAACGCGCGGCTGCTCAGGTCCTGCTTGCGGAGATCGGGCCGGAGGCGGTCCTTCTGTACCGTCCCAACGAGCAGGGAAAGGACGCCGAGATCCGCCGACGGATGGAAGATCTCATGGATGGCTGGGAGTTCAGAAAGGATGGAAAGTCCGCGGGCCGCACCGAGGACGGAACGCGCGTCCGTCCGTGGGTCAACCTTGAGGCCGACGGGGACTCTCTGGACGTCGAGGACGATCGACTGCCGGGGCTCCTTTTCGACCGGGTGAAGAATGCCGACTCGTTAATTCCCGCGTGCGTGCAGAGGTCGGACATTCCGCTGACCCTGGACCTCACGCGCGCGCTGGTGGACAGGGTTCCGAATTCCTTCGCAATGTGGATTGTCGGCCGGGAGGACTTGAATCTCGCAGATGGAGCCGGCGAGTTCCTGATCGAGATTCTGCAAAGCAATCGCGTGCTCAAAGACGAGTGGACCTCCTTCCTGCTGTTTCGCCTCGGACAACGGGAACCGTTCCTGGTCGCCCTGCGTGGCGGAAAGCTCGAACTGAGAGAAGCGTTCGACGTCGTTTCCCTGGATCCTGATGTCCGTGCAGCCGTCGCGGAGGGGTACTCCCGGTCATTTACAAGCGCCGAGGCGGCGGCGCGCTTTCCATCGGCGAGATTTGCGAACCATTATCGCGAGATTGAGGACGCAGGCTCCCTGGCCCGGCTGGAGCCAGGTGTAGCGTTGCCTTGCCTCAGGGACATGCTGAAGTCGAAGAGTCCGTCCGTGCGCTTGAGGACGGCGATCGCCCTTGCCGGCTTTGGCGAGGTCGCACCCGACCTGGATCGATGGCAGGAGCTCGATCTTTGGGAGCCAGATCTGATCCTGAGGGCAGCACCTGCGCTTCCCGGCGAGCGAGTCGAAGAACGTCTTCGGGAAATGGTGGACGATCCGCGCGTTTCTCTTGGCACGAGTTACTGCGCGCTACGCGGCCTTGCCGCCCGGAAGCGCGAGCGGGATATCACCTTTGTATACACGCACCTCAAGGAATTGCGGGCGCGATTGCAGCCCGAGGTTGCGGTAGACCTCGCCCGGCTGGGAAGTGCCGCGGGCGCAAACGTGCTGATCCCGAGACTCTATGGCACCGGCTATTCCATTCGCCGGGACGCCAACAACGCCCTCAAGAATATCACCTGCCAGGACTTCAACTACAACCCCGCCGGCACCCTCCCTGAACGCTGCCGCGCCGCGCGCAAGTGGGCCATCTGGTGGCGCGAGAACCGCACGTCGTTCCATCCCGACGTCAAGTAGCGGTACACTCGCGACATGCTCGCGGCATTTCCCGAGGGGACGTGGCTCGTCGCTTTGGGCGTCGTGATCCTCACGGCGATGACGTTCGTGCAGCGGGCGAAAATGAAACGGCGCGCGGGGGTGGACCTGGTGGACAAGAGCGGCGACGGGGGAAAGCGCGAGGCGCGGGAGTCGATGGAAGCGCTGTTCGTGCAGCTGCAGGAATTCTCGCGCGAGATGCTGGCGAAGCTGGACATGAAGGTGCGGGTGCTGAACGAGCTGCTGACGCGGGCGGAGGCGCGGATTGAGGAGCTGAAACGGCTCTCGGCGCCCGGGACGCTCGCAGCGCCGTCGCCGTCGAAGCCCGCGAATCCGCTTCACGAAAAAGTCTTCCGGCTCGCCGACGGCGGGCGCGCTTCCGCCGACATCGCCGTCGAGACCGGGCTCGAGCGTGGCGAGGTCGAGCTGATCCTCGGGCTGCGCGGGAAGGGCGCGTGATCGAAGCGGCCGGGCTGGCGTTTCCGCGGGCGCCGCTGGACGCGGCGCTGGCACGGCTGGCGGCGGGGTCGCTGTTCGACGCGCTCGTGGTGGCGTCGTCCGCGCCGGGGAAGTTCAGGCTGAGCGTTCTGGGCGCGTCGCTCGATCTCGAGACGGCGCTGCCGCTTGAAATCGGCGAGCGCGTGCGGCTGGCGGTGAAATCGACGGAGCCGCTGACGCTGGAGATCCGGCCGGCGGTTTCGAAACCGGAGGAGCCGCAGGCGGGGCCTCGGGCATTGCCGCCGGAGCTGGAAGCCGCGGTTCGCGTGTTCGCGGGCGGGGACGCGACGCGGGAGGCGGCGGCGCGGTTTCTCGCGGGGCGGGGGCT
>WSZJ01000224.1 GCA_009773755.1 Planctomycetota bacterium | reverse complement strand
GCCATCCGGGGCGGGCGACCCGCCGGCCGCAGAGGCACCGGAAGAACGGCCGCCGGACCCGCCGCCTCCGCCTGAACCCGGTCCGGTTCCGTCCGGGCCGCCCGCGGATGTCCAGCCCGAACCGGAGCCGCCCCCGAAGCCGATTCCGCTCCCCGGCGCGCTCGAGGGCCGGACCGACATGCCCACGAAGTTCAAGGGCCGTCTCTTCGTCGTCCCAAACACCGCCGAGTTCCTCGCCAGCCTGAAAAAAATCTTCGAGGACTTCCCCGGAAAGGTCCGATCCAACAGCGAAGTGCTCGCTTCTGGCGGCGTTCGTTTCGGGTTTCATTTCAGCGGCCCCGACTCGCGCGAACTGAAGGAATTCAATCGCAAGCTGAAGGAGCTGATGGAATCGGCGAGCGGCGACTTCCAGGACATGGACTACAAGATGGACGACTGAGCCGCGTTATTCCCACTTTCCTTTTTTGATCTCCTCGTTCAATGGGAACTTCTGTGCCCCTACCCGCACCTCGCCGCCGCACCGCCGGTCCAGGTCGAACGTCACCTCCGCCCCCGGCAGCTTCACCGTCGTCTTCGCGCCACGCTTCGCCAGCGACGCCCTCGGCGCGCCGTCCGTCGACAGCACGACCAGAAACACGTCTTCCTCGCGCGGCTCGCCGGGGCGCAGCTCGATCCGCCAGCGCGCCGTCACATCCGCGGAGACCGTCTCCCCCGGCGTCACGTTCCGCCCGTCCACCCAGTAGTCCTTCACGCCGCGCCCGCCGACCTTCCGCAGCCGCCGTTTTTCGGGAAGCAGCACTTGCCCGTGCAGCTCCCCCTTGCCGTTCACGCTCTTGAAGCGATCGCCGCTTCCCTCCAGCTCGCCCGGGGACTTCTCCTTCGCTTCGCCGATGTCCGGTTCGTCCTTCACGTGCAGCAGCCAAGCCTTGCCGTAGTCCGCGCGCGTCGCGACGACGCGGTCGCAGATCACAAGGGTGTGCGGTCGCAGAAAGACGATCTGCCTCACCCACAGCTTCAACTTCGAAGCGGCGTACGCCGCCGTGCAGTCCCCGGCCGTGTACAGGAACTCCGGCCGCGAAGCATCGTAGGCGACGACGTTTCCGCGCTCGTACTCGTCGCGCTCCCGCTTCCAGTCGTCCAGCAGCCCCTTCGTCCAGTCCCACTTCTGCGCCTGCCCGCCGTCGTTCACGTACTTGTACCGGGCGACGTCGCGCAGCTTCTTCCATCCCTCTTCCCCCGGCTGCTCGACCAGCACGCAGTTGTGGGCGATCGTCCGGATGTAGTAGTTCACCGAATGGTCCGAGGAAAAGTCGTCGTACACGCCGCTTTCCGTCGCCAGTGGCTCGCTGCGGAAGATCTCGAAGTTCCCCGCGTCCATGTGCTGGTGTACGCACCAGTAGTCGGAGACTTCGAATCGCATCCACGTCGCGTCGGCAGTCCAGTCGCTGCGCGCGAACACCTTGCCGATCCCCGAAGCGAAATGGGAGAGCTTGAAATTCTCGAGGGGAAGCGGTTGTGGCTCGGGGCCTTCGTCCCAGAGGAAATCGACGAGGCGTGCCTCGGCGTTCGATCCGCGCGTGTGAATCTGGCCGTATGTTGCGAGGATCCTCGCCAGGTCCGACCCGCGCCAGTACTGCGCCAGGACGCGACGCGAATGCCGCGGGTGCTCGATCTGCCCGCCGTAGGTCTGCCCGCCGTCCCCTTCCATCGAATACTGCTCCGCGCCGTACGTCCAGGTCCCCGGCATCGCGTTCAGCATCTCGTAGGAGATCCGGTGGTACCAGAACTCGGGCGCTTTCGCGAACCCGTCGTAATTTTCAAAGCGCCGCGCCAGCTCCAGCGACTCGACCAGGCTCCACAGGCACCCGCGCAGGTACGCCCCGGCTTCCGTGAACCCCCCGCCTGCCCCGAACTCGTGGATGACGGGCAGGAGGCGCCCCTCGTAGAGCTTCGTCAGCGCCCAATCCTTCCACTCCTTCGCCTTCGGGTTCTCGGGCGATGTCCCCCATGCGACGAGCAGGAGCGCCCGGGTCTTGCTCATCGTCGAATTATGAAACGCGATCTCGTCCTCCGTGAATTTCCCGAGGTGCCCATTGAACCAGTCGAGCATTTCCTTGCGCTGCTCTTCTGTGAACTTGTCGTGGAAGAGGTCGTATGTCAGCGCGCCGGTCGCAAGAGCGATCCACGTGTCCTGGTGCGCGTTCGTCACCCCCCTTTTCGCGAGGGCCAGCGCCACCGCCACGTACTTCTGCGCTTCTTGCGCATTCGACCCGCCCGTGGCCGCGTACACGAGCCCTGTTTCCAGCAGGCTGCGGCCGTCCTTCCCGTTCGATTCCAGCTCTTTCCACAGCTCCGGCTTCGCCTTGGAGAGCGCCTTCAGGTGATCGACGGGGCCCAGGAGCTTGGGATGGGTCTGAAGCGTCTTCGCCCATGCCCCGCCCGCGATGCGCGGGTTCGGCTTCGGGATGTCGCCGGCCGCCGCCGTGGAAGCGAGCACGGCGAGAACTGCGAAGATCCGCATGTCCGGTTTCCTCCTGGTTTCTGGATCGCGAGAGCGGGGCGGGGACGCGCTATTTCGACTTTCCCAGCACATCCTGAGCCGCCTTCAGCCGGTCGTTGAGCTCGTTAATCTGCCCTTTCCGAATGCCCTCCGAATACTCGAGCTTCGTGCCGCCGAAGTAGAGATTGCCGTCGATGAAGGCGCGCACCACTTTCATGTACCGCTCGAGGACCTCGCGCGCCTGCGGCGCCTGCGGGTAGTCGCGCACCGCGATAATGGCCAGGTCGATGGAGTTCAGCAGGAAGTGAGCGCCGTCCTTCTCCTTCATGTACATGCCCGGAAGCGGAAGGACGAAACGCCCCTCCGTTTCCTTGATGCCGTCGATCTTGCTCGCAAGCGCGTCCAGGTAGTCTTTCAGTTCCGCGGCCGTCCGGGTCTTGCGGCACCGGAGGTGGTGGACGTCCTCGAGCTGATCGACGAGCAAGAGCCTCGAATCCCAGTTTCGCTTCGCGTCCTTCCTCGTCTTCTCGATCGTGCTCGCGCGGGTTTCCGACCGGTTATACCAGAACTGAATATCGTGATTGCTTCCCGGCTCGAAGTCCTCGAATGTCCAGGTGATGTGGTCGCCGTGATGCGCGGCGCCGTCGACCGGCGCGAGGCGAAGGAGGTGGTCGAGCGTGAGCCCGCCCTCGCAGCGAAGCGTGATCACAGCCTTGCCGATCGTGTTCTTCCAGCCTGCGCCCGTGCGCAGCAAGTACGCCGCGTTGCGGACTTCGCTGAAGTGCCACACGCCCAGCGTGTAGGCGACGACGAGGTCGGCCTTCTGCTCCCTGCGGTACGACTGATTCCATGTGTACCAGTACCGGTGAACCTTGCCCTCTCGCTCGTCCTCTTCCGACTTTCCCTCAGGCATCTCGACGCCGGCGCCGCCTTCGAGGTCCACCAGTTTCGCTTCCACGTTGCTGCCATCGAACGTCGCCGAGAACCCGGTCATGTTCCGGGTCGGCCCCACGGGAAAGCCGTGCTCGAACGCGACCTGGTCGCCGTGGTTGATCATGTGAAACGTCGCCTTCACGACGAGCTGATCCCCGCCTTCCCGCGCGTCTCCCTTTCGCAGGACCAGATCGACCTCCTCGGCAGACATCTCCACCGTAACTCCTTCGAGGTCCCCGCACGGCACGACGCCTTCCGCCCACGAGCTGGGCTTGGGGCCCGTGTCCGCGAAAGCCGACGCAGCCAGAAGGACGCAGCCGGCGATGGCCTGCCTGATCGGAACAGCGAGCATGGTTTTCTCCCGAAGTTGCGCCTGCAAGCGACATCGCCCCCCTTCCTGAGACGCCGCGCCTTCGAAAACGCTCCCGGAATTCCTCGGGACGAACAGAAAGCTGGAAACCGCTTCCCGCGCCGGAATCTGCGCCGATCGGCCGCCGACGCGGATTTCGCGACTCCGCGCCCCGGACTCGATCCCCGCGACCTGACCCGCCGGCGAGCGAGCTGTAGCCTGATACGCATGAAACGCACAAATCTTGTGCTTGGTGAAGATCTCCTCGAAAAGGCGACCCGCCTCTCCGGAGAGAGCGCGAGAAACAATCGAGTGCCGTCGGCGGTCGGACCTCGCGGGCGAGCCCCGACCGCTCGCCGTCACTCGCTTGTTTCACGCGCTCTTGGAAAACGGCGTGCTGAAACGGAGCTTTTGATCAGGTCGTGAGCCTGAAAAGTCGCATCAGGTCGTAGGCGATGACGGACCATAGGACGACGCAGGTGACTTTGGGAAGTGTTCGGACAAGGAATCGGTCGAGGCCGCGGAAACACCGGAGCTCCGCGTTAACCGTTTCAGCGGTCGATGCCCGGAGCTTGTAGATCTCCCGGCCTTTTGAGCTCCCCATTCTTCTACGCCACTCGGCAACGGCCTTCGATTGACCAGCACGTGGCTCGTATCGGTCGCGGTGCGGGTTCTTGGGTGGCTGGAGCGGGGCAAAGACGGCGATGCCGCGTGCCGCGAGTTGCTCAATGTCTTTCATCGCGGAGTAGCCGCCGTCCACGAGGAGCTGCCGGCGCTTGCGCGGACTTTCAGACCGTCCTGCGTCGTCCGCTCAAGAGACACGAGGTCCTGGTGCATGAGGACCGCCAGAACCTGGGTCAAAAGAGAATCGAGAGCCGGCCCGTGACCGACGCGGAAATCCGAGAGCGTGTGATCGCTGACGTCGACCTGTCCCCGAATCCAGCGGTAGGCGGCGTGGTCGCGGGTCAGACGAGCCAATTCCCGGGCGCTCCCAACGACCTGGCCGGCCGCGTAGATCCAGAGCGTGACGAGAATCGCAGGATCGATCGCCGGACGCCCGGCGTTTTCCCCCCGGGACCTGCATTCCTCGACGAATCTCGACGGGTCGAGCTTCTTGACCACGCTCCAGATAGCTCGGGCGGGATGATCCGCGGCAATCAGGTCGTCGATGTTGGTCGGCACCAGCTCCAGCTGCTCACGCCGCGCTGTCTCCAGCCTTACCTCGCCCCCGACCGGCCTCTTCGCATCGCGCATCGGCTCCTCCGCAAACGGATTGCGCTTCCAACACTCAAAACTCGACGCCGTTCGCGGAATGTCGTTTTCATCTGAGCGCGAAAAAAATCCCTGCGGGCCGGGCGGAGTCGGCCCTCAAACGTAAATCCTCTCCTTGACCACAACTAGGCCGACGGAGCCTGGCTCGCGGGGATTTTTTCTCGCGCTCAGAGAAGACGTACTCGGGCGTGGTCAACAAGGCGCTTCGCGATTTCGTCCAGCGCATCCGGGCGCGGCGCATCCTGTCGCTCACGGGTTCCGGGCTCTGGGAAGGGGATCTCCCGGCCATGCGAGCGGACCGGCCGCGCCGGCGCTCGCGGCGAGCGGGCCGGTGATTCTCGTCGACAGCTCCGTGTGGATCGAGACCTTCCGGGCGCGCAAACCGCTCAAGATCGAATCGGTTGTCGAGTTCGATGAGATCGTCACCTGCCTCCCCGTCGTTCAGGAAGTGCTGCAGGGATTCCGGGACGAAGGCGCTTTTCGCGTGGCTCGGGAGTCTCTCCTGGCGCTGCCCATGGTCGAATCGCCCATCACGACAGGACTGGTCGAGGAGGCCGTGGGTCTCTATCGGGCCGCCCGACGGCAGGGCCTGACAGTTCGTTCGTCCGTCGATTGCCTGATCGCCGCGTGCGCGCTTCGGCATCAGCTGACCGTGCTGCATCGCGATCGGAACTTCGACCTCCTCGCCCGAGTGTCACCGTTGCAGCAGCGAGGCCTGTAGAAATCGCCGCGCCTGGCGAAGCGGGGCAGACGGCTCGCGAGGGAGCGCTCAGGCGGTTTCCTCGTCAAACGGCGGCACGCCCGCCTTCGCGCAAGCCTCGTGCATGAGACCGCGCTTCGCATTCAACTCGGCCACGTCGTTCTGGCGCTGGAGCAGCGCGGCGCCCTCCTGCCACTGATGCCGTGCTTCGTCCGTGCGTCGCAACCCCAGGTCATTGACCTGCCAGGAAGACTTCCTCGCGGACAACGGAGGAACAATCCCATCCGTCATGTTCGAGGTGTACGAAGCGTTTGACGAAGGCGAGTACAAGCACCGGGACGATAGTCCGGAAGTGGACCCGGAGGCGAAATACACGAAGCCGATGGTTGTGTCGTTCCTGGCGAAGCATGGATCCGACGCCCGACTCTGAGCCGTTGTGAAGGTGAGAGTGATCGGGAAGAGTGCGTTTCGCATGGTGCCTCCTTGTTCCTGGAATGAGTGTGTTGAACATGCGATGCCAGCGATGTGCCCCGTCGCCGCCGGGAAGAAGCTATGGCAAGCCCGGTAGGAATTTCCGCGTGCGGTAGAGATGACGGAAGCTTTTGCAGGCAACGTCGCGGCGACGCTTCTCTCCCGTGCGAAAACGGCGGGCATGACCTTTGCTTTTAAGCCGGGCGAGGAAGTCGTTGCTGCTGCCTTCAACGCCGGCCGCCCGGCTTACCCTGAGCGAGCCGCAGGCGAGTCGAAGGGTCCGATGATTCGGGTCCGACGAGGTCTGAACCGAATTACCGCTGGTGGCTCAAGACCGCCAGCGATGCTCTTCGGCGCTGTATTCCTTCAGAGAGGAGATTTCCATGCGAACCTTCGCGCTTCTCGTCGTCCTGGCTGCGTCGCTTCTCGTGACCGGCTGCCACCGGCACCGCGTGGTGGTCCACGACGCCGACGCGGTCTGGGATGGTCACGTCTGGGTCACGGTCACGCATCACGTCCACGGGCTGTCCTGCGGACACTACTGGCATCACGGCTGCTGGCACCTGTATCCGGACGACTACGTCTACTTCGAAGCGGGGTACGGGCATTACGGCCTGTACGTCGACTACGTCCGCGAGTCCGACCCGTACGTATGGGACGGCTCGGTCTGGGTTGTGGTGCGGGGGCACGTGCACGGTCCGCGGTGCGGGCACTACTACCACCATGATCGCTGGCATGTTTACGATGAGCGCCACGTCTACGAGCGACGGGACCAGGGGCACTGGGGGACGCGCATCGAGCCGCGCCGGCCCGAGCGGCCGCAAGTGGAGACGCCGGGCCGGAAGCCGCCGCCGCCACCCCCGAAGGCGGAGCCTCCTCCGCGCAAGCCGGAGAAGCCGAAGAGGCCCGAACCTCCGAAACAGCCCAAGCCGCCGCGCAAACCTGACAGGCCGAAATAGTATCCGTAGACAAACGGCAGGGGATGGGGGAACGCGGGAGCGGGCAAGGGGGGGATGGGGATTGGGATAGGGATGAGACAACCGGCACCGAGGCGGATGCCGTTGCCCTATCCCCATCCCCAGCCCCATCCCCCCCGATCCCCATCCCGCACTCCCGATCCCCTGCCGTTTTTCATTCCGCGTTCCGGCAGACCAGCATCGGAACCTCCGGGATCGCGGCCTTCAGATGACCAGCACTCTTCTCTCCAGGAGCGGCCGGCGCCCGAGCTTCCAGAGCGTCCGCGCCGCGCGATTCACAAGGACCGGAGTCGGCCCGTGCCGCACCACCTTGTCCGTGACGCCTCCCAGGATCCACCGCTCGACGCCGCCGGCCCCTCGCGTCGTCATCGCGATCAGTCCGCAGCGCTTCCTCAGCGCATAATCCACGATCGCTTCCGCAGGACTGTCGTTCGACTCGACGGACCGCACGACGTTCACGCCGGAGGCGACGAGGCCGGAAGCGGCGTCCTTGAGCACGCTTTCGGCGAGGTCCCGGATGGCCGGAGGAGCGTCCTTCGCCACGACGTTGACCAGGTGGAGGCGCGTTTCGCCGTCCGCGAACTGCGCGGCTTCGCTGAGCGCCTGCGCGGCAACGGGAGAACCGTCGAGCGTGACGACGATGTCGCGGAACATCCGGAGCGCCCCCGCCTCGGCGGTCGCGCGGGTCCGCTTCTCGGGTGGATGGATCGCCAGCACGGAACGGGAAGCGAGCCGGATGACTTTGTCGGCAACGCTACCCGTTACCCACCGCTGGAATCCGCCGCGGCCGTGCGTCGTCATGACGATCAGGTCGCACTTCGTCGCGGCCGCGCAGATTTCCTCGACCGGGAACCCGATGCGGACCTCGGCCGTGAGGGGGACGTCGGGGGTTTCGTAGGAATTGACCAGCTTGTCGACGTGCATCTGCGCCAGTTTCCGGGCCGATGCCTGGATCGACACAGGGACGTCCGCCACGACGAGGGATTCGGGCATCGCGCGCAGCAGCCGGACGCGACCCTTCGCGCGACGGGCGATCTCGATGGCGAAGGGGATCGCATATTCCGACTCGCCTGAACCGTCGATCGGAACCAGGATGGTTCGATACATGGGCACCTCCGCTTAGAGGGAAGAGGCAACCGGGTAAACGGACGCAAACGGAGGGCCGCGGCCCCACGGGGGAGGAATTCCCGCCGGACCGCCGGCCGGTCGAAATTACCTGAGAAGTGGTGATTCTTACGTTGCGCCGACGGGCCTCCTGCCCACTACAAACTACCAGCTGACATCGACGCCGGACCCGGGTTTGCACTGAAGATCCCCAATGCGCACCGTCACGGCCTTCTTCAAGGCGCTCGGTGATCCTCACACCTACAACCTCTGCGGAAATCCGGAGGCGTGTTTCGGCCTGGTCTGGGGCGTGCCCATCCCGGTCCTTTCCATTCTGCTCGATGGCGTCCTGCTGGACGGGAAGGACCGCTCGATCGGTTTCATACTCTCCCAGCACCCGTGGCAGCTCGCGTTCCTCCTTCACCCGTTCCTCTTCGCCATCGTTTTCGGCGCCATGGGTACGATGCGACGCGACCTGGAAGCGCGCAATCGCGAGCTCATTGCGCGCCTCGAGCGCGAAGCGACGACCGACCCGCTGACCGGGGTCCGGAATCGCCGGCATGTGCTCCAGGAGCTCGAGAAGGCGGTCGCCCGTGCCGGGCGCGCCGAGGATGCGGTCGCGGTGGTGATGTTCGACCTCGACAACTTCAAGGTCGTCAACGACACGAAGGGGCACCTTGCGGGGGACCGCCTGCTGAGGGCCGTGGCCGACGCGCTTCAGGAATCGCTGCGCATCGGCGACACCCTGGGCCGGTACGGCGGCGACGAATTCCTGCTGGTGGCGCCCGGGACGCGCGAAGGAGCGGAAGCGGTGGCGGAGCGCGCGCAGGCGATGGTCGTCGAGCGGACCGGCACTTCGATCAGCTCCGGTGTGGCGCTCAGCGGCGAGGACGGGACCCGCGCCGCGCAGCTCATCGCGGCAGCGGATCGCGCGCTCGCGGCGATCAAGCGGGAGCGGAAAGTCCGGGGGCTCTCGGCGGGAAGATGAAGTTCGTGACGTGGCGGCCCCCGAGTTCTTGATCCGGCCTAGGGCATGACTACCGGCGAGCGAAGCGGACTCGCTCCGGGTGCGAGTAGAGGTTGAACTTTCCGGCCGAAGCGAATCCGGCGAGCGCGATCCCCGCGCGCTCCGCAAGATCCACTGCGAGCGACGATGGGGCGCCGACGGCGACGAGGGTGGGGAAGTGCGCAGCCGCGGCCTTCTGGACGATCTCGAACGAGGCGCGGCCGGAGACGGCGAGCAGCGCCGGGACATTGAGCCTGCCCGCGTCGAGAAGGAGGCCGACGACCTTGTCGACGGCGTTGTGGCGGCCGACGTCCTCGGCGGAGGCGATGAGGCGGCCGCGGGAGTCGATCGCGGCAGCGGCGTGCAGGCCGCCGGTCTTGCCGAAGGAGGGCTGGGCGGCGCGGAGGAGGGCGGGGGCGCCGGCGATGAGCGAAGCGGCGATGGGCGCGGCGTCGCGGGC
>WSZJ01000223.1 GCA_009773755.1 Planctomycetota bacterium | reverse complement strand
CGACGACGGAGAGGATGACGCCCGCGAGAATCGAAATAAAAACACCGGTCGACTCCGTCACGAGAGACCTCGTCGGGACCGCGTCGAACTCGTCCCCCCACGTCAGGCCGGTTCCGCCCATCCAGGTCTGCTTCAGCACGACCACGTTCTGCACCCACCACATGTGGAGGGAATTCGGAGTGTACGGATGGAGGAGCAATCCCGCGAACACGCCTCCAGCCGCCGCCGCCGCGCCGCGCCACTCCGGCTTTCCGTCGTGGATCCACGTCGCCGCGAGGTGCGCCAGAGCGATCGCGACGAGCAGGTGCGGCGCCGCGTAGGACCACGCGTAGACGAATCCGACGGCCGCGAGCCACTTCCATTTTCCCTTGAGCAGAAGCGCCGTCCCCGCGATGAAGAACCCGATCGACAGGACGTGGGCGCGGCACTCCGAGAGCCGATAAATGAAATGGCTTCCCGAGCCGGCGAGGGCGAGGGCCCAGAGGGGCGGCGCGCGCACGCCGGTGGCGCGCATTGCGAAGGCGAACGCCGCGATCACGGCGCCGGCGAGGAGCCAGGCGGCGAACTTGGCGCGGGCGACCATGGTGGCCTCGGAGCGGCACCAGGGAGCGAGCCAGACGTGGAAGAGGAGTTCCTTGTCTGAAAAATGGTCCTTCCAGAACGAGTACTGCGTCCACTCGAATTTCCGTGAGAGTCCGCGGGACGGAAGCAGGTTGGCGTAGCGGGCGTGGTAGTACCCGTCGCGGCTGAGCATGTGAGGCGTCGTGAACTGGACCGCGCGGAGCTCGGCGGCGACGGTCAGCGCCACCGCGCACGACAGGACGGTGCCGAGGGCGCGACGCGAAACGGGCGGGGAGGCGTCGGGCATGGCGTGAGGCTAGCGGTGAGAGGAGGGAGGCGGAAGCGAAAGCGAGGAAGGTGGCGGGAGACGCGAGTACTGGCGGATATCCAACGGGGTAACTCCTGAGTGTTACACGGAGATCACCGAGATCACGGTGCACACGTAGAAATTCTCAAAACAAGTTTCCTTTCTCTGTGCGCTCCGTGGTCTCCGTGTAACGTTCATGAATCGCAAGCTCTCAGTTTTCGGCAACAACGATGACCCTGTCCTCTGCGGCGAGCGTGACCTTCACGGACTTTTCCGGATTCACGACGACTCCGTACGAGCGTGAAGCGTCGCGGCGGAGGGCGGCGGTCTTGTAACCGATGGCGATTTCGCCGCGGCGGCGGGCGGCTTCGACGACGGTGTGGAAGCGGATCGGCTGGCCGGGCGCGACGTAGTTGGTGGCGGGCTTGAGGTAGATTTCGGAGCCTTCGGGGTCGAAGAGGTCGGCGAGAACGGCGTGGAGTTCCTTGTTTTCGGAAATCTGGGAGAGCATGAGGCTGACGAGTTTGTGGCTGACGATGAAATCGTCGGCGTTGGTGACTTCCGCGAGGGCGCGGTTCCGGACGTCGAGTATTTCGCTCACGATGGAGAAATCGCAGCGGAGTTTTTCGGCCATGTCCCGGAGGTGCAGGAGCGTGATCAGGACCCGGCAGTCGGCCTTCTCCTGTGTGAGGCCGTCACTGCAGAGAATGATGATGTGGTCGAAGGCGCGCGGGTCGGTCTCCTCGAGCGTGCGGCGGTCGGTGGTGTCGCCGGGACGGAACTCCCAGGCGAGATTCCTGATTCCGCCGCAATGCTGCTCGAGCAGCGCGCGGCCCTGTTCCGCTTCCGCCAGGACGCGGACCGTGGAGCCGGGCGCGACGTAGGCGTCGAGGCCCGTGACGATGCCGGGGGCACGCCAGTTCCAGCCGAGGATCAGCGTGCGCTCGGGTTTCGGCGGCGGCACGGTGCCGGTGCGGATGACGGATTCCTCGATGCCGAAGTCCGTCTTTCCCGAGAGGCGAATCGTGTCGTCGTCCTCGGAGATGGCGATGATCCGGTCTCCCGGCGCGATCCGTGAGTCCATCGGCGGGTTGAGCTGCACGGCGCCGCCCGCCCGGCGCAGACCGATGACCGAGGAATCTTCGTACAGGTGAAGCGACTCCCCGAACGTCTTGCCTGCGAGCGACGGCTCTTCCTTGAAGTAGATCTCGTCCCCGCCGAAGTCGAGCAGCTCGGTGTGCACGACCGAGAGCCCGCTCTGCCGGCAGGTCTGCACCGTGATGCGCGAAATGAGGTCGCCCACCAGGATGATCTCCGCCTCGTCCTTCCCGACCAGGCGCGCAGCCTGCAGGTTTCGGGGATCGTGCAGTTCCGCGACGATGTGGTACGGCTCCTTCCTGCGATTGGGGCCGTTGGTGATCGCGAGAATCGTCTTGATCACCGTCGCGTCCGGCTCGTCCGCTTCCCCAGCCAGGACGATGATCGACTTCGTCGTCTGGACGCTGACCATGTCGAGGTCGCCGAGGTCGATCGGGCTGCCCGTCCGGCACACGACCCGCGTGTTCTTCGTGTCCGGGACGTTCGCGCGGATGGCGTCTTCCATCTCCACCTTGTCCTTCTCGCCCATGACCACGATGCGCGGCCGCCGTTGGTTCGCGTTGGCTTCCACGAGCTCCGAAATGATCGAGAAGACCTGCGCCGACCAGCCGAGGATGACCGTGTGTCCCTCCTCGATCACCATCGACCGCCCCTTGCGGAGCTCGGTGAGGCGCCCCTGAATGCCGCTGGTCAGGACGCCGATCAGCGTGCTGACGATGAAGATGCCGCCGAGCGTGATGAAGAGCATGGAGAACAGGAACGGCCAGCTTCCGGCGTCGGCGCCCATCGTTCCGGGGTCAAGCGTGCGCATCAGGCCGAACCAGAGAGTCATGGGGAGCCCGAATTCCTTCGCTTCGGTGCCTGGCGGCCTGAGCCCCGCGCCCCACACGAAGAGTGAAGCGCAGAGCAGAAACGCGGCCGTCACGGCTCCCAGCCACGCGATGAGCGCGATGGTGCCGCGGGACATGGAGTTGTCGAACGCGTACCGCAGCTTCTGGCGAAGGGTGGGGGGCTTCACGGAAATCTCCATGGCGCTTGCGAGAGAGCATCGATGCTAGGGTCCGCGGCGCAGAGGGGCGCAGGAAAATCGCGTCCGGAGGGCGGCATAAAAGTATTACATTTATTTACGGGGTGCCCTTGACTCTGAGGTTTTGCGTCGTACATTTAATGTGCGCCCGTTTGAAGGAGACCTCTCCCGTGGCCATCCCCCGCCCGATCCACCGAACTGCCCGCCCTGACGCCCCCGCCTTGCCTCCGGCGCAACCGGCCCACCCTCCCGCTCCCCAGCTGCCGCGCGGAGCTCGAATCGGCGCCGGCGCCGTCGTCGCTCTCCTCGGCCTCATCTTCCTCCTCATCGGATTGAAGGTCCGCGCCACCGCTAACGCAGCCGCTTCCTGGCCTGCCGTCGAGGGAATCGTCGAGTCCTCCCGCGTGGTTTCCAGGCAGGATCGAGACAATGACGGAAGATCCACGATCATGTACTCGCCCGAAGTCGTCTTCAGCTATACCGTGAATGGCCGGGCCTTGAAGTCTGCCAGGATCTGCCCCGTCGAATCCTCCAGTTCTTCAGACGGCGACGCCAATGCAACCGTGAAGCGCTACCCCGCAGGCGGCCGGGTTCAGGTGCACTTCAACCCCGACTCTCCCGCCGAGGCCTACCTTGAGACGAGCGCAGGCGCGGCCCCCGCTATCTTCATCGTCATCGGCCTTGTTGCGCTCCTCGGCGGCGGCGCCATCCTGTTCGGCGCGTTCAAGGCGGGTGCGCCGGCCTGAGGGGGAACTCAGGCTTTCGTTTCTTCGAGCCGCTTCTCAAGCCCTCCGAACGCCTTCCGTATCACACGCCCGTGCCGTGCGGCGAAGTCCTTCGCGTTCAGAAAATGTTCCGCGATGAGCGACGGGTGCACCGGCAGGTCGCTCACGTACCGCAGCCGCGTGTGACCTTCTTCCTCCTCGAGCGTCCACGTCCCCTGCCCCTTGTAAAGGCCGGAGCGGAACACCCACTGCAGCTTCTTTCCCTCCTGGAAACTCACCACTTCCGCGTAGAAGCTCCGCTTGTCCACCAGGACTTCCAGCTTTGAAGCTGAACGACTCTGAAGCGGACCTCTTTGGGCCACCACCGGTTGTAGTCCTCGAAGTCGGCGAGGCGCCGAAAGACCTGGGATGGCGGAAACTCGAGGAGGCGTGCGTCATCAGTCTGGAAGCGGCGCATGCGCGGAGGATAAGCGAAGGCCGCGGAGCCCGGGTAGTGGACATTGTCACGCCGGCCGATTTCCGGGTGCCTCCGCTCATTCGCTAAGTCTTCGCCAGAACGATATCGAAGGTCCCCCGCTCATAAGCCCCCTCCGCGACCCTTTTCTCCTCCATCCTGATGATCAGCGACTTCTTGATGAAGTCGTCCTTGTCGTTCATCGGATCGCCGTCGAAGTAGAGCTGCGTGACCAGGTCCCGGTACGCCGTCGCCCGCACCATGTAATGAATGTGGCTCGGCCGCCAGACTCCCTTCCCGATCTCGTACCGCCCGGGATGTATCGTTTCGTACTCGTAGTATCCGTTTTCATCCGTGAGCAGACGCGCCCGGTACAGGAAAACGTCTTTCGCGGGCGGCGCCTTCGGGTCGTCGTTGTCGTAACGGCCGTCGTGGTTCGCCTGCCAGATGTCGAGGACGGCCATGGGAAGCGGCTTTTTGGTGTCGTGCGCCCAGACGCGGCCGGAGATGAGCATGACGGTTCCTTTGGAGAGCGGCGGGCCGATCTTGGCGCGGTACGGCGCGCCTTTTCGATGGAAAGGCCCGAGGATGTTGTTCTCCGTCGGGTTCCAGTCGCCGTTCTGAGGAGCGTCAGGCAGTTTCTTTTCCTTCACGTATCCGCCGTAGTCGCCCACGTCGCCGGATTCAGGGGTGGGGTCGGCGTCGGAGCGAAGCGTGAGGATGCCGCTGAATGCGGCGGCGAGGCCGAGGGAAGCCCTGGTCAGGAAGTCACGGCGGGGGAGTTCGAGCATCGGGGCTCCTTTTGGGACATGGTAGCGGTTTGACCACCAGAAATCGCAATTCCCGGGCCGTGGTGACCCATCCGTTTTCATCCTCTTTCTTCATCAGACCTTTCAGGCCACCGCCCAGGGTGCCGGATTGGGGGGATGAACGGCGATACGAAAGGCTGGAGCTTGAGACAAGGCAGCCCTTTCCGGGTTATTGTCCGGGCATGACGATGTCCTTTACCCCGCGCCCGGAACATCGCTTCACCTTCGGCCTCTGGACCGTCGGCAATCCCGGCCGCGACCCGTTCGGAGCTCCGGTGCGAAGCGTGCTGTCGCCGGTCGAAATCGTGCACCTGTTGGCGGATGTCGGCGCGTACGGCGTGAATTTTCACGACGACGACCTCGTGCCGATCGACGCATCTCCGGCGAAGCGGAAAAAGATCATCGCCGAGTTCCGCAAGGCGCTCGCGGACACCGGCCTCGTCGTCCCCATGGCCACGACGAACCTCTTCGGCGACCCGGCGTTCCGCGACGGCGCGTTCACGAGCAGCGCCCCGCGGGTCCGGGCTTACGCGCTTCAGAAAACGATGCGGGCGATCGACCTCGGCGTTTCGCTCGGCGCGAAGATCTACGTTTTCTGGGGAGGGCGCGAGGGAAGCGAGACGGACGCGGGGAAGAATCTGCTCGAGGCGCAGAAGTGGATGCGCGAGGCGGTGAATTTCCTGTGCGGGTACGTGAGGAACCAGGGGTACGACCTGAAATTCGCGCTGGAAGCGAAGCCGAACGAGCCGCGCGGCGACATTTTTCTGCCGACGACGGGAGCGATGCTCGCGTTCATCGGGACGCTCGACCGGCCGGAGATGGTCGGCGTGAATCCCGAGGTCGCGCACGAGCACATGGCCGGGCTGAACTTCACGCACGCGGTGGCGCAGGCGTGGGACGCCGGGAAACTGTTCCACATCGATCTCAACGATCAGGCGTTCGGCCGCTACGACCAGGATTTGAGGTTCGGGTCGCACAACATCAAGTCGGCGTTTTTCCTCGTGAAGTTTCTCGAGGAAGTGGGGTATGCGGGCTCACGACATTTCGATGCGCACGCGTATCGCACTTCGGACGCGGAAGACGTGAAGGCGTTTGCGAAGGGGTGCATGCGCACCTATCTGATCCTTAAGGAGAAGGCGGAGAAGTTCTGTGCAGATCGCGAGATCCAGGGATTGCTGGAAGAGATCTTCGAGGACGACGGCGCGATGGACCGATTCAAGGGGAAGTTTGCGCCGAAGAAGGCGAAGGCATTGAAGTCGCACTCCTTCGACCGCGCGGCCCTTGGGAAGCGCGGCCAACCGTATGAGCGGCTCGACCAGCTTGTCGTCGATCTGCTCCTGGGGGTGCGCTGATGCCGGATTTCCTCGGGCTTCCGTGTCGCGAGATGCGTTTCGGAGCAGTGTCTCTCCTGATTGCGGAGACCGTCGGGCCCAGGATTCTCTCGCTGCGCATCGGGGAGGGAGAAAACGTATTTGCGGAAGTGCCGGATTACACGCTCGATTGCCCTGGGGGCGGGAAGCTGCGCCTGCTAGGCGGCCATCGATTCTGGGTCGCGCCGGAGGAGCCTGCCCGCACCTGGCGACCGGACGACAGGGCGGTGACGATCGGCCCGATCGAGGACGGCCTTGAAGTGGTGGCGCCACCCTGCGAAGTCACGTGGCTCCAGAAATCGCTCCGAATCCAGATGTCCAGGCCTGGCCCGGCCGCAGGCGTGAACATCATTGTCCGCCACTCGCTGAAGAACGTCGGGTTCGAGCCGGTCTCGTGTGCTCCCTGGGGCGTCACGATGCTGAAACCCGGCGGAACGGCCTTCATCCGTCATCGCCGATGTCCCCAGGACACGCTCGGTCTGCAGCCGGATCGGCATCTCGTGATCTGGCCGTACACGGACGTGTGCAGCGAACACATCGAATTCGGAAACGAGCTGACGAAGGTGCATGCCCGGCTGTCGTCCGGCGCCCTGAAGCTCGGATTCGTCGATGGGCTCTCGGCCTACTGGCGGAATCGAACCCTCTTCACCAAGTTCCCTATCGTCCGTGCGAATCCGCCGGAGACGCACGTCGAATGCTACTGCAACCCCCGATTCATCGAGCTGGAGACGCTGGGACAGGTTGCCCCGCTGGCCCCGGGAAGAACCACCGTTCTCCACGAAGTATGGACGATCAGCGACGGCGTCGAGTTCGAGGGCCTGGAAGCCAGTTTCCTCGCACCGCTCCCGGGCGCGACGCCGGAGCCGGAGTAGATGAGTCTCCTTCTCGGCCTCGACGTCTCTACGACGGCCACCAAGGCGCTGCTGATCGACGAGCGCGGCGCAGTGATCGGGATGGCGTCGAGCGAGTACGGTTACGAGACGCCGCGGCCGCTATGGAGCGAGCAGGACCCGGGGCTGTGGTGGCGTGCCACGGGGGAGAGCCTGCGGCGGGTCATGACGGAGACCGGGACCGACCCGGCGTCAATCGCGGGCATCGGACTGACCGGGCAGATGCACGGGCTCGTGCTGCTCGACGACGCCGGAACGCCGCTTCGCAACGCGATTCTCTGGAACGACCAGCGCACGGGGGCGGAGTGCGACGAGATCCGGACGAAGGTCGGGCGGGAGCGGCTGATCGGGATTACGGGGAACGACGCGCTGACGGGGTTCACGGCGCCGAAGATCCTGTGGGTGCGGAAGCACGAGCCGCAAGTGTTCGCGCGAGTCCGGCACATTCTGTTGCCTCACGATTTCGTCCGGCTCCGGTTGACGGGGGAGTACGCCGCGGACAAGGCAGGCGCGTCCGGGACGATTCTCTTCGACCTGAAGCGCCGCGACTGGTCGCCGGTGGTCATCTTGGCGCTGGAGATCGACGCGGCGTGGCTGCCGCGGACGTTTGAGGGGACGGAGGTGACGGGGGCGATCTCGATGGAGGCCGCGGCGCTGACGGGGCTGCGCGCTGGCACACCGGTTTTCGGCGGCGGCGGCGACCAGGCGGCTGCGGCTGTGGGGACCGGCGCGGTGGCAGACGGAATCGTGTCGGTCAGCCTCGGAACTTCCGGCGTCGTTTTCGCCGCTTCCAGCAAGCCCCTCATCGAATCCGAAGGCCGCCTTCACGCGTTCTGCCACGCGGTTCCGGGGCAGTGGCACCTGATGGGGGTGATGCTGTCGGCGGCCGGGAGCCTGCGCTGGTTCCGTGACACGTTTGCGCCGGGCGCGTCTTACGACGAGCTGCTCGCGCCCGCAATCAACGTCCCGGCGGGAAGCGACGGCCTGTTCTTCCTGCCTTACCTCACGGGCGAGCGGACGCCGCACAACGATCCGCACGCCCGCGGCGCGTTCACCGGCATCACGGTCCGCCACACCCGCGCGCATTTCGTCCGCGCGGTGCTGGAAGGCGTCGCGTTCGGGCTCAAGGACAGCCTCGACGTGCTGCGCGCTTCCGGCCACGGAGCCGCAAAGGATATCCGCGTCACGGGCGGCGGCTCGCGGAGCCGGCTCTGGCGGCAGATCCTCAGCGATGTCTTCGCAGCCCCCGTCTCGACCGTGAGCTCGGACGAAGGCGCCGCGTTCGGCGCCGCTCTCCTCGCCTCGGCCGGGGCCGGCGCCCACGGCAGCGTGGCGGCCGCCTGCGCCGCGACCGTTCGGGTGACGGGAACCGTCGAGCCGTGCCAGGGCGCCGCCGTCTACGCCGCGGCTCATCCCAGATTCCGCGCTCTCTACCCGGCGTTGAAGCGATAGTGGTTCGACACTCATTCGCGGCGGCCGCCGCTGCAGACGTACGCGAAATGACGGGCGCGCCCGCAGCCTGTTGACAATTTGGCCGATGGCCGCGCGTAAGATGCGAGCGTGAACGCCGAGTCCGCTTACTTCTTCCGCCATGCGCTCATGCGTGACGCCGCGTATCAGCTGCAGATGCCCGGCGACCGCGCGAAACTCCACGCGCTGGCATTCGCGGCGATCGAGCGACTGGCCGGCGGGCGGGCGCCGGAGCCGGCGACGCTCGACTCGCCCGAGAATTCACCATTTCCGGAGCATGCGACGGACGCGTTCGCCGGCGAGCTTTCGGAGCACGCGCGCCTGGCCCTCGTTTTCAGCGAGAAGCGATCGCCTCCCAGGGATGCCGCGGACTTCGAACGCGCGAAGAAGCTGTACCTTCGCCGCGCGGCCGAACTCGCCGTCCGGGGATTTCAGTTCCGACCTGCAAGGGATCTCTGGCAGCGCTACGCCGGCGCCGTGGACGGCGCCGAGAAAGGGAAGGCGCTTCAGCGCGCCGCTTCCGCCGCTCGATCCGGCGGCGAGGTTCATGTCGCCGAAAGGCTTCTTGGGGAGGCTCTTGCCCTCCATCGCACATTCGGCGACCGCCGCTTCGAGGGAAAGTCGCTCGGAAACCTCGCGGGTCTCTGCCGGGAAATGGGCAGGACCGCCCAGGCCGAGCAGCTTCACGAGCAGGCGATCCTCATCCATCGCGAGGTCGGCGACCGCCGGCTGGAAGGCAACCTGGTCGCCAATCTGGCCGGGCTCTACAAGGACACCGGGAGGACGGCGCTCGCCGAGCGCACTTACAGGCGGGCGCTCGCCCTGATCCGCGACTCGGGAAACCGCGGCGCTGAAGGGGACGCCCTGGGATGCCTGGCGATTCTCTATCACCAGACCGCGCGGGCCGAGCTGGCGGAGAGGACGTACGGCGAAGCGCTGGAGATCCATCGCAGAAGCGGCGACCGCCGGTCCGAGGGCATCGCGAAAGGCAACCTGGCCATGCTTCTCCGTGAGACCGGGCGCGGCGA
>WSZJ01000222.1 GCA_009773755.1 Planctomycetota bacterium | reverse complement strand
GGTGGAGGCGCTGGCGCTGCTGTGCGGGAAGGGCGACCTGCGGCACGCGGGGCTGGCGCTGGCGGGCTGGTGCGGAGCGAAACTGCGTTTGTGGGAGCCGGCGAGGCTGCTCTTCCAGCGCGCGGCGATCGCCGGAGAGCCGCACGCGACCGGATGGGACTGGGCCGTGATGATGCGCGCGCTTGCGGCGGCTGAGGACGGACGGCCGGAAGCCGAGGGGCTGTTGCGCGCGGCGGTCGCGTCGACGGGCGACCCGGTCTCCAATGCGGGAAACGTCGCGTACCTTCTCTCGGAAGCGCTCCTTCTCCCCGAACTCGCGCTCGAATTTGCGAAGCGCGCTGCCGCCGACCCGCTGGCTTCGCCGGACGCCTTCGATACGCTGGGCTGGGTTCAGCTTCGCGCGGGGCGAGGCGCTGAAGCCGAAAAGACGTTCGAGTCCATCAGGCAACCGCCCGGCGCCGTCGGCTGGCTTCACCGCGCCGTCGCGCAGGCCGCCAACGACCACCCGTACGCGGCAGCCGCGTCGCTCCGGGAGGCGCTTTCGAGGCAGCCGTCGATCGCCCCCGACGCGCGCCGCAATCCGCTTCTCTTGCCGCTCTTCGCCCGTCCCGAACTGGAGGCCTGGAAATGACTCTGCTTTCCTGCACGGCTCGCGCGGCCGGACTTTCGATGATCGCGTGGCTGCCCCTGCTCGCCGCCGGCTGCATCCAGAATTCAGTCCCGGACAAGCTGGAAGTTCATTCGCTCGCCGACCTGGACGGTGAACTGGCGAAGCGGAAATCGGCGATTCACGACCTTCTGCTCGCGACGACCATGAAAGTCGAGGGGCTGGAACACAGCGGCGCGGTGACGGCCTACATCAACTGCGAGCCGCCGGACCGCTTCCGCATGGACGCGACCAAGCGCATGGGCCCGACGCTGTTCGTATTCGTGATGGTGAAGGACCGCTTCGTCATCAATGTCGCGATCGAGGGGAAATGGGTGCGTGGGGACGTGAAGAGCCAGCAGAAGGAGCATCAGGAGCTGGTGGCAGCGTTCGCGTGGCTGGAGGAGCGGCTGGAGCCCGGAGACGAGCGGTCTATCGCGGAGGACGAGACGGACCAACTGACGGTCGTCACCAGACGCGCAGGCAAGGCGGTGCGCAGCACGCGCTACGACCGGGCGACGCTGTTCGCGACGCGGATTGTATTCTTCGCCGAGGACGGCGCGGAGTCGGCGTCGGTGGCGCTGTCGGACTACCGCGCGGTAAAACCCGCCGAAGCGCATCCGGGGCCGTCGGCGTGGATCCCGTGGAAGATCGTCGTGACCGGGAAGGGGAAGGACGGCAAAGAGTACAAGGTCGACACGTCGATCTCCCGGGTCGATCTGAACGACGGGATCAAGCCGGAAGCATGGAACATGGAGATTCCGGAGGGGGCCGTGGTCGAGGAGGCGAAGTAAGCGCACTGCCTCAGGACGGTCCCCTACTGCCACTCCCTTTTCATCATGTCCCGAATCCCTTTCACCCCGTCCACTCTCTCCGCCGCATCGTAGGCCGCCTTCGCCGCCGCCTGATCCCTCACGGGCCCGGAGAGGCTCACAATCCCGCGGACTACCTCGATCTGGATCTTCAGACGGTCGACGCCGTCGACGCGCGACAGCGCCCGGTTTACCTCCGCCGCGATCGCCTGGTCCGCCACCAGCTCTTCGTCCGTGCGGGCCCTCGTCTCGCCGTCGCCCGCACAACCGCCGGCCGCAAACGCCAGGACTACAGAGATTGCCATGACCCGCTTCATCGTGACCCCTTCCCTCGCAGAAGCCCGAAAAAATCCTTCAGCGGCTTCGTGATCACCCGAAGCGGCGTCGTCTCCGCTTCCGGCGACATCCAGGTGCCTTTAACTTCGACGCTCAGCAGCGCGTTCTTCCGGATGAAGTCCGCGACCGGCTGTTCCGCATCCGCCAGCGTGTCATACCCCTCCGGCGGCTCGGAGGAGAGTCGCGGGACGAAATCGAGGTCGAGGCGCTGGCCGTCGAAGAGAATGTCGCCGTCGCCGAAGAGGGAGAATCCGTCCGTGATGACGTACCAGCGCTCGACGTGGATCCTGTCTTCGAGCACGCGGAAATCAGTGCGGCAGGTTTTGACGAACGATTCGCCGGGGTCGTTTGCGTGCAGAACGTTGAAGACGGACAGGATTACCGGGAGATCGAGGAGCCGCCCGTCGCGCGCGTCGAGCCAGCCCGCGCCCACCGCCGCCCCGGTCGAGCCGCGCGTCAGCGTCAGGTAGCCGTCCAGCCTCCCCGCCAGATGGTACCCCTCCAGCCGCGTGCCCTGCACCAGGTCCAGGACGTTCGCTTCCGCCACGTTGACATCGAGCTTCCAGCCCTCTTCCGGCCCCCGCCCGAGCCAGCCGGAGAGCGAGGCGCGCCCACCGAGGGTGCTTGCGGCGGCGTTTTCCAGAGTGAAGCGGCGAGGTTCGACGTGGAGGGTGGCGTCCAGTCCGCTGAACGTGGGGCTCACCATCGGCGTGACGAGACGCAGCGTTCCGTTCTCGACGGCGATTTTTTCGGGGAGAAGGGGCGACAGTGGGGGCGGCGGGGCGGGATTGGCGGACGGATTCCCCTGAACGGCAGGCGCCTGCGGCGACGGAGGCGCGGCCAGGACTCGCTGCAGGTCGAGCTCCCCGTCCGGCTCCAATGTCATGACGATGTCCGGATGCACGAGCCGGATCGACTCGATCCCCGGAGTGCCGAATCCAACAGGGAACCGGTCGGTGCGGAGCACGACGGCGTCCGCGGTCCCGGCGACGCGGCCGGTTGCGTCGAAAAGCGTGACGCCCCGCAGCTCGACTTCGCGGAATCCGACGCTCGCGTGGCGGATTTCGAGTCGGCCGCGGATGCGCGCCGCGACGGCGACCATGATCCCCTGCCGGACGACGAGAGGGGCGACGACCCATTTGAAGAAGGCGAGAAACCCGGCGAGAGGCAGCACGACGAACAGGACGAGCTTGCGCTGCCAGCGGCGAGGTTTTGGCGCGGGTGGTGGAGCCGGCCCTTTCTTTGTGGACACGATGGGATTATCGCATTGCAGGGGGTAGGGTGTAGGGGGTAGTAGGTAGGAAAGGCAAAACGGCGAAGGGCTCCCTCACCACTGATCTCGTTCCGCCAGTTGGCCCTTCCTACCCCCTACCAACTACCCCCTACCCACTGCCCGCTGCTCTACCCGCCCACATGCCTCACCCGCCGCCACTCCGTGAGCGCCGTCCCAAGCACCTTCAGCCCCGCCTTGAGGTTCTCCGTGTCCCCGCCGAACCCGACGCGCAAAAACCCCTTCGCCCAGAAGAAATCCCCGGGGACGACCAGTGTGTCGTACTTGTCCTGCAGGAACCGCGCGAATTCCCAGCTCGGAACGCCGTGCCGCAGCCTCAGGAACGCGATCGTGCCCCCGTCCGGCGGAACCCACTCGATGTCGTCGCGCGATTTCACGAACTCGCGCAGCACGGGCAGATTCTCCGACACGATGCCGCGCGTCCGGGCAATGAGCTTGTCGAGCTGCCGGAACGCGACCAGCGTCACCTGCTCGCAGAGGAACGACCCCGTCACCGAAAGATGGTTCCGGATCGACCCCAGCTTCTTCGCCAGGTCCTCGTTGCAGAGAATCCAGCCGACCCGCAGCCCGTCCAGGCCGTACAGCTTCGACAGCGACCCGATCGAAATCGCGCTCGGGTCCAGCTTGAACGCCGGCGACGGCGGCTCCCCTTCAAACACCAGGTCCCGGAACACCTCGCTCGCAATCACCGCCGCCCCGTGGCTCCGCGCCACCTGGCAGATCGCCCGCAACCGCTCAGGATCCGTCTTCACTCCGCTCGGATTGTGCAGATTCGTCAGCCAGACCGCCCGCGTGTTGCGCGAAATGCGCCTCTGAAGCGACTCGAGGTCGATCTGGAACCCCTTCTCGTAAGGCCTGTCCAGAATCCGCACATCCGCCCCGAGCGACAGTGGCAGCCGGTAAAGCGGTTCGTAGTTCGGCACCTCCAGCAGCAGTTGCGTTCCGTGCTCGAACATCGCGAACGAGACGAGCGCGATGGCCATGGAAGCGCCGTCCGTCAGCACGACATTCGAAGGCGAGACGTCGAACCTCTCCGAGATGGCCTTGAGAAGCCCCGGATGCCCATGGTAATTCTCGCCCGTGAATTCCAGGTCGCGCGGCGTAAGCCCGAGATCGGCCGGCCGCAGCGGTTTCACCGCCGGATTCGCGAGGTCGTATTTGTGTCGCCCGAAGTGATCCTTCATCCACTCCAGGTAACCGATGGGCTGGAATTGCATATCGCCTCCAAGGCCCCCCGCGGTGCGCGCATTGTACCGCTTTCGCTCTACTCAAACGCTGCGCGAGAGGACGCTATTCCTGAAACGCGCGAGGGGCGCCTGAAGTTCGCGATGAAGCGGCAAATCTCCGTTATTTCGGCGGCGGCGCCGGCTTCTCGCCGCGCAGCTTCAGGATTTCCGACTGCACCTGGGGCGGCAGCTTCAGCTTGTTCATGACGTCCTTCAGTTGCGGAACCGGCAGCAGGAAGGCCGCCCCCCCAGCCGTCGCCACGAGAATAAACAGCGAAACAAACACGACCTTGAGGAAGCCGCCCTTCTTTTTCGGCTCCGCAGCCTCGACCTTCGCGACCGGGATCCGCTGAGTCGGCTGGCGCGGAGCCGGATGCGCAGGGGGATCCTCCATCGCCCCCTCCGCGGACTGCTGACCCGCGAACTCCTCGATCGAACCGTCCAGCTCCCCGCCGGCGACCGGCGCGGACACCGCGCTGGCGGAGACAGCTGCAACTTCCGCGAACGGCGGAGCCTCCGCCCCGATGCCATCCGCCCCGACCTCGGAAACCTCGTCGACCTCGTCCACCTGGTTCGCATCCCCATACGATTCCGTCGCAGGTCCCGCCAGCGAGGGCACGTCCACCTCGGCAGGAGGGGGCGGAAACGGACTGGAAGCCGCGATACCTTCGACTTCTTCCGCTTCCTTGACCGTCTCAACCTCGACGGAATCAACCTGCGGCTCCGTCATCCCGGGCGGGGCTGCGTGCGGTTCAGGCGCAGGACGCTCAATCAGCGGAAGCGGTTCATTCGCGGCCGCGTCCGCCCCATCCGCGGGGGCCTCGACCACTTCCACCGCGTCCGCAGTCTGAACTTCCTCGAAGGGCGCAGCGTCCGGCCTTGCTTCCGTTTCCTGGACCGAGTCCATTTCGGCGGATGATGTCGTGTCGGCCTGCGATTCGCTGCCAGGAGGAAGGGGTACACCTGCCGCCTGCGCCGCCTCGCGCGCGCGGCGAGCCTCCTCGGCCTTCCGAGCCTTCTTGGCTTTGCGCGATTCCTTGCCCCGGGGAACGGGGGTCGATTTCGCGGCTTCGTCAGCGGCGCGGGCTTCCTCCGCTTGCCGCGCCTCCTCGGCCTTGCGCGCCTCCTCGATGGTCTGGGCTTCGGCTGCCATGCGAGTCTCCTCGGCAGCGGCCGACTCAACGGAATCCCCGGACTCCGCGGCCCGGATAGCGTCTTCCATCTTGCGGGCGAGGTCGGCATTGAGCGCCTCTTCGGCCTTTCGTGCAGCTTCGGCCTTGCGGGCGTCCTCGGCCTTGCGGGCGTCCTCGGCCTTCTTCGCTTCTTCGGCCTTCTTCGCCTCTTCGGCCTTCTTCGCCTCTTCGGCCTTCTTCGCCTCTTCGGCCTTCTTCG
>WSZJ01000221.1 GCA_009773755.1 Planctomycetota bacterium | reverse complement strand
GCGCGCCCGCCGGGCCAGTCCACCGGGTCGCTCGGCGGCATGGGCCTCGGCGCCAAATTCGCCGTCTTCATCGCCCTCACCGTCGCGTTCGCATGCTCCTTCCTCGTCATCGGCGGTTACTACTCCGTCGCGAAGGAAATGGACCAGGAGATCGACGAAGCGGGCGTGCGCCTCACGAAGGTCTGCGCGGCGACGGCGTGGCCGATCATCAAAAAGCACCTCGACGCGGGCGGCGAGGATCCGGCGGCGAAGATGGTCGAGAACCTGAACAAGATGGAGAAGCTCGTCCAACCGGAGCAAAAGCCGCAATACAAGCAGATGGACGACGAGAACCGCAACAAGTGGCTCAAGGCGATCGTCGAATCCAGCGCCATCGACTCGTTCAGCCTCATGACGAGCTCGACGATGGAGCTGGAAACCCCCGAGATCATCAACATCATCGTCCTTCTGCCGAACGGACGCGATTACATCGCTTCCATGAAGCGGGACTCGGTGTCGCTCGGCAATCCCACGAGCCGCGCCAAGATCGGCGGGGTGGAGATCCAGGAAGGGATCTACTCCGGCGCGGGGACGTTCCGCGTGCGGCTCTTCAAGAAGCCCGTTCTCGATCCGCTCGGCATCGAGCGCGGAACGGTGCAGGTCTACCTGAAGGCGGCGAGGATCGACGCGGCGAAATCGCACATCCTGACGGCGATGATGATCCCGCTGTTTTTCGCGATCCTGATCGGCGCCGGCATCGGCTTCTACCTGTCGACGATCGTCACGAAGCCGCTGAAGACGCTGATCAGCGACATCCAGATCGTGTCGCAGGGGGACCTCGAGCACGAGACGAAGGCGCGGTCGACGGACGAGGTCGGCTACCTCGCGAGGACGTTCAACCTGATGACCAAGAGCCTCGCTTCCGCGCACGAGGCGGAGCTGCAGACGAAGGCGATGGAGCACGAGCTGAGCATCGCGGTGGACATCCAGTCGAACCTGCTGCCGAAGCGGATCCCGAAGATCCCGAAGTTCGAGATCGGCGCGTACTACCGGCCGTCGAAGGAAGTCGGCGGCGACTACTACGACTTCATCCAGATCGACCAGAACCACCTGGGCGTGATCGTGGCGGACGTGTCCGGCAAGGGCATCCCCGGGTCGATGGTGATGACCATGGCGCGGTCGCTCATTCGAATGGAAGCCGAGCGCAACCTTTCGACCGCCGACACGCTGATCAAGACCAACCGGATCCTCGCGCGCGACATCCGGCGAGGGATGTTCGTGACGTGCCTCTACGCGCTCGTCGACGTGCAGAAGAACACGATGCTCGTTTCCAGCGCCGGGCACAACCCGATGGTGGTGTACCGCAAGGCGACCAACAAATACGAGCTCATCAATCCCAACGGCATCGCGCTCGGCTTCGACAAGGGCCCGATCTTCGAGCGCACCATCAAGGAACAGTCGATCCCGTACGGCCCCGGAGACCGCTTCGTCCTCTACACGGACGGCGTCGTCGAGGCGATGAGCCCCCGGAACGTGGAATTCGGCGACGAGCGTTTCTACAAGATGGTCCAGTCTCTCGCCAGCCAGGATTCGAACGTCTTCATCAACACGATCGTGAAGGCGCTCGACGACCATCAGGGAGACGGGGAGCAGCACGACGACATCACGCTCGTGACGGTGCGGGTGCTGGGATGAGGGTTATGGGAAGTCCGGCCTGCATGGGGACGGGACCCTGCGACTCGCTTCGATCGACTGCCCTGAGCCAGTCGAAGGGCTCAGGGTTCTCGCGATTTGCAGGAGTTGACCGAACAGAGTGAAGGTTGAGATCGCATACGGCTTGAGGGAAACACCGGGAGATGCGAGATGGGCGAAGTGCACGACCGGATCGTCATCACGAACGACACCAAGTTCCTCGGGTTCGTGCGCGAGTTCACGTCCCGCATGATCCGCCAGTCCTCGCTCTCTCGCGAAGACGAGAACAAGATCATCCTCGCCGTCGACGAGGCCGTCGCCAACATCATCGAGCACGCGTACGAAAACCAGCGCGAAGGAACGATCGACGTCGAGTGCCAGGCCGACGCGCAGAAGTTCGTCGTGACGATCCGCGACTCCGGGCAGCAGTTCGCTCCGGAGGGGGTCGAGGCGCCCAACATCGAAGGGCACGTCAAGGCGAAGAAGAAGAAGGGGCTCGGGATCTATCTCATGCGCCTCATCATGGACGAGGTGCGCTACACGTTCCGCGAGGGAATCCAGAACGAGCTCGTGCTCGTAAAGTACATCGGGGGAAAGCCCAAAACGCCGCAGGCTTAGTTCCGTTGAGACACGCGGGGAGGATCGGTAGAATCTCCGTCCAACTTCGAGGCATCAGATGGCCGAGTTCCACATCCAGACCAAAAAGCTGAACAACAACATCGTCTTCATCGCGGTGCAGGGTTTCCTCGACGCCCACACCTTCGAGGAAATGGAGAAGACGATCAACGACCTGTTCGACGGCGGCACCTACCGTCTCGTGGTCGACCTCTCGAAGCTCGACTACATCTCGAGCGCCGGCGCGGGCGTCTTCATCGGCGCGATCGGCACGGCGCAGGAAAACGACGGGAACATCGTCCTCATGAAGCCCAGCCCGAACGTGAAGGAAGTGTTCGACCTGCTGGGGCTCAGCCAGATATTTCCGTTCGCGAACGATGTGGATGGAGCGGCGAAGCTGTTCGCTTAAAGGTCACGGTGGAAATTGCCGCCCGGGGCAGGAATGCTCCGGGCGTTTTTGTTGGCGGGGGTGCGAACGGCAAATCCCAACTCCAACTCCAACCCCAACCCCAAAACGACGAGGATCCTGCGGTGACCCGGGGCTGTTTTGGAGTTGGGGTTGGAGTTGGAGTTGGGATTTGAATTCGCCCTTGCCGTTTTCCCACCCCCCGGCTCCCATCACCCCATGCTCTTCAACGACTCCTTCCTCCGCACCCTCGAATCCCTAGTGCTCCTCGCCCGCCGGCTCCGCACAGGCGAGCAGGCCGGCGAGCGGCCGTCGCCGCGCACCGGCGCCTCCGTCGAATTCCGCGATTACCGCTCGTACGTCGAAGGCGACGACCTGCGCTCCGTCGACTGGAACGTCTACGCGCGGCACGGACAGCTTCACGTGAAGCAGTTCTCCGCGGAGCGCGATCTGCACGCGTGGGTTGCGGTGGATGTCTCGGAGTCGATGGGGTTCTTCGGGAAGCGCGACCAGGCGCTCTCGCTCGCGGCCGCAGTCGGGTACGTCGCGCTCGCGAGAGGCGACACCTTGTCGTGGGAGGCGTTCGGCGAGAAGCGGCTCGCGGGCGGGGAAGGGCTGCGCGGAAAAGGCGCCGGGATCGGTTTCCTGCGCGCGCTCGAGGCGGCGCCGGCGGGCGGGCGCACCGATCTTCGCGCGGCGGCGGCGCCGCCCGGAGCTTCGCGCGGGCTCGCCGTCGTCGTGAGCGATTTCTGCGATCGCGGCGCGCGGGAAGCGCTTCACGCGATGCGCCCGCGCGGCGGAAACGTAGTGGCTCTTCATGTGGTGGCCGATGAAGAACTGAAACCTGCGCTCGAAGGGCCGCTTCGCATCACCGATTCCGAAACCGGCCGCGAGGTCGACGTCGACGCGGACGAGGCGACGCTCGCGCGGTATCGCGAGGCGCTCGTCGCGCGCTGGGACGCGCTCGAGGCGTTCTGCGCCCGCGAGGGGATGCCGTACCGCCGCGTGCTGGCGCGGGCGCCGCTTCTGGACGCCGTCGCGATGCTTCTGAAGCCGGGCGGTGCGCTGGCGCGGCGATGACGTTCGAGCGTCCCCTGTTTCTGTGGGCCTTCGCGGCGCTGGCGCCAGTGGTGGCGGCGTTTCTCGTGCGAAGGCGCCGGGTGAGGGTCGTGGTGCCCGATCTGGAGGCGTGGCTCGCGGCGGCGGAGGCGAAGCGGGCTCGATCGGGGTGGAGGACGATCCGCGACGCGGGATCGCTTGCGATGAACCTCGCGGCCTGCGCGGCGCTCGCGCTTGCGGGGGCCGGCCCGCGCGCCGCGGGACCGCAAGGGACGGACTGGGCGCTCGTCTTCGACGTGTCGGCGTCGATGGGCGCGCGGGACGGGCGGTGGGAAAAAGCGGTTGAGGGCGCCGACGCGTTCGTGCGCGCGTTGCCGGCGCGCGACCGCTTCCGCGTCTTTCTCGCCGGCGAATTCCCGCGCGCGCTCGGCGGCTGGCGCGGCGGCGGAGAAGACCTGCCCGAGTTGCCGGCGCCGGTCGAGCGAAACGGCGACGTTGAAGGGGCGCTTGTGCTGGCCGGGAAGGACCCCGCGGTCCGGCCGGGGGCGCTGAAGACGGTGGCGTGGACCGACCGGGCAAGCGCGGCGGACTTCGCGCCGCAGATTTCGATGGAATCTCGAAACGTGGCGATCGAGGCGCTCGACGTGGCGCGCGCGTGGGGGTCACCGGAAGTAAGCGTCGTGCTGCAGATCGCGAATTACGGCGACCACCTTCAGAGCCCGTGGATCACGGCGTCGTTCGGGAAGGATCCTGTCGACATTCCCTTCGTGGGAATCGATCCTGGAAAGTCCGCGACCGTTCGCGCATCCCTCCAGTCGGCCGAAGGCGGCGTGCTCGAGGTCCGACTCCGGCGCAACCCGCTGGGGGACCGCATCGTCGACGCGCGAAAGGCGGCCTTCGCGGCGGTCGCGCCGCTCCGTCGCGCGCATGTTCTCGTTGTCGCGCCGGAAGCGAAGTCGCCGTTCTTCTCATCGGCGCTGGCGGCGCTGGGCCCGGCGCTGGAGGAGGGGTCGGGGATTGTGGAGCCCGGAAAGGAAAAGGGCGCCGACGTTTTTATTTTCGACCGGTGCGCGCCGTCCGCGTTCCCCTGCGTCACCATCGCTCCCCCCGTCGCTCGCCCGCCGGTGGACAACCCGGCCGTCACCGCCTGGGCCGCCGACCTTCCGCTTCTCCGCGGACTTGACCTCTCCCGGCTCCGCGTGGCGCGCGCCCGGCCGCTCCCGCGCGACCGGGACGCCGTCGTCCTCATCGACTCCTCCGCCGGGCCCCTCGCCGTCGCCACGTCGGACCGCGTCACGCTCGCGTTCGCCCTGGAGGACTCCAATCTCCCGCTTCTCGCCGCCTTCCCGCTCTTCGTCCGCAATTGCCTCGAAGAACTCTCGCGTCAGCGGCCGCTTCCGCCGGCGTTGACCGGCGACTGGGTTACGCCGTTCGAAGGGGCTTACGAGGTCTGGGAAGCGGGGGCGACGTCGCCGCACGCGGGGCCGTGGCGGGCGACGCAGCCCGGCGTCGTGGTCTTCACGCGCGGCGGCGTCTCGCGTCCGCTGGCCGTAAACTTCTTCGATCCCGCGGAGTCGGCGCTCGTCGACCCGCCGCCGGGACGCGAGCTGCCCGCGCCGAAATCGGAACCGCCTCCGCCCTGGATCTACCTGGCCGCCGCGGCCGCGCTCCTGCTCGCGCTCGACTGGGCGTTCGCGCCCAGGCGCTGAGGCTCATTTGGGGACCCAGTACCGCGTCACTTTGCCATCCGGCGAGATTTCGAACGCCGCTACATAGCGCCCTGGGGTCGACTCCAGGACGAGGTCGTACGTCGTGTCTCCCTGGCCCGGATGCCTTCTGCCGTAATACCACCGCTCACCCAGCGTTCCCGCGCGTTGACGCTGCTGAGGCGGCCCCATCCCGGCCTCAACCTCCTTGGCGGTCGCGTGCGCCAGCCCCGGCGCCGTCCGTTTCATCTTCCACACGCGGACTTCGTCGTACACCGCGTACGGAGTCAGCATGACCCACGCCAGGATCGCCGTGGCGCCCCCAAGCGTCGCAATCGCCGATTCCGGACAGTCCCGTTTCCGGAGATGCGCCGCAAAATAGAACGCGCCCGCGATGCAGACGGGAATCCCGATCACGAACCCGTACCGGTCGTTCGTCGAAGATCCGCTCAGTTGGTTCACCAGGTACCAGGCCCCCGCCACGAACGCCAGGGCGATCAGGTTCAGCACGATCCGCTGGTCGAGCGGCAACTTCGCCTTCTTCGCCTCCGGCGCTTCCTTCAGCGCTTGCGAAACTTCGCTCGCGTGCTGGAAGCGCTTCCCCGGCTCCTTCTCCAGCGACTTCATGACGATCCGGTCGAGGTGCTCGTCGACGTCGGCTTTCGTCGATGGCGCGGCGAAGCGGCCAAGGGGGAGCTCGCCGGTGAGCATTTCGTAGAACACGACGCCGAGCGCGTAGATGTCGGCGCGGTGATCGACGCTTTTGGGGTTTTCGACCTGCTCGGGGGCCATGTAGTGCGGCGTACCCATGACGACATCCGAGCGCGTCAGGGAGCTCTGCGCGTCGGCAAGCTTGGCGAGGCCGAAGTCCGCGATTTTCACGCGGCCGTCTGCGGTAACCAGGATGTTCTCCGGCTTGATGTCGCGGTGCACGACGCCCCGCCCGTGCGCGTACTCGAGCGCGTCGCAGATCTGCGGAACCAGCCGAAGCGCTTCTGCCGGGGCCATCCGCTTATCCCGCAGGAGAGAGCGGAGGTTGACCCCTTCCACGAACTCCATGACGAGGAAGGGACGTCCGTCCTCGAACCCGAACTCGTGGATCCCGACGATCCCGGGGTGAGAGAGCGACGCGAGAGCCTGCGCTTCCCGCTGAAACCGCTCGACGAAATCCGGGTCGGCGGCGAGCGAGGGCGACAGAAGTTTGAGCGCGACTTTCCGGCCCAGGTTCGCCTGCAGGGCCGCGTACACGACGCCCATTCCGCCGCGCCCGACCACGGCTTCGATCCGGAGCCCCTGGAAAATGGTGCCCGCGGCAAGCGGCGCATCGGCAATTTGCGTCGGCGCCATGAACGCGCCGTCGTCGAGCAGGAACTGAAGCGCGCATTTCGGGCAGACGGCCGAGTCCCCCCGGGTGCCCTGGGTGGGGACGGGCTGTCGGCAGCGGGGGCAGGCGGCTTCGGGCATGGGGGTCGTCACTTCAACATAAGACGGTTTCCCCGCAAATCCTCTCGCGCTTTCACGAAGGATTATCTTCGAGCGGGGACACGCCGGCTCTTGCGCAGACCTGCCGCATCCGGGTGGACATGTCTTCCAGCGAGTGCGCGTCGCCGAGCCTTCTGAGAGTGGTCGTCCCTTGGAGGAAAGACTCTCGCGCTGCCTCGACTCGGCCGATCGACAGCCTGAGGAAGGCCTGGAGGCACAGGTGAATGCCTTCGAAGCGGAGATTGCCGACCTTGCGATGAATGGAGAGCGCCTCCGCGTAGCCCTTCTCCGCTGCTTCCAGGCGCCCGGTATCCCGGCAGATCGCGGCCAGATTCCCCAACGCGATTCCGACCGAGCGCAGGTTCCCGACCTCGCGATGTATGGCGAGGGCTTCGGCGTAGCACTTCTCGGCCTGCTCGAGTTTCCCCGCATCGGCGTACAGGTCCGCAAGGTTGCCGATCGTCACTCCTTCGAAACGACGGTTCCCGACTTCCCGGCTGATCGCCAGCGCCTCGATGTACTCCGTCTCCGCCCGCTCGGCCTGCCTGCTCTGAAAATGGAGGACGGCCAGGTTTCCCAGGGTGATGCCCACATGGCGTCGATCTCCCGCTTCGCCGCTGATGGCGAGCGCCTGCCTGAAGACTCCCTCCGCCTGCTCCATCCGTCCGGTTTCCCGGTAGAGCATGCCGAGGTTCGTCAGCACGACGCCTTGCATGCGTCTGTCTCCCGCTTCGCGATGCAGGGCGAGAGCTTCCGTCAAGTTGCGCTCGGCCTGGTCCTTCCGCCCCGCTTCCCGGCACAGGATCCCCAGGTTTCCCAGGTCAAGGCCCTGGCCCGCGCGGTTGCCGAGTTCGCGGTTGATGGCGAGCGATTCCGCGATCCTGTCTTCCGCTTGCGCGACTCGCCCGGTTTCCTGAAGCAGCGCTGCCTGGCCACCCAGCGTTTTCGCCTCCGCTTCGCGATGGCCAACCTTCCGGGCGATCGCAAGCGCTTCCGCATAGAAACGCTCCGCCTCTCCGGGCCGCCCGGTGACGCGGTAAACGCTGGCCAGGTGGCAGAGCGCGACGCCCTCGCCCCGGAGATTGCCTGCCGTCCGCCAGGCAACTCGGGCCGACTCGTGCAGCAACTCCGCGCTTCCCGGCCGGCCGGAACGCAGGGCGGAGATCCCGGCTCTGTGAAGCGACTCGCCCTGTTCAGAACCGTGAACCTCTTCCGCGTGTTCCCGCCAGAAGCGCTCGGAGTCGAGTCCATACATGTCCCTGTCGCCGAGTTCAGCGGCGCGTCGCAGGTAGAGCCGCCGCGCGGCGCGCATCGCGGCGTCGCTCTCGCTCGAGCCCGGGTCGCGGCGTCCGGATTGACCGAGCTGCGCGTGACCGGCGAGGTCCATTGCGAACGGATCGGTAGGGTGGAAAGGGAAGGGTGCGGCGCGCGTCGCGTCCAGGGGCGGCGGCTCCGGCGGCCGCCCACCGGCCAGCGCTTCGATCGCCCCAAAGGCCAGCGTGTGCAGCCGCGCGCGGTCGCCGGGGAGCTGGAGTTGATAAGCCGCATCGCGCAGAAGCGCGTGGCGGAAGAGATACGCGACTTCGGTCGTCTGAGATTCCACCGTTCTTCGTTCGCGGGAATCCGCGGAGGGCATTCGCGAATAGTACAGAATCGGCGCCGCGTTACTGAGCCGCCAGCATCGCTTCCGCCGCCGCCAGCGCGGCTGCGATTCTCGGAAAGGAAGCGGGGGGGAGCGCCCTCGCGCGGGCGAGGTCGGCGCGCGCCGCGGCAGGGTGGTCGGCGGCGAGAAGGGTGGCGCGGGCCGCAAGGGCTTCGGCGAGAGTTGTAGAAAAGTCTCTTCGTTCCGCGATCGAGATGCAGGCGTCAAGGGCGCGCAGGGCCTCTGCCGGCCGCCCCGCGCGCGACTCGATCTCGCCGAGCGCGAACTGCGCGGACGCCTCGACCTGCGGCGCGCCGTGCTCGCGCGCCCCGGCCAGCGCTTCTTCCAGCCTTGCCCGTCCCTCGGACTCCCGCCCCTCCAGCGCCAGCGCGTTCCCGAGACCCGCCAGGCCCTCCAGCAACCCTGCGGGATTCTGGAGGTCACGCCGCAGCGCGAGGCCCTCCGCGGCCGTCGTGACCGCCTCCGCCGTGGCTCCATCCGCAAGCAGCGCGGTGGAAAGGTGGTGAAGCGTCTGCGCGAGCATTCGTCGCTGCCCGAGGCTTCGGAAGATCGAGACGGATTCCTCGTAGGCTTTCCGCGATTTCGCGATGTCGCCGGCCAGGAAGTGGAGCATGGCGAGGGAGCCGTAGCTCTCGCCGAGTCCGAGCCGGTCGCGCACTTCCTTGCGGATCTCGAGGGCTTCAGAGGCCGCCGCCTCCGCACCGGCGAGGTCTCCCAGCGCGATGAGAGCTTTGGAGGCCGTCGCGAGGCAGTCGGCCTCGCCGGGACGGTCGCCGGACTCGCGACGTATCGATTGAGCTTCTCGCGCGGACCGAAGGGACGCGGCGTTCTCGCCCGTCAGGTGCTGGAGGATGGAGAGGTTGAGCAGCACGAGCGCCGTCGTCCAGCGGTCTCCGCCCTGCCTGGCCAATGCCAGGGCCTCGTCAAAGGCCGACTTCGCGGCCCCAAATTCACCGCGACTCCCGAGAACTCCGGCCTTGTTGCAGATCGCCATCGAAAGCTGCGAAACCTCGCCTGTCTCGCGCCGGATACGGATCGATTCTTCGTAGGACTCCAGGGCCGCCGCGTAATCGCCCCGCTGGAAGAGGATGGCGGCCGCATTGCTGCGGACATTGGCGACGCCTCCGCGGTCGCCAATCTCCGCGTAGATGAGGCGCGCTTCCTCGTAGCGTCGAAGCGCTTCTTCGTAATCGCCGCGGCGGTAGAGGACCGCTGCCATTCCCTGGCAAGCTGCCCCGATTCCCGCGCGGTCCCCGACGCGGCGCCGGATGTCCAGTGAAAGGCCGTACGCCGAGAGCGCCGCATCCCACGCCCCCGTCTCGAGCTCGATCCAGGCGGAGTAGCCGAGCGTCTCGGCGTAGGAGCGCGGCCGCCCGCACCTCCGCGCCGCTTCCAGCGCGTGCCCGATCGCCTCCCGGGCTTCGGCGGAGCGTCCGAGCCTCATGAGCGTGCGCGACGCAACCTCGTACAGGTTGGCGCGGACGCGAAGGTCGCCCGGCGTGTCGCCCGACGCCAGGGGCACTCCCTGCATGGCCGTCGCGACGCTTTCTTCCGATTTTCCCAGATGAAACAGGGCGGCCGCCCGCCGGGCCATTGCGGCGGCGCGGTGAAGCGGATCCTCCGCGAACGCCAGCACGCTGTCCGCAAGGGCGAGGGCCTTCGCGTGGTCGAGGAGCCGCTCCTGGGCTCGCGCGGCCAGGAGAAGCGCCTCGGCGCGAAGGGCGGGACCCGCCGCGGGATCCGC
>WSZJ01000220.1 GCA_009773755.1 Planctomycetota bacterium | reverse complement strand
ATTCCGCCTTCCCACCCTTCTTGAATCCCCCCGGATTCCTCGCGTGGCTCGTCGCGACATCCCACGTGATGACGCCGCGGCTGTAGAGATCCTGCAGCGAGGAGTCCATCGGCTTCATGCCTTCACGCCCCGAGGTCTGCATGACCGAGCCGAGCATGTGCGGATTTCCTTCGCGGATGAGATTGCGGACTGCGTTGTTGGCGATGAGGACCTCGTTGGCCAGGACCCGGCCCTTGCGGTCGGCTCGCGGCAGGAGGAGCTGGCCGACGATCCCCTGGAGGGAGCCGGCGAGCTGGGCGAGGATGAGGTTCTGCTTTTCGGCGGGGAAGACCGAAACGATGCGCTCGACCGTGTGGTCCGCCCACGGCGTGTGCAGGGTCGCGATCACGAGGTGGCCGGTCTCGGAGGCCTGAAGCGCAGTTTCGATCGTCTCGAGGTCCCGCATTTCGCCGATGACGATCACGTTGGGGTCCTGGCGCAGAACGTGGCGAAGGGCGCGCGGATAGGACACGACGTCCGTGTGGATTTCCTGCTGGACGACGACGGCCTTCTGGGGGAAGTGGACGTATTCGACGGGGTCCTCGATGGTGACGACCTTGACGCGCTGTTCGCGATTGATCAGCCCGACCATGTAGTTGAGCGTCGTGGTCTTGCCCGCGCCCGTGGGACCCGTAATGAGGACGAGCCCCGAAGCGCGCCTGGTCATCTCGTCCACCACCGGCGGCAGACCGAGTTGCTCGGCCGTCGGGATCTCCAGGTGCGCGAGCCGGATCGCCGCTTCCGCACAACCCGCATGCCGGTACACCGACACGCGCATTCGCCCGATGCCGTCGCGATGGGAAGAGACGCAGAGTTCCCATTCGCGGTCGTACTGTTCCCATTGGCGTTCGCTGATCAGTTCCCGGAGGAGGCGCTCGGCCTCTTTCGAAGTGAGCGCGTCGGAGTTCATCGGCAGGATTTCGCCGTTCACGCGAAAGGTCGGGGGCAGGCCTGCGATAATGTGCACGTCGGAGGCGCCGGCCTTGCGGGCGGCATTGAGGATCTGGTTGATGGTCATTCGGGGGGCATCATCACCTATCGGGGCGGAAGGGAGTATCGGGATTCGGGGGGAGGGGAGAACTGCATCAACGAAAGAAAAAACGAAAAACGAAAAACAAAAAACGATAAATGAGTCAGGAGGACGCCTGGGATCCCGGGAGTTTTCGTTCTTAGATTTTCCTTTTTTGTTTTTCGTTTCGTTGTTGTTTTTCCACCGCCATGACGGTCTCGTCACCTCTTCACGCCAAACGCCCGCCTCACGGCGGCGATGAACTTCGCGACCAACCCCGGATCCTCAACCCCCGACGTCTTCGCTCCTTCCCTCCGTGGGTCGATGTCCTTTGCGTTCCGGTATGCCTGCCTCGCCCGATCGCTCATACCGAGCTTTTCCAGGCCGCGCCCGAGTTCCACCCACGCGAACGCACTCTGCTTGTTCCGGTCCACCGCTGTCTCCAGGTGCTTCACCGCCGTCGCCCATTTCTCGTAATGCAGGTAGACCCGCCCCACGGCCAGCGGCTCCCACGCATCCTGGACGCCGGCCGCGGTGAGCGCCTTCGCGAAGCAGAATTCCTCGTTGCGGTCATTCCTGGCAAGGAGCACGTCTCCCCGGGCGCGCCACCGGTATGCCGACTCCCCCTTCTGCTCGAGCGACGCATCCGACAGCGCCGACGCCTTGTCGAGTTCCCCCAGGCGCCCGCAGGCGACTCCCTTCGCCGCCAGCAATTCGGCGTGGTCGCGGAACTGCTCCAGTCCCTTGTCCGCCCAGACCCTCGCCTCGTTCGCCTCCTCCAGCTCGATCAGCGCCTGCACCTGCCCGAGCCATGCGTCCGCCAGCCGCGCGTCGAATTCCAGCGAGCGCGAGTAGTACCTCAGCGCGTTCTCGAACTTGCCGTCGCGGAACGCGTCCTTCGCCATCGCGATGTAGTACTTCTCGTCCCGCGCCGCTTCCTGCGGCGCCTGCTCCTCGCGGCGCTCTTCGCTGCCTTCGAACTCGAGATTTGAGAAGCGGCCCATGGGGTGATTATGGCGTTGCGGGGCCGGGCGAGCGGCGGAATCGCGCTAAATATCGTCGTTGTTGCGTCTGCCGGGGCCGTAGCGGAGCCAGAGGGCGCCGACGGCGGCGATGGCGCACAAACCGACGGCGATTCCGAAGACGGTGTCCCAGCTGCGGGGGCGGAAACTGGAGACTTCGCCGAGGAGGGTAAAGATGGCGGCGGTGACCGGGATGACGCACAGGGCGAGGAAGAAGAGGGCGTGGCCGGTGATTCGGCGGCGCGTGGCGTCGTCGCGCCAGGCGAACGCGAGGGCGACCCACCAGGCTTTGAGGGAGGCGATGCGGGCGCGCTGGTCTTCGCTGTGACGACGGATCGCGGGCCTTGAGAAGGGGTCGGGCCGCTCCTCGTAGGAGACGACCTTGGACTTCCCCGACTTGTGGTCCTTGACGAGTTCGTAGACGCGCATGTGGTCGTGGTCCTCCTGTAAGTCTGATGCCGCGAAGGGGCGGGAATTACGCGGAATATTCAATTTTCTTAAGTCATTATTTAACAATAACTTATGTCATCGAGTGGGTCCTCTCCCCGCCCCAGCCATCCTCGCCCGACCATCCGCCCACGCCCTCAGCTTCGCCAGCCCTTCCTCCATCGTCCTCGACAACGGAACCGTCGCCGCCAGCTCACGGGACACATCCCCCGTCTCCAGCTCCCGCCCCGCGCTGAACGCGTCGAACATCCCCGCCACGATCGCCTGCTCAATTTCCGCCCCGCTGAAGCCCGTCGATGAAGCGGCCAGCGCGGCCACGTCAAAGCGCTTCTCGTTGCGCCCTCGGCGCGTGATGTGGATGCGGAATATGTCCTTCCGTTCCTCTTCCGTCGGCAGGTCGACGAAAAATATCTCGTCGAAGCGCCCCTTGCGCAGCAGCTCGGGCGGAAGATGCGAGATCTCGTTCGCGGTCGCGATGACGAAGACTGGAGCCGTCTTTTCGCTCAGCCACGTCAGCAGCGTCCCGAAAACACGCGCCGTGGTGCCGCCGTCGGTCGATCCCGATCCGCCGATTCCCGCCAGCGCCTTGTCGATTTCGTCGACCCAGAGCACGGCCGGCGCAACCGACTCCGCGATGCGGATCGCGCGGCGCATGTTCTCCTCGCTCGACCCGACGAAGCTCCCGAACATCCGGCCCACGTCGAGCCGGAGCAGCGGCAGCTTCCAGAGCGCGGACACCGCCTTCGCGCACAGGCTCTTCCCGCACCCCTGCACTCCCAGGAGCAGCACGCCGCGCGGCGGAGGCAGCCCGAAATCGCGCGCCTTGTCGGACAGCGCCGCCTGCCGCTTCCGCAGCCATTCCTTCAGGTTCTCCATGCCGCCGACGTGGCCGAATTCCTCCTGCGTCTCGCAATACTCGAGCAGTCCCGTCTTGCGCAGCACCTGCCGTTTTTCGGCGAAGACCGAAGTCACATCCCCCGCTTCCAATCGCCCGTTCTGCACGAGAACTTTGGCGAACACGTTCTCTGCCTCCGTCAGCGTGAGGCCGAGCGCGGCTTTGAGCAGCGCCTCGCGGTCGGCAGGCGGCAGCTGGATCGAGATTTTCTGCGCCTCGTTGACTTCGCGCACGATGCCGTCGAGCAGCCCGGAGAGTTCGGGGGTCCCAGGAAGCGGGACATCGACGACGGTGATTTCTTTTTCGAGTTCCGGCGGAATTTCGACGACGGAGGAAACAATGATCACCGTCTTGAAAGAGTTCCGCAGGTGGATTGCGATTTCCTTCAGCCGCCGGATGACCGCGAAGTTGTTTTTCTGAAGGAAGGGGTGGAAGTCGTGGAGCAGGTAGAGCGCCGGTTCCATCTGTTCGATGATGTGGTCGAGGGCGACAAGCGGGTCGCGCGTCGCGGGGGAGCGGCCCTTTTCCGCCTGGATCGGCGTGCCCGCCGGCGAGAGCCCGGAAGTGACCGACCATTCAAAGAGTTTCTTGTTCCTGCGCTTCGCGATCTCCATCACGAGATCGCGGACGCGCGTCTCCTCCCATGAAACGGCATAGAGGATCGGGGTGCGCGCGCGGATGAGCAGCTCGATCTGGTCGCGGGTCGATTGCGGCACGAGGTCAGCATACTCCGCAAGCGCGGCGATCGCGCGGGGGATTAGCCGAGCGCGGGCGCATGGCCGGTATTGCAACGGAACGACGATGCCGCAGAGCGCACAGAGATTTCAGCACGGTCGAGCCGCAACCAAACACGCGCGGTCGCCGCATCTTCGGGAAATGATATGCAACGGCTATCGGTCCGAAATCAACGGCAACCACAGAGGACACAGAGAACAGCAAAATCTTTTCCTCTGTGCTCTCTGTGGTCGCCGTTTGTCGTCGGAACCAATCACAGTCGTTGGCTCGCTGCAACCGATCGCTCAAACGACCGCCCGAATACTGCCACGGTGGAAAGAAATACGAGGTTAGTAGAACAGCGAAGACGACTGAAACTTCACCAGCTTCGTTGTGTTGGAGAAGCTCAAGTTGCGCGAAGTCTTCACACTTGACGCCAGCTTCCGGCGCTTCGGACGATTCAAGTCCACTTCTAGCTAGCCGCGCCGCGTCACTTCCCGAACATTCTCCGGAGCTTCTCCCAGAATCCCGGTTCGTCCGCCGTCGGCCCCGCCCCGCCTCTGACCTGTTCTTCGACCGGCTTGTACGCGCCCGGCTGCGGCGGCACGCTGGACAGGGTGCGAACGCCCTCGACCACCCCTCGCAGCTCGTTCATCTCCGTCGCGCAGGGCGGGCAGGTCCGGACGTGCGCCTCCACGGCCGACTGCACCGTCGCGTCGGCGACGCCGTCGAGGACTTCGCCCATCGCGAGCCGCACGTCCTCGCAGCGCGCTTCTTCGCCGGATCTCAACTTGAATTCGCCCGCGCTCATGCGCCGCTTCCTTTCATGCGGTCCGCCAGCGATCTTCGCGCGCGGTACAGCCGCCCGCGCACCTGGTCGGGATTGAGATTAAGCGCGCGCGCGATCTCGTCGTAGCCGATCCCCTGCGCCGCCAGCAGCAGCATCTCGCGTTCTTCCGGCTCGACGCGCGCGAGCTCCTTGCGAAGCGACTCGAGCCGCGGGTCTTCCTCCGGTCCCTCGGGCGCCGCAACCGCTTCCGCCGCGTCCCCCAGCATTTCCGCCGGCCGGCGCGACTCGCCGCGCAGCCGCATCCGCGCTTCGTTGAGCGCAATGGAAGCGATCCACGTGCCGGGCTTGGAGTCGCCGCGGAACGTGCTCGCGTTTTTCCAGATCTTCACGAACGTCTCCTGCATGACGTCCTCCGCCCAGTCCCGGCGACGGATCATTCGAAGCGCCAGACCCTGCACGCGTCCCGCGTGGCGGTCCCACAGGCGCCGGAGGGCCTCGTGGTCGCCGCGCGAGCAGGCCGCGAGGTCGTTGCGGTCGAGGTCGTCGTTCAGGGCTGGAGGTGAGATGCCTGGGGGCATGGGGGAGTCACGGCGCAGTTGCGCCGCTGGCTGTGGGAGGATTGTATCGGATTGGCCGATCGCGGGAGTGAAGGCGCCTCCCGGGGTGCATGGCCGGTATTGCGGGGCCGCCCGGGGGCCCCCCTGCGTTCCGCCTCGCCGCGGGAAACGGCAAAGATGGGATGAGAAGGCCGGCCTCCGTTCGCGGTGTACCGTGAGGTCACCAGTTTTGAATCGGGCTCTAGGCCCAGAAACGG